>JBKPBZ010000285.1:0-7003 GCA_046727115.1 Actinomycetota bacterium | reverse complement strand
GCGGCCAGCTCGCCGAGGTAGTCGCCGTGGCTGCCGGGGACGATCATCAGGCGCGCTCCCGGAATGACCCGTGACATCCGCACGGCATGTTCGGGGGTGACGACGTCGCGGTCGGCACACAGCACCAGGGTGCGGGCCGTGATGCGGCGCAAGTCGTCGTCTTGCCAGCCGGGGAAGGTCATGATCCGCTGGCGGTCCAGCTCGAACATTTGCTCGAGGTGCCCGGGCTCCGGATTGAGCCGGCGGTCAGCTTCCTTGTACGCCTCCGGCATGTCATCGAGCGTGGCCTTCGCCATCCCCTCCCAGAACTCGTCGCCCACGGCGTCGCGGCTGATGAAAGTGGATGCGGCGATGAGGCACCGCACGTGCTCCGGATGCCGCATGGCCAGCGCCAGCGCGGTGTGGCCTCCGGCGCTGAATCCGAGCACATCCACGGAATTCACGTTGAGCTCGTCCAGCACGGCCTTGACGCCGGCAGCCGAGCCTTCGGCGGTGAGCGGCCGGCCGGTGGCCGCGGTCCGGCCGTGGCCTTCCTCGTCGACGGCGATCAGCTGGCGGCTCTCGGCCAGCAGCGCCGGGATGAGCCCGGCGAAGCTTGTCTCGATGGTCGATCCTCCGCCGGGGATCAGGAGCAGCGGGGGCTGGTCGGCCAGCGCGTGGCCATGGACCTCGTAGTACATGCGGAGGTCGCCGTTCGCCGCGTAACCGTGCGTGAATGCCACAGGGCATATTACCGCCGCACGGACCGGGCTGAACAGGGCATTGCGGACGACGGCGGGAGATTCCCGCCGTCGTCCGCAAGAGACGCAGGTCAGGCGTTGACGGACTCGGCCAGGATCGCGTCGACCTGGCCCAGCGCCTCCCTCATGCCCTCTTCCATGCCCATGGCGACAATCTTCTCCATCTGTTCCTCCGCCTCGAAGGTGGACAAGATGGTCATTCGGGTGCGGTCTCCGATTGGCTCCAGCGTCACAACACCGTGGATGGTGCCCATCTCTGCCACGGGGTCGCCGTTGTCGTCCGCGAAGCCGTCGTCGAACTCCAGGCGGTGCGGCGCGTCAATGGCAGTGAACCGCCACCAGCCCCGAGCCTTCTCCCCCTCGGGTCCCGTCATGAAGTAGCTGGCCGCGCCGCCGGGGACAAACTCGTGCTTCTCGAAGGTGGCCGGCCATGTGGGAGGCCCCCACCACCGCTCGAGCAGGCGCGGGTCCTCCCAGATTTGCCAGACGCGCCCGACCCCGGCGTCGAACTCGGCGACCACGGTGAGGCTCAGCGCCTCAAGATTCTTGACTGAACTGATAACCGTCATGACGAACCCTTCCTATCCTTCGGCTTTGTTCCTTTGCGTGTTCCTGGTTTCGCTGTTGCCTGTCTCTGTCTCGTCAGGTTCTGTGGTGGCTGTTTCGGCGAGAAGGTCTGCGATCCGGTCGGCCCGCTGCCGCCAGATGACCTCGTACTCGTCCAGCAGCCGGCGGGCCCGCTGCAGTCCGTCGTGGTTGGCCCGCACAATCTGCTCCCTTCCCCGCCTCTCCTTGGAGACAAGGGAAGCGCGTTCCAGCACCGCCACATGCTTCTGGACGGCGGCGAAACTCATGGCGTAGAGGGCCGCGAGCCCGGTGACCGAGTACTCGCCCACGGTCACGCGCCGCACGATGTCCCGGCGGGTCGTATCGGCGAGCGCCTGAAACAGGCGGTCAAGTTCTTCGTCGCTACGCTGGGCCTGGAGCTGATCTACAACCATTTGGTTGTAGAATAGTCCGGCCCTTTGGGGGTGTCAATGGGTGTCTTGAGGTCCGCCGCCCCCCGGCCGAGCTCGCCGCGCCGCACCGTCGATGTCGCCGGAAACACGCGGGCTCGCCGGAAGTTTCCGGCGTGCCCGCAGGTGTCCGGCGACTTCGCGCATGGTGCCGGAACCCCCACGCCCGTTACCATCGAGGTGCCCGAGAGGGCCTCACGGCGTGGCATGGGGCCGATGTGCCGACTTTGCGGCGAGCGTAGAGTGAGCCCATGAAGCGTGTGGTTATCGACCGCTTCGGCGGCCCCGAGGTTTTGACCGTGGTGGAGGTCGACGATCCACGGCCAGGTCCGGGCGAGGTCCGCGTCAGGGTCCTGGCGTCAGGTGTCTCGTTCACCGACGCACAGTTGCGCGCCGGCACGTATCTCGGCGGACCGAAGCCGCCTTTCACGCCCGGCTACGAGCTCGTCGGCATTGTTGATGAGATCGGGCCCGGTTGCTTGCGGGTACGTGTGGGAGACCGCGTCGGAGTGCTGACCGTGTGGGGCGCCAACGCCGAGCGCGTCTGCGTGCCTGAGGCATACGCCGTCGCAGTGCCTGAGGACCTCGACCCGGCCGAAGTCGTGAGCCTCGTCTTCCCCTACATGACCGCCTACCAGCTGCTTCACCGCACGGCCAAGGCCAAGCCCGGGGAAAGCGTTCTGGTGCACGGGGCGGCAGGAAGGGTGGGCGCCGCCGTCCTCGAGCTCGGAGCGCTGGCCGGTCTCCGCCTCTACGGGACCGCCGCCGGCCGGGACCGCGCCGCGGTGGAGCGGCTGGGCGCGGTGGCGATCGACTACCAGAACGAGGACTTCCTGGCCCGTGTCCGCGGGCTCACCGGCGACGGCGTGGACATCGCCCTCGACGGAATCGGCGGCCCGTTGTCGCTGCGCTCCTTCCGCGCACTCCGGCCCGGCGGACGGCTCGTCGTGTTCGGCCGCTACGCGACGATCGCGCATGGGCGCAAGAACTGGCCGGGGGTGATCGCCTGGTACGCGGCAACCGGGACAGTCGCTCTCTGGGGCTGGCTGTCACCCCGCCGAAAGGTGCTGTCCTACCGGATCCAGAAATTGCGCATCCACCACCAGGACTGGTTTCAGACGGACTTCCTCGCGCTGCTCGAGATGCTCCGCCGGGGCGAGATTCACCCGGTGGTGGCCGAGCGTCTGCCGCTTTCCGAGATTCGTCGCGCCCATGAGCTGCTGGGGAGCACCGCGGCGAAAGGGAAGATCGTGCTCGTACCCTAAACCGGCATGGCCGCCGCCGCGGCATCACGCTCACGGCCCACGGCCCACGGCCCACTTCACCGGAAACGGCCGCGTTCGCCGCGCGCCCCGCCGAGTTCGCCGGAAAGTCGCGGGCTCGCCGGAAGTTTCCGGCGAACCCGCACGTGTCCGGCGACTTCGCGCATGGTGCCGGCCGCCGCCGCGCCACGCGACGCCATGCCCCGGCCCCGCCGCCACCCCGCGATCATCGAGGTCCCGCCGCCCGTGACCATCGAGGTGCCCGGACCCGTCGATGAAGGATAGTTTTAGGGCATGACGGCAAGCTACAGGTACGACGTCGAGGTCCTGCACCTCCTCGTGTCTCCGGCGCACGCCTACTTCGGCCGCGCCCGCGACGGTGCAGCCCAAGTCCCCACCACAGACGAGGACCGGGTGGAACTGGTGGCCGGCAAGGGCATCGTCGGCGACCGGTTCTTCGGCAAGGCCGCGCACATGGACGCCGCCGTCACCCTGCTTTCCATTGAGGCCCTCGAAGCGATGGCAGAGGAGCTGGGAGCCGGACCCTTCGACCCGCTCCTCACGCGGCGCAATGTGGTCCTTAGAGGCGCGCACCTCGCTCCCCTGCTCGGCCATGACTTCGCGCTCGAGTCAAGGGGCGGCGTGGTCCGGCTCCGGGCCGGACGGCCTGCCCACCCCTGCGCCTGGATGGACCGGATGCTGGCCCCGGGCGCGCACGCCGCCATGCGCGGGCGGGGAGGTGTGCGCTGCCAGCCGCTCTCGAACGGCCTGCTGAGTCGCGGGCGGGCCGTGCTTGTCAGCCCCGTGCCCCTGGACCCCGGACAGGCCGGCATCCCCACGCTGCTGCGCCCGTCGCGGCTGCCGTAGCGGAGACGCGCCTGCAACGGCCGCCCAGCACGCGCGGCCCGAACAGTCACCCGGGCCCGCTCGGCTGTTCCCGCCTCGGCTATTCCCGCCCTGATCCTTCAGGCCTGACTATTCCCGCTCGGCGATCGCCTTCACGCTCTTTACCAGGCTGTCCCACATGCCCTTCGAGTGCTCGGCTTCCTCGGCACTTGCATTGTTGTCCTGCGAGAGAGTGAATTCCGTGGCGCCGGGCTGGTCCTCGAGCGTCCAGGTGAGCGTGTGGTAGTTCCCGGGCACATCCTCCTGGCCGCTCAGCGGGCTGAAGTGCGTGACGACGAGCCGCCGGCCGGGTTCGAACTCCACGACGCTGCCCCTGTCCTCGTACGCCTTGCCGTCCCAAACGCCGCGCCACACAATGGGGCCGCCGACGGTCCAGTCGGTCACGACATCGGCGCCGAACATGAACTCCTTGATGGCGGCGGGGTCGGTGAGCACGGACCACACGCGTCCTGCGGGCGCCTCGATGGTGATGGTCGACGTCGCTACATACTTCCCAGTCATAGCTTTCCCTTCTGCCAGAATCGGCTTCTCCCGGAATCGGTCAGCGCCGGCAGCGCCCGGCACTGAGACTACTCCGCGGGCTGGAACATCGGTAAGCCTGTCGCCGCCGCGACACCCGTTGCGCCGCTCCCCGGCCCGCTCCCGGGCGGCCCCCGCCGGCTCCCGCTGGCTGGCGGCCCCCGCTGGCTCCCGGCCCGCGCCTACGCCGGGTAGATGGCGATGGCGGCAGCCTTGATGACGAAGTAGACGGTCATGCCGGGGGTGAGGCCGAGGTCGGCGGACGCGGCGGGGGTGATGTCGGCGGAGAGGCCGCCGGCATGGACGCGGATCTGGTCCCCGTGCGGCTCGAGGTCCGTGATTCTCACGGGGAATGAGTTCCGCGGGCTGCCGTGCTCTTCGGTGAGGAACACGGATACGGCCGAGGGCGGAAAGACCGCCACGCCGTCCTGCCCGGGGCCGACGGTGCCGTCGTGGTGGCCCGCGACCACCATCCCCTCGGCGGTGGTGACGCCGGCGTCGCTGACGGCGCCGGCCACCAGGTTCAGCCCGGCCAGGCCCGCGGCGAACCGGCTGCGTGGCCTTTCGAGGACGTCGCGGGTGGGTCCTGCCTCGCTGATCCGGCCGTCCTCGAGGACGATCACCCGGTCCGCCAGCATCAGGGCGTCCAGGATGTCGTGCGTGATGATGATGGCCCTGCGGCCGGCGAGGACGCGCTTGAGGAGCCGGCGGAGCAGCGGGGCCGCATGGATGTCGAGGGCGGCCATGGGCTCGTCGAGCAGCAGCAGCTCGGGGTCGGCGGCGAGGGCGCGGGCCACCGCCACGCGCTGGGCCTGGCCGCCGGAAAGCTGCCCTGGACGCCGCCAGGCGAGGTCGGCGGCGTCGACTTCGGTGAGCCAGTGCATGGCTGTTTCCCGGGCCGCCCTGCTGGACGCGCCGGCGCTGCGGGGCCCGAATGCGACGTTGTCCAGGGCGTTGAGGTGGGGGAAGAGGAGCGCCTCCTGGGCCAGGAGCGCCGTGCCCCTGGTGTGCGGCGCCCGCCAAATGTTCTTGTCGGCCGCCAGGTCGAACAGGACCCTGCCGCCCAGTACTGCCTTGCCCGCGTCGGGCCGCAGCAGCCCGGAGATGATCGAGAGGAGGGTCGATTTCCCGG
This sequence comes from Actinomycetota bacterium, assembly GCA_046727115.1. Lineage (GTDB taxonomy): Bacteria > Actinomycetota > Actinomycetes > Actinomycetales > Micrococcaceae > Arthrobacter. Next base: position 1,428 of record JBKPBZ010000285.1, on the reverse strand, counting down.
CACCGTTCGGGCCGAGGATGGCGATGGTCTCGGCCGGCCCGAGGCTGAGGGAGACCTCGAAGCCCCGCGCCGCGAGCGTTGCGTCCAGCTGAAAGGTCACCGGAAGACCCCTTCCGGTGCTGCGCCGACGCGCGGGCGCCGATAGGAGAGCCCGACGACGGCAACCGCCACGGCGACCAGCAGGAGTGAGAGCGCGACGGCGGCGTCGGCGTCGGTTTCCCGCTGCAGGTAAATCTCCAGCGGGAGCGTGCGGGTGACGCCCTGCAGGCTGCCGGCGAAGGTCAGGGTGGCACCGAATTCGCCCAGGCTGCGGGCGAAGGACAGCACGGCGCCGGAAACCAGGCCGGGCAGCACAAGCGGGATGGTCACGCGGCGCAGCACGGTGCTCGGGCGTGCCCCGAGGGTTGCGGCGACCGCCTCGTATTTGTTGCCGGCGGTGCGCAGCGCGCCTTCGAGGCTGACCACCAGGAAGGGCAGGGCGACGAAGGTCTGGGCGAGGACGACGGCGGTGGTGGAGAAGGCGATCTGGATGCCGGCCAGTTCAAGGCTTCTGCCCAGGAGCCCCTGGCGTCCGAAGGTGTAGAGCAGGGCGATGCCGCCCACCACGGGAGGCAGGACCAGGGGCAGCAGGACGAAGGCCCTCAGCAGCCGCTGGCCAGGGAATGGGCTCCGGGCAAGAACGAGTGCCAGCGGCACACCGAGGACGATGCAGGCGGCAGTGCTCGCTGCCGACGTGCGCAGGCTCAGGCCGAGGGCAGTCAGTGAGGATTCGGAGGTGATCAGCGGGATGAACTGCGGCCAGTTGACCTTGGCCACCATGGCCAGAAGCGGCAGCAGGACGAAGACTGCCCCTGCTGCCGCGATGGCGTAGATCCATGGCGGAATGCCGGTGTACCCGGTGCCGCTGCGTCGGTTCATGCGGTCCTTTACGGGGTGCCGAATCCGGCGTCGCTCAGGACTTTCTTGCCCTCGCTGCCGGTGACCGCGGCGATGAAGGCAGCGGCCAGTTCCTTGTTCTGGCTCGTGCCGACGGTGGCGATCGGGTAGGTGTTCGCGGCCTGGTCCGATTCGGCGAAGGGGATGCCCTTGACCTGGTCGCCGGCGGTCTTGACGTCCGTGACGTAAACCAGCCCGGCATCGGCTTCACCGGAGGTGACCTTGCCCAGGACATCGGTGACCGAGGATTCCTCGCTGACCGGCGCCAGGGTGGAGCCGGTGGCCTTCTCGACCGTCTCGGTCGCGGCGCCGCAGGGAACCTGGGGGGCGCAGACCACCACCTTCACGCCGGGCTTGGCCAGATCCGCGAAGGTGCTGATCGACGCCGGGTTGGACGGCGGGACCGCGATCTCCAGGACGTTCGTGGCGAAGTTGGCCGGGGCGCCGTCGGTCAGATTCGCGTCGGTCAGCTTGGCCATGTTCTTGGTGTCG
>JBKPBZ010000284.1:0-10451 GCA_046727115.1 Actinomycetota bacterium | reverse complement strand
CCAGACGCGGGGATCGTAGAGCTTCTTGCTGCCGACCTCGCCGTCGACCTTCAGCACGCCGTCGTAGTTGCGGAACATGTGGTCCACCACCGGGCGGGTGTAGGCGTACTGGGTGTCGGTGTCGATGTTCATCTTGATGACACCGTAGGAGACGGCGTCCGCGATTTCCTTGTCGGAGGAGCCGGAGCCGCCGTGGAACACGAGGTCGAACGGGTTGGACTTGCCGATCTTGGCGCCCACCTGCTCCTGGATGTCCTTGAGGATTTCCGGGCGGAGCTTGACGCCGCCGGGCTTGTACACGCCGTGCACGTTGCCGAAGGTCAGCGCCGTGATGTAGCGGCCGTTTTCGCCGGAACCGAGCGCGTCGATGGTGGCCAGCGCGTCCTCGACCGTGGTGTAGAGCTTGTCGTTGATGGCGTTCTCGACGCCGTCTTCCTCGCCGCCAACGGTGCCGATTTCAACTTCAAGGATCATCTTGGCGGCAGCGGTGCGCTCGAGCAGTTCACGGGCGATCCGCAGGTTATCCTGCAGGGTCTCGGCGGAGCCGTCCCACATGTGCGAGTTGAAGATGGGGTTGCGGCCGGCCTTGACCTCGGCCTCGGAAGCAGCGAGCAGCGGGAGCACGAAGCCGTCCAGCTTGTCCTTGGGGCAGTGGTCCGTGTGCAGGGCGATGTTGACGCCGTAGTTCTTGGCGACCTCGCGGGCGAAGGCCGCGAAGCCCAGGGAGCCGGCAACCATGTCCTTGGTGGAGGCACCGGACCAGTAAGCCGCGCCGCCAGTGGAGACCTGGACGATGCCATCGGACTCAGCCTCGGCGAAGCCGCGCATGGCGGCGTTCAGGGTCTGGGAGGACGTGACGTTGACGGCGGGGAAGGCGAAGCCACCCGTCTTTGCGCGGTCGATCATCTCGGAGTAGATCTCTGGGGTTGCAATGGGCATGCTGACTCCTAAAGTGAATTTCGTCTACGGGCTGGTGATCCTGGAAGGAACCTCGTCGGCTAGGAACCATCCTAGCCATTCCTGCGCCGGGGCAGTGTCTCCGGTCACTGTGCCCGTGTAACACTCGTGCCCCGGCGGCTCCGCCTCAGCGAAGCTGCCCTATCCCGGGAGCTGGCCGAACACGTGGCGGCGGATCCAGGCGTGCATCGCGATCGCGGCGGCGGAGGCTGCGTTGATGGAGCGGGTGGAGCCGAACTGCTCGATGGACAAGGTGTCCAGCGCCGCTTCGTGGACCTCGGGGGTCAGGCCCGGGCCTTCCTGGCCGAAGACCAGGACGCAGTCCTTGGGCAGTTCGTAGGTCTCCAGCGGGACGGAGTCCGGGAAGATGTCGATCCCGATGATCGCCAGCCCCTCCCCCTGTGCCCAGGCCACGAAGTCTTCAACGGTGGGGTGGTGGCGGACGTGCTGGTAGCGGTCGGTGACCATGGCCCCGCGGCGGTTCCACCGGCGTCGTCCGATGATGTGGACTTCCTTGGCGAGGAACGCGTTGGCGGTCCGGACCACGGTGCCGATGTTGAGGTCGTGCTGCCAGTTCTCGATCGCGATGTGGAAGTTGTGGCGCTTGGAGTCGAGGTCCGCCACGATCGCCTCGTGCTTCCAGTAGCGGTATTTGTCCACCACGTTGCGCCGGTCGCCGTCCGCCAGCAGGTCCGGGTCCCAGTGCTCGCCCTGTGGAAGTTCGCCTTCCCAGGGGCCGACGCCGACCTCCGCCTTCGGTTCCAGCCCTTCCTCTGCGGCGGGGAGGGACGGGGCGGGGATCTCGGGTTCAGTCACGCCTCAACATTAGACTGGGTGGCAGGTAGCGGCACACTTACGGCGGAGGACCACCATGGCAGATCAGCGCGACGAGCACGGGACCGATTCAGACGGGGCACGTTCATTCGCCTCGATGTACCGCAGCGGCCAGGAAATCGAGTGCTGGCTCACGGACATGGACGGCGTGCTCGTCCACGAGAACCAGCCCATCCCGGGTGCATCGGAGCTGATCCAGCGCTGGGTGGACACCTCCAAGCGGTTCCTCGTGCTCACCAACAACTCGATCTTCACGCCCCGGGACCTCGCGGCCAGGCTGAGTTCCTCAGGACTGGAAATCCCGGAGGAAAACATCTGGACCTCGGCCCTGGCCACTGCCCAGTTCCTCAAGGACCAGGTCCGCGGCTCGGAGTCGGGGAACCGCGCCTACACGATCGGCGAAGCAGGACTCACGACGGCGCTCCACGAGGCAGGCTTCATCCTCACCGACCAGAACCCCGACTTCGTGGTGCTCGGCGAGACCCGCACCTACTCCTTTGAAGCCATCACCATGGCCATCCGCCTGATCCTGGCCGGCGCGCGTTTCATCGCCACCAACCCGGACGCCACCGGGCCCTCGAAGGACGGGCCCATGCCTGCCACCGGAGCCATCGCCGCCCTCATCACCAAGGCCACGGGCCGCGAACCGTACATTGTGGGCAAGCCCAACCCGATGATGTTCCGTTCGGCGATGAACCAGATCGACGCGCACTCGGAAACCACGGCCATGATCGGTGACCGCATGGACACCGACATCATCGCCGGCATGGAAGCGGGCCTGCACACGGTGCTGGTGCTCAGCGGCATCACCCACCGGGACGACATCGCCGCGTACCCGTTCCGGCCGAACCAGATCCTGAACTCCGTGGCGGACCTCAAGAACCAGATCTGAGGAAACCGCTCAGAACGCGGTCATTTTCCCGCCGCCGCCCGGCAGCGGGAAGATGTCGTCCTGGAGTTTGTCGATGATGGGCCGGTAGACGAACGGGCTCCAGCCCGGGCTCGCGTGTTCTGGCCTCGCCCCGTCGGTGCGCAGGTCATCCGAGGCCATATTGGCCTTGAAGGCCAGCGACCACGTGTCCCGGGCGGTCTCGTAGTCCACGGTCTTGTCCCCGGGGTTGCCGATGAACGCCATCTTCGTTCCGCCGAGTTTGCCGACGAAACGACGGGGCTCAAAGTGGTAGATGTAGGCGGATTCGGACTGGATGAGCACGCTGGACGGTGCGATCGGGGAGAGCTGTTCCAGGGTCTGGTCCACCACCTGCCCCCAGCTGCGTTCGTTCTTGTGCAGCATCCTCTCGCCGAGCTCGTAGCCGCCGCGCAGCACTGTGGGGAAGCGGAAACCGCTTTCGTAGAGCAGCACCACGCCCTCAAACCAGCTCTGGTCCAACACGTCGTGCCGGCTCGCGGGACTGGAGTCGAGGAGGATGAACGCCACTTCCACGCCGTGCAGCTCGCGCAGCCTGGCGGCCACCTGGGTTGCCACCATGCCGCCGAAACTGTGGCCGTAGAAGTAGAGGGTGGTGAGATTGTGGGCGCGGACGTATTCGATAACCGCAATGACTACCTCGTCGATGTCCAGCCCCTCGTTGGAATACCCGACGGCGGCGAGCCGGCCCCTCTTGTTGAGGGATCCTCGCACGGCGTTCAGGATCCACAGGGCTTCTTCCCAGCCCGTCTTGTAGCCGGGGAAGAGTATCCAGCTGGCGTGGGGGTAATACAGTTCGGCGACATCATCGGGCACTTCGAGGATCCGGGTGACACGCCGGTCGTCCTGCACACGCCGGGTGAAGAGCATGTCCGCTGCCAGCAGTGACGCGGACCCGGCGCCGATCAGGAACGAGCGCCGGGAAACCCGTTTAAGCTCGACGGCGCGGCGGAGCATGCGGGCCTCGGCAGCACCGGGGCCTCGCGGATGGTTCGGTTCCATCTCGGCCGGCACATGACTACCGTATCCACGCTCTGGCGGGGATGAGAAACCGGACTAATCCGGAAGACGGAAGGGCAGCCCGGAGCGCGGTCGGCGCCGCGGCCGGCTATGCCGGCTCGGGCTCGCGGCCGACCTTGCGGCGGCTGATCTCGATGCCGATCTCGTCATAGGTCGCCAGCAGTTCCGAGCGGGCCATGTCAGCGGGATCGTCGAGCAGGCCGAACACGGAGTCGCTCGCGGCGAGGAGTTCGTCGTCGGAGAACCGGGTCAGCCGGCGGGTGCCCGAGGGATCCACGGAGGCCAGGAATTCGCCGGACATGTCCAGAGCGGGCAGTGTGGCGGAATCGTCGCGGTGCGGGGTCAGCTCCAGGGAGACGCCGCCGGGGGCGGGCATGCCGGCGGTCTCCGAGCCGGTGCTCCCGCCGTCGATCGCGTTGAGGTCGTTGCGCAGGCCGGCCAGCGCCGATGATTCCACGAAGGCGGCCAGGCCGAGGTCGACGCGAATGTGCGAGATGATCCCCATGCGGCGAACCCGCTGGATAATGTGCATCAGGGAGGGACGGGAGGCTTGCGTGAGGCTCCCCCGGACACTAATCCGGACGACGTCGGCAACGACATCGAGTTTAACGTGGGCTTGCAACGTCTGGTCCATAGGTACTCCAAAGAAGGTCTCTATGGCCGACGGCTCAACCTCATTCAGGGTATCCGCGCTTGTGGTTGCACACAAGTCATAGGCGGGCGCCAGTTCAGCCCGCCTGACGCCGGTCCGGCTCTTCGTAGTGCGTCCTCGTAGCCGTTCCGCCCACAGACTGCACCAGGGATGCGGCGATATCGCGCAGTTTGACGTTGCCGTTGCTGGAGGCATCGGTGAGGATCCGGACCGCGGTTTCCTGGTCGCAGCGGTTCTGCGCCATGACGATCCCGATCGCCATGTCGATGACCGTCCGGGATTCCAGCGTGGCGCGCAGGTTGGTGGCGCTGTCCGTGTGCAGCGAGAACCGGACTGCCAGCCGCAGGGCCTGGGAGATCTCTCGGGTGTAGCCACGGGCCCGGGTCGCGACGTCGCCGTCGAACTTGCGCGGGACATCCGAGTAGAGGTTCAGCGCCGCCTGGGCGTCGCCCTGGAGGTGGAAAGGCACCGACAGCACCGAGCGCAGGCCATGCGAGGCGACGGCGGCGGCGTAATCGGGGCCCCAGCGGTCCTCGTCGAAAAGGTCCGGGACGTAGACTTCCCGTTCCTCCTTGGCAGCGGTCAGGCAGGGGCCCTGGGACAGGGAGTACTGGATCTCGTCCACTTCGCGGGCGGAGTCACTGCTCCACCCGATGGTGGCGGCCTTGCGGTCCCGCAGCAGCGTAATTCCGCACAGCGCGTCGTCGCCGGAGCCCGCCACCTGGTGCGCGGAAAAACGCGCGAGTTCGTTCAGGAACTCTTCGAAGTCCGCGCTGTCCAGGATCAGGTTCTGGATCTGGTCAACCGTGCCCACCGAGATCTCGGGGCCCTGGCCTTCCGGACCACGATTCACACCGCTGTTCAGCAACTTTTCGGACGGGAGCATGGCGCGTGTTCTCCAGTTAAATGGAACGGACGGGTATCCGACAAATGATAGGTCACGGCCCCTACCCCGTCCACCCGCGCAGGTCAGCGGGGAATGGCCTCAGCTGAGGCCCAGTTCGTCCTTGCCGAAGGCGAAGAGGTAGGGGACGCCGGCCTCGGCTTCAATCTTTTCCTTGGCTCCCGTGTCGCGGTCCACGATCACGGCGACGGCCACCACGTTGCCGCCGGCCTTGCGGACGCCTTCGACGGCGGTCAGCGCGGAACCGCCGGTGGTTGAGGTGTCCTCCAGGACCAGGACCTTGCGGCCCTCGACCGAGGGGCCTTCCACCTGGCGGCCCATGCCGTAGGACTTCTGCGCCTTGCGGACCACAAACGCGTCCACCGGCCGGCCGGCGTCGACGGCGGCATGCATGACGGCGGTGCCCACCGGGTCAGCGCCCATGGTGAGCCCGCCGGCGCACTCGAAATCGATCCCGGCGTCCTCCATCAGGGAGAGCATGACCTGTCCCACCAGTTTGGACGCCTCGTGGTGCAGGGTGATGCGGCGCAGGTCGATGTAGTAGTCGGCTTCCGCGCCGCTGGAGAGGATGACCTTGCCGCGGACGACGGCCAGTTCCTTGATCAGTTCCAGGAGTCGGGCACGGGCAGTGGCAGCGTCGGCTGCGAAGTCACGGGTGGCAGTCATGGGTCCCAGTTTAGTGGGCGGCCCGCCGCGGATTCCCAGCCAGCGTCCTGTATGTCGGCGGGCGGCCAGATGTCAGTGGGAGGCCTCTTTCTCCAACGCGCTCATGCGCCCGAGGCTTACCGGCCCGCTTGTAGGGCGTATTCGAGCTCAATCAACCCGGCGTCGTACGTCTTCGCGCTCAGCAGCCTCAACAAGGTCGGGTCCTGGCCGGCAGGAAACACGCCGCGCCCCGTGCCGGTCGCAACCGGCATGACAACGAGGCGCACGGCGTCCACTTCGCCGGCCGCGAAGAACGCCTCGCTCAGGGTCAGGCTGCCCCAGACCACAATCGTGCCAGCGACCTCGCTTTTGATCCGGCGGATCGCCTCGACTGCATCGCCCGATTCAATGGTCGCCGCGGGGAATCCGCCCCATGGCGCGTTCCGGAGCTGCCGGGAGAACACGTAGCAGCGCAGGGCATTGATCGCCGGCGCAATGATCTCCCCCTCGGATGCGGGAGTCGGCCAGAATTCAACGAACATCCGGTAGGTGGTTGCCCCGAGGACCATCGCGTCGACGGTCTCGAGCCACGCGAGCTGGCTCTGGTCGAGCTCGGCGGTGCCGCCTTCGATCAGTTCGTAGGCCGTGAATTCATTGTTGGTGTTGGCGGCGAACCCGTCGGCCGTGACGAATTCCTGGACTACCAGTTGGCCCATGATCGGTTCCTCTGCTAGCTGTGTTGCGGGGCGCGCCGCGCAAAGGCCGGTGCGTGCTCGGGGCGCGGACCGAAGGCGATGAAGCGGGGAATGATGGTGCGGATCGCCGGAACGTGCCGGGCGAGGAAAAGGGCCGCGGCCGGAAACTTTGTCCGCTTTCCGGTCATGATCGGGACGAAGATCGCGCGTTGCATGATCCGCTGGACGCTCTGCACAATGATGGTGGGCAGCCGCCGTCGCCGTTCGACTTTCTCCAGGTCTGCCGTGGTCACCCGGCCCCGGAGCAGCGCGGGGGCCAAGTACTCGGCGGCCGCCGCCGCGTCCTGGATGGCGAGGTTGATTCCGACGCCGCCGGCCGGGGACATCGCATGCGCCGCGTCCCCGATGCACAGCAGCCCATTGATGTGCCACGTGCGCAGCCGATTCAGGCGCACGTCCAGCCAGTGGAGGTCTTCGAGGGACTCGATGGCATCAACGCGGTCCGCAAGGTCCGGACGGAGCGCCGCGACCCGCCGTCGGAACCCTTCCACGCCTTCCGCGCGGATCCGGGCGTCGGTGCCCTTCGCGGCGAGGTAGCCCATCTGGTAGTAGTCATTGCGGAACAGGGCCAGCAGCGCCTCGCCGGGGCCGAACGCCGGCACGAGCCCGGCCACCTCACCCGTTTCGGAGGGATAGCGGGGCAGCCGGAACCACCAGGTGTCGAACGGCACCGGGAACTCCTTTGGCGCCAGCCCGGCCGCGGCGCGGAGGGCGGAATGGCGGCCGTCCGTGGCGACCACTAGGTCCGCCAGGAGTTCGTCCTGCGTGCCGTCGGGGGTCCGGAAACGGACTCCGCGGACACGGCCTCCGTTGCGGACCAGAGATGTGGCGGTGTGGCTCATGAGCAGCGTGAACCCCGGTTCCTGGGCTGCGGCGCCGGCGAGGAAGCTCAGGAAATCCCATTGCGGCATCATGGCGATGTAGTTGTACGGCGGCGGCAGGGCGTCAAAATCGCCCATGGTCACGGGCGGCCCGCCCGGGACCGGGATAGCGACATTCTTCAGGCGGCTCTGCGGCAGCCGGCGGAATTCCTGGCCGAGTCCGAGTTCGTCAATGAGCCGGATGGTGGACGGGTGCACGGTGTCGCCGCGGAAGTCGCGCAGGAAATCCGCGTGCTTCTCCAGCACCGTCACCCGCACCCCGGCCCGGGCCAGGAGCAATCCGAGCATCATCCCCGCAGGTCCGCCGCCCACCACCGCGCATCCGGTCTTCTCCATGGCCCCACGCTACGCCTGCACGCGGTGGCGCGGGAGGGGGTATTTCGCGGCGCATTCTGGTTGGCGCTGCGCAAAATATCCTGCGCGACGGGAATCCCCGTAGCGCAGGAAATTTTGCGCATCGCCGGTCCGAAAGCGTGGCGCTAGCGCGAAAGCGTGGCGCCGGTGCGTGAACGTAGCGCCCTTCCGCCGCCCATGCCTTCGTTCACCGGCCGGCGCGGCCGCAACAGTTGAGCGTTGTTGACAGCGCTGGCTAGGCTGTGAGGCATGCGTGAACTCCAGGCGAAGATCATCGAGGAAATGGGCGTGCAGCCCCGGATCGACCCCGCCGGGGAGGTGCGCAAGCGCGTGGCGTTCCTCAAGGAATACCTGACGGCCACCCACACCAAGGGCTTCGTCCTGGGCATTTCGGGCGGCCTGGACTCGTCCCTGGCGGGACGGCTGGCCCAGCTGGCGGTCGAGGAGCTCGAGGCTGAGGGGGTCGAGGCGAATTTCGTGGCCGTGCGGCTTCCCTACGGCGTCCAGCACGACGAGGACGACGCCCAGGCTGCCCTGGACTTCATACGCGCCAAGACCGAGTGGACATTCAATATCTCGGCTGCAGTGGACGGTTTCGAGGACGAGTTCCAGAAGACGGTGGGCACGGACATCTCCGATTTCCACAAGGGCAACACCAAGGCCCGGACCCGGATGATTGCCCAGTACGCCCTGGCCGGCGAGCACAACTACCTGGTGATCGGCACGGACCACGGTGCCGAATCCGTCACCGGATTCTTCACCAAGTTCGGCGACGGCGGCGCGGACATCCTGCCGCTGTTCGGCCTCAACAAACGCCAGAACCGCGCATTGCTGGCCGAACTCGGCGCCCCGGCCCGGATCTGGGAAAAGATCCCGACGGCGGATCTCCTGGACGACAAGCCCGGCCGCACCGACGAGGACGAACTCGGCCTGGGCTACGACACGATCGATGACTACCTCGAGGGCCGCGACGTGCCAGATGCCGCGGCGGAACGGATCGAGGCGATGTACCTGCGGACCCGCCACAAGCGCACGGTCCCGGTGACGATTTTCGATACCTGGTGGAAGGGCCAGGGCCCCGAGGAGCCCCGGGTCGGTCTCTAAGCCCACGTGAGACGCCGCGCTGGCCACTACCCGCCAGCATCGTGGAATAGCGGGCGCTCCGGGGGCACTTTGAGCCCCCGGCCAACCCGCTGAGGCGCCACACTCCGGCGCGTCCGCGCCAAAGTGCCCCGGGACGGCAGCAGCTTGTGACCCACGACGTCGGGACTTCCGGTGAGCCCTAACGCCCCGAACCGCTAGCCCTGCAGCAGCAGCGAGATGCGGTGGGCCTCATCCATGAGCAGCCTCCCCAGCTGCGGGCGCCGGTCTTCCCGGAAGCGTGGCTCGATGCCCGTCAGGGACAGCGCCCAGGCGGGGCGGCCCCGCTGGTCGAAGACCGCAGCGCCCATCCCCCAGCTGCCTTCCAGGACCAGCCCCGGGTTGACCGAATAACCGGCCTGCCGCGTCGCTTCGAGGTTCTCCCGGACACGCGCTTCGGTGTGCCCGGCCGCAAAGGTGCCCGCGTGCGCTTGCCAGTTTGCGAGCATCTCTTCCTGCTCCTCCGCCGGCAGGAAGGCCATGATGGCCGTGCCGGCGGAGGCCACGCCGAGCGGAAACCGCACGCCCTCATGCAGCACGAAAGAACGGACCGGGAAGCTGCCTTCCTCCCGGAGCAGGCACACCGTCTCGTTGCCGCGGCGGATGGAGAAGAACGCGCTCTCGCCGGTCTCTTCGGCCAGGCGCCGGAGGCTCGGCCTCGCGATGTCCTCCAGGGGGAAACGCGCCGAGGCCACGGACCCCAGCAGCAGGATCTCCGGGCCCAGGACCCAGTTGCCGCTGCCCGGATCCTGGTCCAGGAACCCCTCGGCCGCCAGGGAGCTGAGCAGCCGGTGCACCGTGGGTCGCGTCAGGCCCGACTCGCGCACGAGCTCCACCAGCGGGGAGCCGTCCGGCTTCTGGCCCACGATCCTGAGCAGGGCCGCGACCCGGCTCACCACCTGGGCGCCCTGCACGGGGACGGAGTTCATCATTTTCCTCGCAATTCCTCGTGTAAATCCCTATGAATATCCACAATGTGGACAGCAATCAGCCTACCGTCCACACTGTAAAAATGCACCCGTCCAAGCGCAAATCCGGCGTTGACAGTGCTCCAGGCCACACCATAGGCTCCTTCTTCAGGTGAACGGTCCACAAAGTGGATCACGGTGGCGGGCCTCGGGCTCCGGCAGCCGGTGACTCAAAGGCTCAATGAGGAGATGCAATGTCAAAGGTGAACTCCGGGGCAGCGGCGGCGCTGCAGGACGTACTGCGGGACGGCATGACGCTCGCGGTCGGCGGTTTCGGCCTCAGCGGGATCCCCGCTGACCTGATCGAGGCGGTGCGGGACTCCGGGGTGAAGGACCTGACGGTGGTCTCCAACAACATGGGCGTGGACGGCAAGGGCCTCGGCATACTGATCGAAGGCGGCCAGGTCCGCAAG
>JBKPBZ010000283.1:0-27953 GCA_046727115.1 Actinomycetota bacterium | reverse complement strand
TACGGCGGTCATAGCGTGGGGGAAACGCCCGGTCCCATCCCGAACCCGGAAGCTAAGACCCACAGCGCCGATGGTACTGCACCCGGGAGGGTGTGGGAGAGTAGGTCACCGCCGGAACACCATTAACGGTCGAGGACCCCCCACACACGTTGGGGGTCCTCCCGCATTTAACCCCCCAACACACAAACGGCCCGCAGGACGCCAACCCCTGAACTGGTCCCCGGAAGTTGGACTCGTTAATGTGCGAGTTCGACTTTAGCGGTCAGCGATCGGCCCCTCCAGAAGGCCCCGTCCAATTTAAGACGGGACCTTCCTGCGTGCAGCTTTTTCAGGTCCGTTCTCTTCCTGTACGCAACGAGGGTCGTATGCAAGGATGGCTAAACTAACCTCCGGGGGGATGGGGTATCAATGATGGTCAAAGGCAGCCGCAGGCACACGGTAGCCATCGCAGTAGTCGGTGTGATCGTCGGTCTCACAGGTTGCGCAGTCACCGGGCAGCAGGCTGCCGCTCCGCAGCAGTCCGTAACCACGCAACCCTCAGCCGCTCCGCAGCTCAAGGAATTTGCTTCTGTCGGTGATGCCCGTCGAGCCATTGCCGGCGTGATCGGCTGCGATGATGAGCCCAAGACGGATCCCATCATCAATCCGGACCTTGCAGGCTTCACGGCTGAATACGTCGTGTGTGCAAACCGCGTCCAAGTCGAGTGGTTCAAGACGGAAGACGCCCGAGATGCCGAGCACCAGCTGTACAGTGATTCAGCTCAGCCTCTGTCCATTGTGGAGGGCAAGAATTGGATGGTCGTGGACATGTCCGAAGCACTTGGTGAGCCTCTAAGCGATAAAGACCTCAAGGGGCTGGCTCAGGAACTCGGCGGCAAATTCAGATCGCTGAACGGTGCCAAATCGTCCTGATGCCAGGAAACCACCTCTCTCGCTCGGTGGCCTCTCAGTCCCGACAACGCCTCACGTGCCGATCGTAAGACGGGCCGAAGCGATACTGGCAGCATTATTAGCGCCCGGCGCCGACCGGGCCCAGCTTCGATAAGGCGCTCGAATGCGGCGTTGTTGCGGGGGCCTTATGCGGCGAGGGTCTGAGCACGGTATTGCGCAGGGCTGAGACCCTTTAGCTTTTACACCACACAACGCCGCGCCAGGACAACGGGCCAGGGCCCTGGGCCGCATAGAGCCACTACCGGATTCAGGCCTCAAAACATCCCACCAGGAGCCCTGGTCCCGTCGCCCAAGAGTCATCCCCGGCACATGATCCAACGGCCGGAAAGTCCGCCGGAGAGGACCGCGGAGGATCTCGCCGAATCGGCGCCGGCCAAGGGGCGTCCGCTCTCGGCGCAATTTGACGGCGATCGGCGTCGATTCCAGTGATTTTCCCCAGAAAACGCCGAAAACACGCGGAATTTGCCACCTCTGAGGCGCCAAGCTGGTAAGTTTTCGAACAGTGGTTTGTACGCATGCCGTGTGCAGGCTCCAAAAATCATGACCGTCCAGGAGGACATAAATGGCTAAGAACCGTAGTGAACTTGTTGCAGAGGTCGCAGGCAAGGCCGGCACCAGCCAGGCAGCAGTCAACTCCGTGCTCGACGCACTGTTCGAGGTCTTCGAGACCTCTGTCGCCGCGGGCGAAAAGATCACCATCCCGGGCTGGCTCGCAGTCGAGCGCACCGACCGTGCAGCTCGCACCGGCCGCAACCCGCAGACCGGCGAGACCATCCAGATTGCCGCTGGCCACAGCGTCAAGCTGACCGCCGGCTCCAAGCTGAAGGCTGCAGTCGCCAAGAAGAAGTAGTCTTCTTCGCAGGCTTGAAAGGAGCGGCAACCCTCGGGTTGCCGCTCCTTTTGCGTTCCCGGCCCCTTCCCCGCCCTTCCCCCGGCTGTTCGCCCCGCACCGATCCCCACGGCCGAAGCATTGGGACCGATTCGCTGAGCAGGGCGGCGTAGCGGACAATGGAGATGTGCCTTCCGCAGCAAATCCCACGCCCACAACCGCAGCGCCCGTTCCCCCAGGGGACCCGCGCGGCCTTGGCCAAGGTCCCGGTGGGATTTCCCGCCCGTGGCTGATCGCCGGCCTTGGCGCGTTGCTTGTGGCCCTGGTCGCGGCACTCATCTTTTCCGGCGCGGCAGCCGCCCGCGAAGTTTCCGATCCGGGTGCACTGGTGCGCTGGGGTCTGCCGGTGAGCAAAGCGGTCCACAACATCGCCGTGGCCACCGTGATCGGCGGCCTTATCTTCGCCGTCGGGATCCTCCCGCGGAACAGGAACGGCTCCCGGTCCAAGGATCAGGAGGCCCCGGAACATCCGGCCTTCACCCGGGCGCTGGCCGTCGCCGCGGCGGCCGGCGCCGTCTGGACGCTTTCCGCAATCTCCGTGCTGGTCCTGGGCTATGCGGACATTTCAGGGCAGGGCATCTCGGGGGATCCGGAATTCACCCGTTCCCTCGTGTACTTCATGACGGACATCGAAACCGGACGCGCCTGGCTGGCTGTGGTGATCATCGCTGCCGTCGTCACCACCGCCCTTTTCGGGGTGCGCTCGCGCGGCGGGCTGGCACTGACGCTGGTCCTTTCGCTGATCGGGCTGGTCCCCGCCGCCCTGATCGGGCACTCCTCAAGCTCCAGCGACCACGAGGGCGCCATCAACTCGCTCGGCCTGCACCTGGTGGGCGTATCGGCCTGGGTAGGCGGCATCATCATGCTGGCGGTCCTTTCCGGTGTCCTGGGCGGCACCGGGGCCGGCGGTCGCACCTCGGGCGCATCCCAGCGCACTGCAGACATCACCGAGCCAACCCTCCGGCGGTTCTCATCCCTTGCGGGCTTTGCCTTCGTTCTGGTCTTCGCCTCAGGCGTGATCAACGCCAGCATCCGCCTCACCACATGGGCAGACCTCTTCGGATCGGCCTACGGGCAACTGATCCTCGCCAAGACAGCGGCGGTCCTGGTGCTGGGCGGCATCGGGCTCATGCACCGCCGCTGGGTCCTCCCCCAGCTGGGCAACCGCGGGATGGGCAGGTCCGCGCGCCACGTGCTGTGGCAGTTGGTGATCGTGGAGCTACTCATCATGGGAGCGACGTCTGGGATCGCTGTGGCGCTGGGGCGCTCTGCCCCGCCGCAGCCCACCACCTTCGCCCCCGACGCGTCGCCGGCCTTTATCCTTTCCGGCTACGAGCTGCCGCCGGAACTGACCCCGGAGCGATGGCTCACGGAGTGGCGGCTCGACTGGCTCTGGGTCGCCGTCGCACTCTTTGCCCTGGTGTCCTACGTCCTCGGCGTCCGGAAGGTGCTGCAACGCGGCGACTCGTGGTCCTGGTTCCGGACGGTCAACTGGGTGATCGGGCTCCTGGTCCTCACCTACGTGACCTCGGGGCCGCCGTCGGTCTACGGCAGGGTGTTGTTTTCCGCGCACATGGTGGACCACATGGCCCTGACCATGGTGGCCCCCATCTTCCTGGTCCTCGGCGCCCCCGTGACGCTGGCGCTCCGGGCGCTCACCCCGCGGCGCGACAGCTCGCGTGGACCGCGTGAGTGGCTGATGATCTTTATCCACTCCAAGTTCTCGCAACTGGTGACCCACCCGCTGTTCGCGGCCGCCAACTTCGCCGGCTCCATCGTGCTCTTCTACTACTCCGACGCGTTCGGCTACGCGATGCGGGACCACGTGGGCCACGAGCTCATGAACCTGCACTTCGCCCTTACCGGCTACATCTTCGTGCTCACTATGATCGGCACCGATCCGCTGCCGCGCCGCGCACCGTACCCCATGCGGCTGCTGTTGCTGCTGGCCACCATGGGCTTCCACGCGTTCTTCGGCGTCGCCATCATGGGCGGCACAGGGCTGCTGGCAGCGGACTACTTCGGCAACCTGGGCCGGACGTGGGGCCCCTCGGCCCTGCTGGACCAGCAGATGGGCGGTGCCGTGGCCTGGGGCATCGGCGAAGTGCCAACCCTGCTGGTGGCGATCGGCGTCGCCGTCCAGTGGTCCCGTTCCGATGCGCGCGAGTCCAAACGCACAGACCGGGCGGCGGACAGGAATAACGACGCCGATCTCACCGCTTACAACGATATGTTTGCCAAACTGGCCGAGCGCGACGCCAGGCTTGCCGAACGCAATTCAAAGCTGGAAGGACGCTCATGACCGAAACCGTACGCACCCACCTCCGGGTCCGCGCCTCCGAACTCGTGGGCCGCAGCTGGCTGAACACCGGTGGCAAGTCCCTGGACCTCGAATCCCTACGCGGCAAGATCGTGCTGCTGGACTTCTGGACGTTCTGCTGCATCAACTGCCTGCACGTCCTGGACGAACTCCGTCCGCTCGAGCAGCAGTACTCCGATGTCCTCGTGACGGTCGGCGTGCATTCGCCCAAGTTCGAGCACGAGGCTGATCCGGTGGCGCTGGCCGCCGCCGTCGAACGCTACGAGATCCGCCACCCGGTCCTGGACGATCCCGAGTTGGACACCTGGAAGGCGTACACGGCACGTGCCTGGCCCACGCTGGTGGTCATCGACCCCGAGGGCTACATCGTGGCGCACCTCTCCGGCGAAGGCCACGCCGACGGCCTCGCCGTGCTCATCCCCGAACTGATCGCCGAACACGAGGCCAGGGGCACCCTGCACCGCGGCGACGGCCCCTATGTGGCGCCGGAGCCGACGTCGGGCCTGCTGCGCTTCCCCGGCAAGGCCCTGTTCCTGCCCGCCGGCCGCGGCGTCGGCAGCGCCGGGGGCGCCGGTTCCTGGCTGGTCACCGACACCGGCCACCACCGGCTCGTGGAGCTCTCCACCGACTTCCAGACCGTGCTGGGCACCTACGGTTCCGGTGAAAAGGGCCACGCCGACGGCAGCGCCGCCACAGCCCGCTTCAACGAACCGCAGGGCCTGGTGCTGCTGCCCGAGGACGTCGCCGCGGACGCCGGTTACGACGTGGTGATCGCCGACTCCGTGAACCACCGCCTGCGCGGACTGTCCCTGACGGACGGAACCGTCCGGACGCTGGCCGGCAGCGGCGTGCAGCGGCTGCTGGAAACCGGCCCGGCCCGCGTGGACGAGGAAGGCGCCGCCTACGGCACCCGGCTCGAGGCGGATCCGCTTGCCGTGTCCCTGAGCTCGCCGTGGGATGTCGTCTGGTCCACCAAACTCAACGCCGTGGTGGTGGCGATGGCTGGAGTGCACCAGATCTTCAGTTTCGAGCCGACCTCCGGCGCCGTAAGGATCATCGCGGGCAACGGCCTCGAAGGGCTCCTGGACGGCCCCGCCGCCGAAGCCTGGTTCGCCCAGTCCTCCGGCCTCGCCGAGGACGCCGGGGGCAACATCTGGGTGGCTGACTCCGAGACCTCCGCCCTGCGCAAACTCGTCATTGACGACGCCGGCAGCATCACCGTCGAGTCGGCCGTGGGCAAGGGCCTGTTCGACTTCGGCTTCCGCGATGGCCCCGCCGCAGAAGCCCGGCTGCAGCACCCGCTCGGCGTGACAGTGCTCCCT
Organism: Actinomycetota bacterium; assembly: GCA_046727115.1. Taxonomy (GTDB): domain Bacteria; phylum Actinomycetota; class Actinomycetes; order Actinomycetales; family Micrococcaceae; genus Arthrobacter. Next base: position 22,471 of record JBKPBZ010000283.1, on the reverse strand, counting down.
GACGGCTCGGTGGCCATCGCGGACACGTACAACGGCGCAGTCCGCCGCTACGACCCCGCAACGGGCACGGTCTCCACGCTGGCCCGCGGACTGTCCGAGCCCTCCGACGTGATTGTGGACCACACCCAGGTAGCCGGGGCCGAGCCGTTGCTGGTGGTGGTCGAGGCCAACAAGCACCAGCTGGTCTACGTGCCCATCCCGAAGGAAGCCCAGCAGGTGGATGAGGGCGCTGCCCAGACCCACCGGCCTAAGAGCCCCGTGGCGCCCGGACCGCTCGAACTGGCGGTGCGCTTCACGGCGCCCACCGGACAGAAGCTGGACGACCGCTGGGGCGATCCCACCCAGTTGAAGATCTCGTCCACGCCCCCCGAACTGCTGGTGTCCGGCGGCGGGACGTCCGTGGGGCTCCTTCGCACCCTGGTGCTTTCCTCCGACGTCCCGGAAGGCGTCCTGCACATCACCGCCCGCGCCGCGGCGTGCGACGGACCCGAAGACGCCGACGGCGAGATCCCGGACCACGCGGCCTGCCACCTCTACCAGCAGGACTGGGGAATCCCCGTGCTCCTGCAGGCCGACGGCGACACCGAGTTGGTCCTGGACCTGCGCGGAATGGACTGAGCCGAAGCACCTGGCCGCGGCGCCCGTGCTGATCAAAAAGGCTGCTGCCCGTGACCTCGCGTCACGGGCGGCAGCCTTTTGGCAATCCCCGGACCCGGTGGCTGCGGAATTCCGCTACCCGTCGGCTCCCGGGGGCTTGGAAAAGTTGCCCGGCGTGACGCGGCATTATCCACATACGGCAGCCCGCCGGTGCCGCGCTTGGTGGGCGGGGCGAATCATGGGCCCATGGATGTTCTCACGGCTTTGACCATCTGTGGGGGAGCTGCCCGGCGGCCGTCCCTCGCCGGCCTGGGCATCGACGACGCCGCACTGCGGGAGTCATTGATCATGGTTGAGTGCGCCGTCGGCAGGGGCGATATGACGCTGGATTTCTTACGGCGGCGCTTGCCGGGGACGCGCAACGGCCGGGCCCGGGAGGTCCTGGACTGGGTGGACTGTGGCGCAGAATCCCTGCTGGAGACCCTGGCCCGAACCTATTTCCGACAAGCCGGAATCCGGGTGGAGACTCAGGTGCACATTGAGGGCGTTGGGCATGTGGATCTGCTGCTGGAGGGCAGACTGATTGTGGAGCTCGACGGTCGGCATCACGGCGAGTGGGCGCAGGTGAAGAAAGATCAGCGCCGCAACAACCGTTCCGTGATCCGGGGCTACGCAGTGCTCCGCTACTACTACGCCGATGTGGTTCACCATCCGGCGGCCATGGTGGCGGAGGTCCTGGCGGTTCTTGCCAGCGTGAAAGCGCCCGGATAGAGGTCACGGCCGGCAAGCTTTCAGGCGCCGGGGGAGAGGAAATCCGCGGGATTCCTGGGGAGCCGGGCTCTCGGATGGCTCAAAGTCTGCGCTGCGTGACGGGAAGGTGCCCTGCGGGGGCAGGCGGGCGGGCTGCACGGTGCGGCTGCTGCCCCGGGGTCTAGTAGATTCCGGAGCCCAGTGGTTACGGGGTCTAGTAGTTCAGCTGCGGCGTGAGCTTAACGGTGTCGCCGTCGATGTCCAGACGGGTCGTGAAGCTGAAATCGTGGACAGAGTTGATGTTGGACGCGGCGCCCGTAAACAGGTCCACCTGGCGGGCCTTGATCCGGGCCTTGCCGTCCAGGGGCGCTACCACCCAGCGGCCGCCGAACGGCTCGATGCTGACCGTGGGGTAGTCCGTGATGCTCCAGTCGATGGTTCCGTCCATCACGCGGTTGTTGGTGGCGTGGTAGAACGGGCAGGCCGGCTGCAGCTTCTGCTGCTTGTCGGCCTCGGCGGCGCAGGAGTCCAGGAACTCCTTGACCTTGCCGCTCACGGCCTCCTTCAGGGCGCCGGTGGCCTCGGTCAGCAGGTTCAGCGAGGCTGGGCGCGCGTCCCCGCCCGTCACGGTTGCCCGGGTGGCCGGGGCGGAGAAGTACTGGCCGTTCAGCGCGGCCTCATACTCGCCAGGGTAGAACACAGCCAAGGAGTTGCGGCCGTTGGGCATGTTTACCGGCACACCGTTGACGGTGGCCTCGCTGGAGTTGACCACGGTGACGTCCAGGACGGGCAGCGCTGCCGGGACGAAAGACCATTTGTGGAAGAACAGCCACTCGGTGCCGGAGCGTTCGAGCAGGAACTCTGTCCGCAGACGGCTGCCGTCGATTGTGTAGTCCATGGGCACCATGACCTGGTTTGCGCCGCGCTCTTCAGCGTCACCAAGTTTGACGTCGGTGATGCGGGCGGCCGCGGTTTGCAGGGCGGTTCCGTCGAGCATCGCCGGGTTGCTTTGTGGCACGGAGGCGCGCAAGAGCCCCAACGCCTTTTCGCCCTCGCCCTTTTGCAGGGCGCTGAGATATTCGCGGACTGGCTGCTGGGGCCCGGCAACGGAATTGTTCACCAGGTTGATGGACACAATGGCCCCGGCCACGGCAAGCATCAGTCCGAGCAGCCACACTGCTGCGATTTTGACCAACGACTGACTCATTTGCACGATTCTTACGTTACCTGCACCCCACAGGAATCTCCGTGTCAAGGTCCGCAACTGTGACGCGGACCATGGCTGACCGCCGTCGGGCGTAGCGGGCCAGGACCATCCTGTCGGACGCCGCCGTGCTGGTCCCTAGCGTCGGCGGCGCCTCGAGGAAGTGCCGAAGACGCCGCGGAGCAGCTCCCTGCCAAGCTGGGTCCCCAGCGATCGGGCCATGCTCTTGAGGCCTCCGCCGAGGGCTCCCGCGAGGTCGACGCCGATCCCGCCGCCGTCCGTCGGCTGCGCCGGGCGGGGGGCCCGCGGCTGGCGCGACTCCCCGGGTTCGGGCGTCCCCGGCGCCGGCGCGGGACGGCTGCTAGGACGGCCAAGGATTTCTTCCTCAATCCGTCGGGCTTCGGCGTCGATGGCATTGGGGTCCAGGCCGCCGCCGTGGCCCGCACCGCCGGAGGGGCCGCCCTGGTGTCCGGTCCCGGCGGCCGGCCCGGTGGGGGCAGCGGCTGTGTAGTCACCGCCTTCGGCGGTGATCTTCTCGTAGGCCGAGACGTTGTCGACGGCGGTGCCGTATTTGGGCAGGAGCGCGGAGGCGGCAACGGTGCTGGAGATCAGGGCGTCGGTGCTGGGCCCCATCACGGATTCCGGGGCGCGGAGCCGGGTGAGCGCCACAGGGGTCGGCGCGCCATTCTCGTTCAGGACGGTGATGACGGCCTCGCCGATGCCTGCGGTGGTGAGGGTTTCCTCGAGATCGTAGTCGCTGGTCGGGAACGTGGACACGGTGGCCTTGAGGGCCTTGGCGTCTTCCGGGGTGTAGGCGCGGAGGGCGTGCTGCACCCGGTTTGCCAGCTGGCCGAGGACGTCGGCGGGGACGTCCTTGGGGGTCTGCGTCACGAAGAAGATGCCGACGCCCTTGGACCGGATCAGCCGAACGGTGGTGGTGATGGCGTCAAGGAAGGCCTTCGAAGCGCCGTTGAACAGCAGATGCGCCTCGTCCAGGAAGAACACGAGCTTGGGCTGGTCGAGGTCCCCGGCCTCCGGCAGGTCCTCGAAGAGGTCGGCCAGCAGCCACATGAGGAACGTCGAGAAGAGCATGGGCTTGGTCTGCAGAGTCGGCAGCTCCAGGCAGCTGACCACGCCGCGGCCGTCCGGCGCGGTACGCAGCAGTTCGGCGGTGTCGAACTCGGGTTCGCCGAAGAACTTCTCCATGCCCTGCGCCTCGAGCGTGATCAGTTCGCGCAGGATCACGCCCGCGGTTGACTTGGAGAGGCCGCCGAGTTCCTCGAGCTCGTCCTTGCCCTCGGCCGAGGTCAGGAACTGGATCACGGCCCGCAGGTCCTTGAGGTCGATCAGCTCCAGGTTGTTCTTGTCCGCGAAGTGGAAGACGAGTTGCAGGCTGGATTCCTGTGTCTCGTTCAGGTCCATGACCCTAGAGAGCAGGATGGGGCCGAAGGACGTAATGGTGGCCCGGACCGGGATGCCGTTGCCGTCGCCGCCGAGGGCCAGAAACTCCACAGGGAAAGTCTTCCCGGACCACGCTTGGCCGATGCTCTCCGTGCGGGTCAGGAGCTTGTCGCTGCCCGTGGCCGCGGTGGCCAGCCCGGAGAGGTCGCCTTTGATGTCGGCTAGGAACACGGGCACGCCCGCCGCGGAGAGCTGCTCGGCCATCATGTGCAGGGTGACGGTCTTGCCGGTGCCTGTCGCCCCGGCCACGAGGCCGTGCCGGTTCATCATCGCGAGCGGCAGCCGGACGGGGGCGTCCTTATGGAGTTCGCCATCGACGATCGCCGCCCCGAGTTCGATCGTGGGGCCGTCCAGGGTGTAGCCCTTCTGGATCGTGGCGACTTTATCTGCGGTGGATTTGATGGCCATGCGGTTAGCTTAGTCGGGTCCAGTGCTCCCAGACCCGGAGAAGACGCGCCTATTCGGCGAGGACACTGAGTACTTCCTTGGCCACGTCCTCGCTGGGCTGCGGGTTCTGTCCGGTGATGAGGTCCCCCCGTCCGGGCGGTGCGAGGTGCTCATCAGGGTGCCGTGGGCGCTTCGGAAGCCATCGGCACCGCTTCCGAATTACGCCACCGATTAGCGATTCTGCCTTAGACTGTGCCATGCCCAACTCGTTCCCCCGCAGCGTACTGGTCTTTGTCGTGGCCCTCGGCCTTGTCCTCCTGGGCGGAAGCTCTGCGTCGGCGCTTACGACCAGCTCCTCGGGACCCGGGATCGATGTGTCCTGGCCGCAGTGCGGTAAGACCCCGGCAAAGCAGCCCGCCTTCGCAATCGTCGGCGTCAATTACGGACTGGCCAACACCACGAACCCGTGCCTGGCAAGCCAGCTGGCCTGGGCGAAGGCCGCAAAGTCCGTTGCAGGGACGGCGCAGCCGAAGGTTGCCCTGTACGTCAACACGGCGAACCCCGGGCGGCAGGGGTCCTGGTGGCCCACATCGAACTTCTACGACGGGGTGAAGGTCACCAATCCCTACGGCAACTGCGCCCTGGGGTCGTTCAAAGCCTGCTCCTACATGTACGGGTGGGCCAAGGCTTCCGACGACGCCAAGCGCCGCGGGGTCAGCAACCCGCAATCCTACCTCTGGTGGCTGGATGTGGAAACGGAAAACACCTGGCAGACAGACAAGGCCGCGAACGTCGCCGTCCTGGAAGGCATGACCGCCTCTTTCAAGAAGATCGGCGCCCGCGTGGGCCTCTACTCCACCGCCTACCAGTGGGCGAAAATTGCCGGAGCCGTGACGTTTACCAGCCCGCTGGCAGGATTGCCGAGCTGGCTCGCTGGAGCGCGATCGGCAGCCGGCGCCAAGGCAAGCTGCGCCCTCCCCGCGCTCACCGCGCGCGGCCGTGTCTCGATGATCCAGTACATCTCCGAAGGCCTCGACTACAACCACTCGTGCAGCTGATCCCGCTGAAGTAGAAGCCAGGAGCGGCAGCCGGCAGCCGACCGGGCTGACGTGGGCCGTCCGAGCAGTGCCGACAAAACAGGGCCGACAAAACAGGGCAGACAAAACAGGGCCGACAAAACAGGGCAGATAAACCAGCGCTGATAAAGCAGTGCGGATATGGCAGAGCGGATATGGCGGGGCGGAAACGTATGCAGAAATATCCCGGGCTCCGCCGTCGTTGACACCAGTGTGCTCGCGCCGGAAACCCGGCGCTACCCAGGACCGCAGTCCCAAACTCCGGCCCGTACAGTGCTCCGCTACGAAAGGCCGGCTTTTCCGTGACTGTTCCGCTTTCCATTCTTGATCTCGCAACCATCGGCCCGGGCCAGACGGCGGCGGAGAGCTTCGCCGGAAGCGTGGCCATGGCGCAGCTCGCCGAGGACCGGGGGTACCGGCGGATCTGGTACGCCGAGCACCACAACATGTCCTCGATCGCCTCCTCCGCCACGAGCGTGCTGATCGCCCACGTCGCGGCCCACACCTCCAGCATTCGCCTTGGCGCCGGTGGCGTGATGCTGCCCAACCACTCGCCGCTGACCATCGCGGAACAATTCGGCACGCTCGAGACCCTGCACCCCGGAAGGATCGACCTGGGGTTGGGCCGGGCGCCGGGCAGTGACCAGAACACCATGCGCGCTTTGCGCCGCGATCCGATGTCGGCAGACAGCTTCCCCCAGGATGTCCTGGAGCTGCAGGGCTACCTGACCGGGCCCACCCGGATCCAGGGCGTGGAGGCCACCCCGGGCAAGGGCACCAACGTGCCGCTGTACATCCTGGGTTCGTCCCTGTTCGGCGCCAGGCTGGCCGCCCAGCTGGGCCTGCCCTACGCCTTCGCCTCACACTTCGCGCCCAACGCGCTGCAGGACGCCGTGGCTGTCTACCGCCGCGAATTCCGGCCCTCCGCCCAGCTCGACGCCCCGCACGTGATCGCTGGCGTCAACGTCATTGCCGCGGATTCGGCCGCCGACGCCCAGGCGATGTTCCAGGCCACCAAGCGCGCCAGGGTCTCCTTGTTCTTCGGCAACGGCCGGGTGTTCAGCGACGACGAGGCGGACATGATCCTGGACTCGCCGCAGGGCCAGCAGATGGCGCAGATGATGAAGTACTCCGCCGTCGGCACCCCCGATGCCGTCCTGGCGTACCTCGAGGAATTCACGGAGCACGCCGACGCCGACGAACTGATCGTGGCGCACCAGAGCACGGGCACCGAGGCGCGGCTCCGTTCCGTGGAACTTCTGGCCGACGCCGCCCGGCTGGTGCGGGCCTAAGGCGCCCGGGCCTAAGAGCCCGCTGGCCTAACGGCCAAGCGGGCTACGCTTCCCGGCGGGCGCCCTCGGACGCGGTGACGGGGAAGATGTGCGGGGCTGTGTACCCGGCGCGGGCGAAGTCGCGGGCAATGCCCCCGGCCACCTTGCCGGCGTCCTCGTTCCGGACCAGGGCCAGGGCTGCCCCGCCGAAGCCGCCACCGGTCATCCGCGCGCCGAGGGCCCCCAATTCCTGCGCGCTGGCCACGGCGAGGTCGAGCTCGGGGGTGGAGATCTCGAAGTCGTCGCGCATGGACAGGTGCGATTCATCAAGGAACGGCCCGATGGCGCCGGCGCCGGAGCTCCGCAGGGCCGCGACGGTGTCGAGCACCCGCTGGTTTTCCGTGATGATGTGGCGGACCCGGCGGTAGGTCTGTCCGTCGAGCTGTGCCGCGGCGCGGGGGAGATCGTCCGGACCCAGTGCCCGCAGGCTGCCGACGCCGAGGCGGCGGGCGCCGTCCTCGCAGGACCGCCGGCGGCTGGCATAGCCGCCGTCGGCATGGGAATGGCTGGTGCGGGTGTCGATCACGAGGAGTCCCACCCCGGCGCCGGCGAAGCCGAGGGCAACGGTCTCGGTCAACAGGCTCTGGCAGTCGAGCAGGATGCCATGATCCGGTTCGCCCAGGAGCGAGGCCGCCTGGTCCATGATGCCGGTGGGTGCGCCGACCACCCTGTTCTCGGCCAGCTGGCCGATCCGGGCCAGTTCCTGCCTGTCCAGCCCCAGCTCCCAGAGATCATTCAGTGCCAGGGCCACCGCGCATTCGACGGCGGCAGAGGAGGACAGCCCGGCGCCGGCCGGGACATCCGAGGTCAGCGCCAGGTCCACGCCGGACATCCGGGACGCGGCGCTGCCGGACGCGCCGCCAGCGATCGCCCAGGCCACGCCCAGCGGGTAGGCCGCCCAGCCGGTGAGGGCATCTGGGTCCAGGTGGTCCAGGCTCACCTCCACCACGCCGGGGAAGGAACTGCTTGTGACCCGGAGCAGGCGGTCTGCGCGGGCGCGGGCCGCCACTGTGGTGCGCTTGTCGATTGCGATCGGAAACGCGAAGCCGTCGTTGTAGTCCGTGTGCTCGCCGATCAGGTTGACCCGCCCGGGCGCCGACCACAAACCTTCAGGCGCTCCGCCGAACTGGCCGGAAAAGTACTCACTTCCCAGTTGAAGGACCTCGTTCATGGTTGGGCGGCTTCCTGTTCTGTTGCTTCCCGTTCTGGGCTGAGAGGCTCGGGGCGGAATGAATCGGGGCGGAATGGCTCGAGCCCGGCCTTTTCCATGGCATCGCGGAGCCGGGCAGCTGCCGTTTCCGGCGGGATGTCCGCGATGAATGCACCCATCGCGGCCTCCGACCCTGCCAGGTATTTGAGCTTGTCCTCCTCCCGGCGGGGCGAGGTCAGCTGCAGCATGAGCCGGATGTCGTCCCGGTGGGCGTGGACGGGAGCCTGGTGCCACGCCGAAATGTACGGGGTGGGGGTGTCGTAGAGGGCATCGACGCCGCGCAGGAGCCGGCTGTACAGCCGGGAGAACTCATCGCGTTCCTCGTCCGTCGTGGCGGCAAGGTCCGGGACATGCCGGTGCGGGAGGATGTGCACTTCCAGCGGCCAGCGCGCGGCAAACGGGACAAACGCCGTCCAGTGCTCGCCCTGGAGCAGCACCCGTTCGGATTTCTGCTCGAAGCTGAGGATGTCCTCGAACAGCGAGCCGCCATAGCTCTCGATCGTGCGGACCAGCTGCGCCGTGCGGGGCGTGATGTAGGGGTAGGCGTAGATCTGTCCGTGCGGGTGGTGCAGCGTCACGCCGATCGCTTCGCCGCGGTTCTCGAACGGGAAAACCTGTTCGACGCCGGGCAGCGCGGACAGCGCGGCTGTCCGGTCCGCCCAGGCTTCCACCACCGTGCGCATCCGGGACAGCGGCAGCCCCGCCAGGGAACCGGTGTGCTCGGGGGAGAAGCACACCACTTCGCACCGCCCCACGGACTGCCGGCTGCGCCCCAGCCCCACCAGGGCGAGGTCATCCAGGCCCTCCGGCGCGGCGGCGCCTCCCAGTTCCGGTCCAAAGGACGGGGACTTGTTTTCGAAGACGGCGACGTCGTAGAGGCTCGGAATTTCCGAGGGATTTTCCCGCGACGCCGGGGCCAGCGGGTCCAGGTGCGAGGGCGGCAGGACCACCCGGTTCTGCCGGGCTGCCGCGATCGAAATCCACTCCCCGGTCAGGACGTCCTGGCGCATCGTGGCCGTGGGCGGACGGAGCGCCGGCGCCCGCAGGTCCTCCCTGCGGTCCGGGGGCAGGACGGTATCGGCATCATCGAAGTAGATGATGTCCCGGCCGTCGGAGAGCTTATGGGAGCGTTTCGTGATCTGGCCCATGCTCAGGAGTTCCTCACGGGGTGGCTGCCGGGTGCGGCTGGAGCGGCAGCAGTGACGCGGCGGACGGCCAGGAGCAGCCCGTGCTCCGGGTTCAGGACCGGCATGGGGAGGCCGGACTCCGCCAGGAACCGCCCGGTCGCCTTGACGCCGCTGGCAAGCCACGCCGGAGGCACTGCCTGCAGGAACGCTTGCTCGTCGTCGGCCGCGGGGTAGACCGCTTCCACCCGGTAGGCGGCGTCCGGCAGCAGCCCCGGCAGGCAGACCCGCCCGGGGACTTCGGCGAACGACGTCGCCAGGGACACCAGGGCATACAGGGCCTCGTCGCCGTCGTGGGACACGACGCCGTGGAGCCGGAGGGTCGGATCGGGCTCGTCGGCCCGCACCATGCGTCCGCTGTGCAGCAGGGGACGGTACTGCTTGAACAGCGCGATCGCCCCGGCAAGCTCGGTGCGCTCGGAATCGGCCAGGTGCCGGACATCCCATTCGAGGCCGAAGTGGCCAAACATCGCGGTGATCGCCCGGAAGGAGAGATCGTGCGTTCGCGCGGTGGTGTGGCTCGTGGTGGGGCCGATGTGCGATCCGACCAGCTCCGGCGGTACCACCATGCCGGTCCAGCGCTGGATCGTCTGCCGTTCCAGGGCATCGTTGCAGTCCGAGGCCCAGACCCTGTCGGTGCGTTCCAGGATTCCGAGATCCACGCGGGCGCCCCCCGAGGAGCAACTTTCAATCTCGACGTCCGGGTGGGCCAGGCGGAGCTCGTCGAGGAGCCGGTAAACGGCCCGTGTTTGGGCGTGCACGGAGGCGCGCCCCTCGTGGCCCATTTCGGTCAGGTCCCGGTTCTGGTCCCATTTGAGATAGCTGATCCGGTGTTCGCTCAACAGGGCATCGAGCCTGTCGTAGATGTACTGCCAGGCGTCCGGATTGACCAGATCGAGGACCTGCTGGTGCCGCCACTGTTCCGGCAGCCGACTGCCCCCGGCGGTCCGCGATGCCGGGCCGGCGATCCAGTCCGGGTGGGCGCGGGCCAGATCGGAGTCCTCGTTGACCATTTCGGGTTCGACCCAGAGGCCGAATTCCATGCCGTGGCCCGTAACCGCGTCGATCAGCGGGGTCAGGCCGCCGGGCCAGAGGTCCCCGTCGACGTACCAGTCACCGAGGCCGGCCTGGTCATTGCGCCGGCCGCGGAACCAGCCGTCGTCGAGGACGTAGCGTTCCACGCCCAGCCGGGCGGCGGATTCGGCAAGATCGAGGAGCACCGGCAACCGGTGGTCGAAATACACCGCTTCCCACACGTTGAGAACCACGGGACGGGCTTTGCCGGACCGCACGCCGGGGTGGTGCGGTCGGCCGCGGAACCATCGGTAGAATGCCTCGCTGATGCCGTCCAGGCCCGCGGCGGAATAGGCCGCGAACAGCCACGGTGTCTCGTAGCTGGCGCCCGCGGCCACACTGATCTCGCCGGCGCCGAGCAGTTCCGAAGCGCCAATGATGGTCCGGCCGTCCCCGGTGGCGTCTACGAAGCTTTCGTGGTTGCCGCTCCAGCCCAGGTGCACGGCCCACACCTGCCCGTGGCGGTTGCCGAAGCCGGGGGTGCCGGCTGCCAGCAGGAGTGAGGCGTCATGGCCGGTCCGGCCGTGCCGGCCCGAGCGGACCCATGTGCCTTGGTGCAGCGGCAGGCGCTGGGGGTGGGACTCCCGGCACCAGCGCCCGGTCAGGTCCAGGACCTCCGTCGCGGCTCGGCCCGCCGGCAGCACGGCCGCGAGTTCGTCAACGCTGTAGGGGCCGGCGCCGTCGTTGTCGAGCCGGTGCCGGATCTGGAGCAGGCCGCCGTCATTGATCCTGATCTCCGTGCGGACGCTGATACCGGCGTCGGGGTCGGCCTGGATGATGACTGCAGAGCAGTCAGCCCCGCCGGAACCCTCCGCGCCGGCACGCTCAACGCTGACAACGCGCAGACGGGCCGAGAACGCCTGGCCGTTCCGGTGGCCGCGGAGGCCGGGCCGTCCACGCCAGCCGGAAGACGCCTGTGGGATCAGTCCCAGCGTGACCGGGATGTCGAGGGCCGAGCGCGGGACGGCGTCGCCCAGCAGCAAAAGGTCCGGCAGGTCCGGGCCGAGATCGGCGCCGAAGTGCACCATGGCGGCCTCGCCCGTGCTGAAGTCGATGAGCAGGGACGTTCCGGAGCGGCGCAGGTGCAGCGGCTCCAGAGCCGACGACAACAGGCCCGGGACGTCCTGTGGGGAACGGGTCTCGGCGGCAAGGGTGAGGTCCGGGTTGTTCACGGTAGCTCCAGGCGTAGTGGTTGGGGTGGGCGGGGCCGTGCCGGTCAGCCTGCGGCTGCTGTGGGGTTCGCTGCGGTGGTGCGCCGGGCGTCGCCGGTGCTGGCCAGGCGGAGCCTGCCGACGCGCTCGCCGAGGATGCGCCGGGCCTCACTGCCGAGGAGGTCATCGCTGATGAGTTCGTCAGCGTCCTCCAGGCTGGCGATGGTGCTGATGCCGAGCGTGCCCCACTTCGTATGGTCGGCCAGCACCACCACCCGGCGGGCCGCGGTGACGAACGCCCGGTCCGTTTCGGCTTCCAGGACATTGGGGGTGGTGAACCCGGCGTCGGCGTCGACCCCGTGGACGCCGAGGAACAGCACGTCCAGGTGCAGCTGTTTGAGGGCGGACGTGGCCAGCGGCCCGACGAGGGCATCGGAGGGGGTGCGCTCGCCGCCCGTCAGGATCACGGTGGACGCGGACGAGCTTTGGTGGAAGACGTCGGCGATCCGCACGGAGTTGGTGACCACCGTGATCCGCGGACCAGTGGACAGCAGCTGGGCCAGCGCCCACGTGGTGGTGCCGGCGCTGAGCCCCACCGCCATGCCCTCGCGCACCTGAGCGGCCGCCTCATGTGCAATCGCCATTTTTTCGTCCTTGAGCTGGGTCACCTTCAGCTCGAAGCCCGGCTCGTGGGTGCCGGCTCCGCCAGGCAGCTTGGCCCCGCCATGGATCTTCTCCACGGCGCCGGCCGCGTCGAGGGCCTCGATATCCCGCCGCACGGTCATCAGCGAGACGCCGAGCAACTTGGCGAGGTCCGCGACACGGACGATCCGCTCACGCTGGACCTCTGCGAGGATGGCGGAATGGCGGGCTGCGGCTAGCATATGAAGTCCTTTACTGGCTTGACTGGCTTGAGTGGCCGGCGGATGTGCCGACCAGCTGGGCGGCGCGGGAACGGACGACGGCGACGCCTCCGGCCGCAAGGCCGAGCCCGCCGTCGAGCTCGGCGCCGGTGAGCAGGTCGACGCCTTCCAGCGGCAGCCGGACGTCGTGGGCCCCGTGGTTAATACAGAATGTCCAGTCGGTCCCGTCCTTGCTGCGCCGGGCAACTTCCACATTGTCCGGCAGCTCCGGAACGAGCGGCTGCACCCCGGCGTCGGCGCAGATGACACCGAGCAGTTCGCCCAGGCCCTCCGGCGCGAGTGTTGTGGCGACATAGTAGGAGCGGCCGCTTCCGGCGCGGTTGCGGGTCACGGCGGGAGAGCCGGCCGCCGGTCCCTCTTCCACGGCCGCGAGGACCTCGGCGGTGGTAGCCCGCCCCAGTTCGTTCCAGCAAGTGCCCGCCCCGAAGCCGCTGAGCCGGACGCTTTCGCCGCCGCGCAGCGGAAAGAATTCTTCCATCCGGACACCCAGCAGTCCGCTGAACGCGCCGGGGTAGCTGCCGAGCCTGATGTGGTCATTTTCGTCCACGATACCGGAGAAGTAGGTCACCACGAGGTGGCCGCCGGAGCGCACGTACGCGTCCAGGTTCGCGGCGCCGGCATCGCCCACAAGGTACTGCATTGGCACGACCACGAGCCGGTAGCCGGAGAGGTCATCGGTGCTCTGGCGGAAGTCGGTGGGGATCCCGGCGCGGTAGAAGGCATCATGCCAGCGCCGGGTTTCCGCGATGTTGGAGGCATCCACGCTCGGGTGCGAGTCCAGTTCCGAGGCCCAGCGGGCGTCGGTGTCGTGGAGGATCGCGACGTCCACCCGGCCGGATGCCCCGGTGACCACCGAGCCGGTGACTTCGGCGAGGCTGCGCAGCGTCTGGCCCAGCTGGACCACTTCGCGCCACACCTTGGTGTCCGTGCCGGCATGCGGGAGCAGCCCGGAGTGGAACTTTTCGGCGCCCGCACGCGAGGCCCTCCACTGGAAGAAAAGCGCCCCGTCGGCGCCGCGGGCAACGTGCTGCAGGGAATTGCGCAGCATCTCGCCGGGAGCTTTGGCGATGTTGCGGGGCTGCCAGTTCACGGCGGAGGTGGAATGCTCCATGAGCAGCCACGGCTTGCCCTTGGCCCAGCCGCGGGTAAGGTCCGCGGTTGCCGCCAGTTCCTGGAAGTTCCGTGGGTCCTCGGCGATCAGGTAGTGGTCGTTGGAGACCACGTCCATCTCCTCGGACCAGCGCCAGTAGTCCACCGGCTGGTGCAGGCCCATGTTGAACCCCATGAAGTTGGTGGTCACCGGATGCCCTGAGTGCGAGCGGATGATCGCCGCCTCGGCCTTGTAGCACTCCAGCAGCTCATCGGAGGAGTAGCGGGCGAAGTCCAGTTGCTGGGTCGGGTTCACCCAGGTCCCGGAGGTGCGCGGCGGCAGGATCTGCTCCCAGGCCGAGTAGCGCTGGGACCAGAAGGCGGTGCCCCACGCGGTGTTGAGGGCCTCGAGGCTGCCGTACCGGCGTTCGAGCCAGCGCCGGAAGCCGGCGGCCGCGCCGTCGGAGAAATCCGGCTGGTTGTGGCAGCCGTACTCGTTGTGGACGTGCCACATCACGACGGCGGGGTGGTCCTTGTACCGGACAGCGATCTGCTCGGTCAGTGCCGCGGCGGCCCGGCGGTATTCGGCGCTCGAGGCCGCGAAAGCCTGCCGGGAACCGTAGCTGTGCCGCACGCCGTCGGCCGTTACCGGCAGCGACTCGGGATACTTGTGGCTGAACCAGGGCGGCGGGGATGCCGTGGCGTTCGCCAGGTCCACCCGGATGCCGTTCGCGTGCAGCAGATCCAGGACCCGGTCCAGCCAGCCGAACTCGTAGGCGCCCTCGGACGGCTCAAGCAGGGACCAGCTGAAGATGCCCACGCTGACCAGGTTGACGCCGGCCTCGCGCATCAGCCGGACGTCCTCGTCCCAGGTCTCCTCGGGCCACTGCTCCGGGTTGTAGTCTCCGCCGAACGCCAGCATCGGGGAGCCCTCGGAGCCGAGGCGGGCGGTGATGTAGTCCATAGAGTGGTTGGTGCTGTTGTCCACGTTTATCCTTTGCTGGAGCCGAGGGTCAGGCCCGCCACGAAGTGGCGCTGCAGGAGCAGGTAGATGATCAGGGCCGGAATGGCCGTGATCATGGCGCCGGCGGCGATCAGGTTGTAGTTGGAGAGGAACTGGCCCTGGAGGTTGTTGATCGCGGTGGTCACCGGAAGGCGGTCCCCGCTTTGGATGAAGAGCAGGGGCCAGAAGAAGTCGTTGTAAATGAAGATCACCTCGAGCGTGCCCATGGCGGCCAGCGCCGGGCGGCACAGCGGCAGGATGATGTCCCAGTACTGGCGCCAGACGCCGGCCCCGTCGACCAGAGCCGCCTCAGTCAGTTCGGGGGACAGGGCCTTCATGTAGTTCGAGAGGACGAACGTCACGAAGCCGATCTGGAAAGCGGTGTCCACGGCAATCACGCTGATGTACGTGTTGAGCAGGTTCCCTGAATCGCTGACGGCGTAGGGCAGCTCGAAGTGCTTGAACATTTCAAAGAGTGGCGCCGCGAGCACCTGCGGGGGCAGCAGGTTTCCGGCGGTGAACATGATCAGCAGGGTGATGTTGAACTTCCAGTTCACCCGGCTGACGGCGAACGCCATCATGGAGGCGAAGAACAGGATCAGGAACACGGACGGGACCGTGATGAGCACCGAGTTCCAGAACAGCTGGGCAAAGCCGCCCTGCGTCCACGCCTGGACGAAGTTGTCGAAGTTGAAGGCCCCGCCGGTGCTGAAGTAGCCGTACTTGTCCGTGTCCGCCTTGGGCCGCAGGGCGGTGAAAATGGCCCAGCCCAGCGGTACCAGCCAGATCGCCGCCATGACGATGAGGAATACGTGGGTGCCGTAGTGCCGCTTGCCCTGCTTGTTGTTGGCGGGCAGGAACGGCCGGGGGCCGGTCCTGCCCGGCCGGGAACTGCGCTGCCGGGCGTCCGCCACGGTGGCAGTCGCGGCGGCATCGGTTGGCTGGGCGATGCTCATGCCTCTTTGTCCTTTCCGAACGCGCGGGACAGGTAGAACGTGATGGGGATCAGCGAGATGACCAGCAGGATGACCGCCAGCGCCGAGCCGATGCCGATCACCTGCCCCTCGCCCACCAGGTTCTGGATGACCAGGGCGCTGATGAGTTCCAGGCCGTTGGTGCCGCGGTTGATCACATAGACGATGTCGAACGCCCGGAGGGATTCGATGACGGTGATGACGATGATGATGACGTTGACCGGGCGCATGGCCGGGAAGATCACCCGGAAGAAGGTCTGGACCGCGTTGGCGCCGTCAATCTGGGCCGCCTCGCGCAGGGTCGGATCCACTCCCTTGAGCCCGGCCAGGTACAGGATCATGACGTAGCCGGCGTGCCGCCAGGTGGCGGCGAAGAGGGCAGCCCAGATGTTGACGCTGGAATCCCCGAACCAGTCGACGGCCTGGGGCGTGCCCGCCGTGCCGAGGATGAAGTTCAAGAGGCCGCTGTCACGGTTGTAGAACAGCTGCCAGATGATCCCGATCAGGGCCAGGGACAGCATCACCGGGGCGAAGAAGATGCTCTGGTAGATCCGCGTGCCTCGGATGTTTTGGTCCAGGAGCACAGCCAGCAGCAGCCCCAGCGGGGTGGCGACGAGTGCCAGGAATGCCAGCCACAGCACGTTGTGCTGCATGGCCGGCCAAAACGGCGGGTAGTCCTGGGCGATGAACTGGTAGTTCTCGACGCCGGCGGGCTTGATGTCGGTCAGCTCCAGCCCGTTCCAGCGGGTGAAGGACAGTCCGACCGACATGAGCGTAGGGATCCAGACCAATACGAGCTGGATCAGCGTGGGGACGCCCACCATGAAGCCCAGCACCACTTTGTCGCGGCCGGACAGCCGCCGAACCCGCCGCGCGGGGGCCGCGACCGCCTTGCGCCCCCGCGCCGACGCGTTGGTAGAGACACTCATGGAGATTCCTTGCCTTGAGTCACGCCGCTACTGCGCGGCGTAGAGGGACTTGGCCTGGGCTTCCAGGTTCTTCACATCGACATTGCCGTCCTTGATGAAGGACTGCAGGGCCGGGATCATCACGTTGTTGGCCATGGCGGGCAGGGCATCGCGGTCGAAGAACTGGCTGATGTTCTTGGCGCCGCTGATGGCCTCGGCCAGTTTCTTGTTCAGCGGAGTGAATTTGGACGTATCAGCGCCCTTGGCCGTGGCGATGTTGGACGAGTCAACCGAGGCGTACACATCCTGTCCCTCCGGGGTGCCGACATAGGCCAGGAAGTCCCGGGCCGCCTGGTTCTGTCCGCCCTTCTTGGAGAGCAGCAGGCCGTCGATGGGTGCCTCGATGGCGTCCCGGCCCTCCACCGCGACCTCGGGGAACGGGAAGAAATCGATGTCGTCGGCGATGGCCTTGTCCGTGTACTGCTGGGTGAGGAAGGAGCCGAGCAGGTACATGCCGGACTTCTTGTCCGCGAGGGACTTCGCCGAGTCCTGCCAGGTCATGCCGAGGGCGTTCGGGTTCTGGAACGGCAGCAGGGCCTTCCAGGTGTCGAAGACGTCGCTGACCTTCTTCTGGTCCCAGCTCTCCCTGTGGGCGGTGAGGTCCATGTGGAACTGGTAGCCGTTCAGGCGCATGTTCAGGTAGTCGAAGGTGCCCATGGCGGGCCAGCCGTCCTTGTCCGCAAATTCAATCGGGATCAGGCCGTCGCCCTTCATCTTGGCGCAGAGCGCCTTCAGCTCATCGAATGTTGTGGGGACGGCGTAGCCCTTTGCCGTCCAGAGGCTCTTCCGGTAGAAGAAGCCCCACGGGTAGTTGTAGTTCGGGATCAGGTACATCTTGCCGTCGGCGCCCGTCGAGGCCTTCTTCAGGGCGTCGGAGTAGTTTCCGCCGATCTTTTCCCAGACATCGTCGATCGGGGCGAGCAGTCCCTTGCCGGCGTAGTACTGCATGCGGTAGCCGGCGAACCAGGTGAAGGAATCGTCCGGGCTGCCCTGCAGATAGGTGTTGATCTTGTTCTGGAAGTCGTTGTGCGCCACCACATTGGTGGTCACCGCGATGCCGGACTTCTTCTGGAAAGCGTCGGTCACGGCCTTGTAGGCGGCCTTGGGAACCTCGTCCGAGGAGCCGGAACCGAAGGTGGCCGTGTTCGCGCCGCTGCTGGCAGGTGCGCTGCCGCCCGTGCAGGCCGTGAGCAGGGGAATGCCGGCCATCGCAACTGCTCCGGCGCCGAATGTCTTCAGCAGCGTCCTCCGGTCCCACCCGCCTCGGCTGGAGGCCCGGAGCAGTGCGTCTTCATGCATGGTCATAATTTCTCCTTTGAAATAACGCGGTGGCGTGAAGCAGCTCACATAATTAGCTATCATAATCGCACAATAAAGAACGTCAAGTAGCAAAAAAGAACATTACGGCTCCGGCTCCGTTGGCCTCCCGGCCGTTGACTTAGCACCTGCCCGCTCATAGCGTTAAGCCCCTCAGGGTGCCGATGTGGTCCGCCGGCCGGCGGTGGCGCCCGGATCCGCGGATACATGGCGAAAACCCAGGTGCACCCATGAAGATCAAGTCCACAGCCGCCGCCACACTGCTCGTCCTGCTGTTCCTGGGCGGATTGCTCGGCGGCGCATCCGCGCCGGCCTCGACCGAGGGTGCCACGTATTACGTGAGTGCGGACGGCAGTGACTCCAATGACGGAACGTCGCCACAATCGGCCTGGGCGAGCCTCGATCGGGTCAACGCCACGGCGCTGCGGCCCGGGGACTCCGTCAGCTTTAGGCGCGGGGACATCTTCTCCGGCGGCCTGGTGGTCGGCCGGGGCGGCACCAGCCGGCTCAAGATCACCCTGAATGCCTACGGAAGCGGCAATCTGCCCGTCATTACGGGGGGACTGGCGGGGACCTGCGTCAGGCTCGACGGCGACTACGTCACCGTGGACGGCCTGCGGGCGGAATCGTGCGGTTATGCAGGCTTCAGCATCTACGGTGACCACAACTCCGTGCGGCACTCCGCCGCTGCGAACAATGCCGCGGGTATCAAGGTGAGCGAGGGATCCGACTTCGGCAGCTATTCCAACAACACGCTCGCCGACAACAACATCATGAACGTCAATACCCCGGGGGAGCGGTGCGGCACCCCGACGGCCGTGAAGTGCACCGATGATTCGGGCGCCTTCGGCTTCCTGATCAACGGCAGCGACAACGAGTTCGCCGCCAACACCATCACCGGTTCCACCGCGGTGTCCTACGACTTCGGCCATGACGGCAGCGCTTTCGAAATTTTCAACGGCAACCGGAACCGGATCCACCACAATGTGGCCGTGGACAACAACGTCTTCTCCGAATTGGGGCGGGGAAGGGGCGGAACCGCGGACGGCAACACGTACAGCTACAACCTCGTCCGATCCACCTGCGGCCCGAATTGTTCCCAGGCCATGGGGCTGATCGCGCGTGGCAGGACGTCGTCCTTTGGCCCGACCAACGGCACCACGTTCGAATACAACACCGTATGGCTGGACGGTCCGGACTCCCAGGCGCTCGTCTGCCACGCCTCCTGCCCGGCCTCCACCGTCATCAGGGGCAACATCCTGGTAGCGGCCCGCAACGCCCTGTGGATGGACAGCGCCGGCTGGACGGAGCAGGGGAATGTCCTCAACGGCCCCATCAACATCGCTCCGAGTGCCACCTCCACCACCGAACCCGCCGACTTTGTGAATGCACCCGCCGATCTCCATCTTTCCGGCGCGAGCCCGGCTATTGATCGGGCCGGCATCAGCCCGTTCCCCATGGATCTGGACGGGCGGCCGGCCAATCAGGAGGGCGACTGCCGCGGTGGCGGCGCGGCCGATGCGGGAGCCTACGAATACAGGCCGGCCAACTGCTGAAACGCCGTGGCGGGGCGCGGCTCCGCTGCCGCCGGGCCGGCGCTGGCAGGGCCCACCCTTGACAAGGGTCAACTTAATGTTTGCCCAGGGCTGGGATGCTCCCAAGGGATCCCGGGAGATGTACTTCTACCGCGCAAACCACAGCTAGCGCCCCAACCCCCTGATGTTCCCGGCGGCCAGCAGACGTTACACACCTGCAACCGCCGGGACACCCGGGCGAAACTGTGTCAGGAGGATACTGGAACTACGCCCTTCCGAGGACGATTCTCATGCAGGCATTGGGGACTATTCGAAGGACTCCGCGCATGCCCACTCCTCTCAACCAGTCCTTGGCTGACTCTGCCCTCCTGACCAAATCCCTCCCGCTGGGCCTGCTCCGGGCCTTCGTGCAGACTGACGCAGCCGACGACGGGCTGACCCCGCAACTGCTGGCTGAGCTCAAGATCCTGGCCCGCACGCCCGGGCTGCTGGTGGCGTGCAACTATGGCGGAACCCTCTGCGCCGCGGAAGGGATCTCGACCGAGACCCTGCCGCTGGCCAGCGCCGCGATCGCCCTCCGCGCGCTCGCCGCCCTGCCCAATACGCACACCGCGGTCATTTCCGGCCGGTCCCTCCGGGACCTCGCCGCCGTCTCGCGCCTGCCCGCCGAGGTGCATCTGGTGGGCTCGCACGGTGCCGAGTTCGACATGGGCTACGCCCACAGCCTCTCGCTGGCCACGGAGTCCGTGCTCCAGCAGGCCCACCAGGCGCTCGCCGAAACGGTCGGCGCGTACCGGGGCATCAGCATCGAACGCAAGCCCGTCGCGGTCTCCGTCCATACGCGGTCCGCGGCGCCGGACATCGTTGACGAGGCGACCCGGCAGGCAACGCGCATCGCCCAGGACAACGGGCTGCACTTCATCGTGGACGGCTCGGTGCTGGACCTTTCGGTCGTCAAGCCCTCAAAGGCCGCGGCCATGGAGCACCTGCGCTCCGTGCTCGGCGCCAGTGCCGCACTCTACGCCGGCGACGCGTCCAGCGATGAACTGGCCATGGCCACGCTGCGCGGGCCGGACATGGCGCTGCGCGTGGGGGAGGGGCCCAGCGTGGCGAACCACAGGCTCCGGGACACGGAGTCGTTTGCCCGGGTCCTGGCGATCCTGTTCGAACTGCGGCGGGCGTGGCTTTTCGGCGAGGACGCCGTGGGACTGGAACGGCACTCGATGATCGGCAACGGCTCCTCCACCGCCCTGATCACGCCGGACGCGAAGATCTGCTGGATGAGCCACCCGCAGCCGGATTCGGGGTCGCTGTTTGCCCATCTCCTCGGCGGTGATGCGGCCGGCCACTTCTCCGTGGAACCGGTGAAGTCCTCGCAGGTCCTTGGCCAGCGCTACGTGGACAGCACCATGATCGTGGAAACCCGCTGGGCCGACGTCACCGTGACGGATTACCTGGAGCCGGCCCCGGAAGGCATCACCAGCCTGGTCCGGGTGCTCTCCGGCACGGGCACGGCGAGAATCGTCTTCGCGCCGCGGCCGGACTACGCGAATGCGCCGTTCAGCATGGAGGCGCGCGGGACGGAGCTTCACGTCGTGGGAACCGCGGATCCCATCACCCTTCGGGCGCCCGGCGTGGCCTTTTCCATCACCTCGGACGGCCGGCACGCCACCGCCACGGGCGACGTCGATCTGCGGGACGGGCCGGTGGTCCTGAACCTGCGCTGCGGCGACACGGAACCGCAGTCGACGGTGCCGGAGGACGAGACCGGACGCCGCGCCGCCGTCGCCCATCATTCCCGGCGCTGGGTCCACGAGCTGCAGCTGCCGGGCGTGAAGCCCTCGCTGGTCCGCCGGTCCGCGCTGGTGCTGCGGGCCCTGGTCCACGAACCCACGGGCGCAGTGCTGGCCGCGCCCACCACTTCACTGCCGGAGGGGATCGGCGGCACCCGGAACTGGGACTACCGGTACTGCTGGCTGCGGGACGGATCCATGACCGTCAACGCCCTCGTGGACCTGGGCTCCACCGCCGAGGCAGAGGGCTTCCTGGCCTGGCTGGGCCGGATCCTGGCCCGCGCCCCGGGCCCGGAGTGGCTGCATCCGCTGTACTCGGTGACCGGGGCGCCGCTGTCCACCGAGGCGATCATCGAGAGCCTGCCCGGCTACGCGGGATCGCGACCGGTGCGGATAGGGAATGCTGCCGACCACCAGGTGCAGCTGGACGTGTTTGGCCCGGTTGCCGAGCTGATTCACGCCCTCAGCGGCCGCCTGGGTGTGCTCTCCGATGACCACTGGGAACTGCTGGTGCAGATGGCCGCGGCCGTGCTGGCCCGCTGGCATGAAGCGGACCACGGAATCTGGGAGGCCAGGCGGGCGCCGCGGCACCATGTCTACACGAAGGTGATGTGCTGGGTGGCGCTGGACCGGGCGCTGCGCACGGCCGCCCGGCATGGCCGGGAACCGCTGCCGGCCTGGGAGCCCACGGCGGCGAAAATCCGGCAGGAAGTCCTGCGCGAAGGCTGGGATGAGTCGGCGTACTCCTACACCGTGGCGTACGACAGCCCGGACCTGGATGCAGCCGTGCTGCACATCGGTCTCTCCGGCCTGCTGGACGTCAACGACCCCCGCTTCCTGGCCACCGTCACGGCGGTGGAACGGGAACTGCGGGTAGGGCCCACCGTTTTCCGCTACCGGTACGACGACGGCCTGCCGGGGCTGGAGGGCGGCTTCCACATCTGCACCACGTGGCTGATCGAGGCCTACATCGCCGTTGGCCGGATCGAGGAGGCCTGGGACCTCTTCGACCAGTTGGTGAACCTGTTCGGCCCCACGGGGCTGCTGCCCGAGGAATACGATCCCGGCACCGAAACCCATCTGGGCAACCATCCCCAGGCGTATTCGCACCTGGGCTTCATCCGCTGCGCCCGGCTCCTGCACGACCACCAGAGGAACTGACCGCCCGTCCGCACAGTGGCCGGCAGCAGGGCCGGCAGCTACTCGCAGCCGACGCCGTCCCCATCGCGGTCCAGCGTCCGGCTGTACCCCGGCTGGCCGACGTGGATGGGCGCCGCGCCGGCTGCGCGGACCGCGGTGCAGTTCGCGTAGGTTCTTGCCGCAGGGGCAGGGGCAGGGGCAGGGGCAGGGGCCATCTGGGCCTGCGCCGGGGCTGGCGCGGGCCCTGCCCCAGGCGCCGCGGCGGGCTGCCGTGCGGGTGGTGCCGGCGCGGCCTGCGCTGGAG
>JBKPBZ010000282.1:0-2368 GCA_046727115.1 Actinomycetota bacterium | reverse complement strand
GTGAAATTCGGCCTGAACCTGGCGGGCCACCGGCAGGCGTTCGGAGGCCGCGCCGCCCAGCATGATGATGGCGTCCGTCCGGTGCACGCTGAGCGGATCCACGTTGATGAACAGTTGAACGGCAATGATCAGCCACAGCAGGACGCCCCCGGCGGCGAAGGCAAGCACCCTGCGGGTGGCGGTATTTACCGCGGGGACAGAAAGAGGCACGGCTAAGAGTTTGGCACGCGGTGTTCAGGTGGCGAAATGGCTTCGACGTGCTGGCCGCCGGCGAGCAGTTCTTAAGGAAGTATTCAGCGCCTGAAGTCACGGCCCGGCGCTGTCAGCCCGTCGCGGTAGCGTAGGGCTGTGCCTGAATCTCCCGTGCCCGAAACTCCCGTGCCTGAATCTCCCGCGCCTGAAACTGCTGTGCCCGATAACCTGCCGGCGGACGCCGCCTTGACCGTTGCCGGGCTCTCCGAGTCCCAGCTGCTGGGGCGCATCTTCCCGCGGCTCGCTGTCTCTGGGCGCACTGGGCCCGCCGGCGGCCCGGAAGCGGCGACTTACTTGCTGCTGGGGCCGGGGGACGACGCCGCCATTGTCGCCGCGCCGGACGGACGCACTCTGCTGAGCATCGACACGCAGGTGGCCGACCAGGATTTCAGGCTCCAGTGGAACAACGGCTACCGGACCACCGGATACGACGTCGGCTGGAAGGCCGCGGCGCAAAACCTCAGCGACATCAATGCCATGGGTGCCCGGGCCACGTCCCTGGTGGTGAGCCTGACGATGCCGCCGGAGACCCTTGTCCGCTGGGTGGAGGATTTCGCGGACGGCCTCGTGGCCGGGATCAGGGGGCTGGGGGCTCAGGGCTGCACGGTGGCCGGCGGCGACCTCGGCCGGGGCCGCGAGCTGGCGGTCAGCGTGGCTATTCTGGGGACCCTTGACGGCAAGGAGCCCGTGCTGCGTTCCGGAGCCCGGCCCGGGGATACCGTGGCGCTGGCGGGAACAGTGGGCCGGGCCGCCGCGGGGCTGGCGCTGCTGGAGTCGGACGTCCCCGTGGGGGACCTGACCGCCGGGCAGCGCTCCCTCATGGACACCCAATGCCGCCCGCAGCCGCCGCTCGCGGCCGGCCCCCTGGCGCGTGAGGCCGGGGCGTCGGCCATGATGGACATTTCGGACGGCGTGGTCCGGGACGGAAACCGCATGGCGGCCGCCAGCAACGCCGTGCTGAACCTGGACGCCGCCGCCCTGAAGGAGCTGGCCGCTGCGCTGCTGCCGGCGTCGGAGCTGTTGGGAGCAGACCCGATGTCCTGGGTCCTCGGCGGCGGCGAGGACCACGGACTGCTGGCCACTTTTCCCGCAGGGGTTCAGCTCCCTCCCGGGTTCACTGCGATAGGCTCGGTAGAGGCCCCTGCACCAACCGAGAGCACGGGAGTAACGATCGCGGGAAGGCCCGCTGACGCTGTGGGATGGGATCACTTTGCAGACTAAGATTGCCGCCAACGCGCAAGCGATGAAGCGGTGGTTGGGCAAGGCGGAAACCACGCTCGGCAACCACAGCGACCGCCTGAACGCCATCAACATCTTTCCCGTGGCCGACGGCGACACCGGCACCAACCTCTACCTGACCGTCCGGGCCGCAGCCCACGCCGCGGACGCCGTCGTCGGGAGTGGCGCAGCCGCTGGCCAGTCCGCGCACCCCGCCGCGGATCCGCACGACGTCGGTGCCGTCCTGGCGCAGGCCGGCCAGGTGGCCATGGAACAGGCCCGTGGCAACTCCGGAACCCTGTTTGCCGTCTTCCTCGCTGCCGCCGCCGAACCGCTGGCCGGGCACACCCGGATCAGCTCACCGCTGCTGGCCGCGGCCCTGAACCGGGCCCAGATCCGGGCCTGGTCCGCCCTGAGCGATCCCGTGCCCGGCACCATGCTCTCCGTCATGGAGGCCGCCGCCCGGGCCGCGGCCGCCGTGGACTCCGCCCACGATGGCGATGACAGCAACCAGACCCTCGGCCTGGCCCTGGATGCCGCCGTCGAGGCAGCCCTGGCCGCTGTGGTGCGCACGGAGGACCAGCTCGATGCCCTGCACGCCGCCCACGTGGTGGACGCCGGCGGCGTGGGCATGCTCCTGATCCTGGACTGCCTCCGCTCCGCCGTGCTGGGCGAGGAGCTCCAGAGCGAACTGCTGGACGGGCTGCACGGCTACGACGTCCAGGACCCGCACATCCACGCCGGCATGCCGCGCGATGAAGGCGTCGAGGTCATGTGCACCATCTCCCTGTCCCCGCTGGACGCCGCCATGATGCGCCAACGGCTCGACGAAATGGGCGACTCCGTGATCATGAGCCAGGTCGGCGGGGCCGCGGACGGCGCCGGGCAGTACCGCTGG
>JBKPBZ010000281.1:0-5694 GCA_046727115.1 Actinomycetota bacterium | reverse complement strand
CGCCCAGGACGGCGGTCATTGAGCCGGGCGCGACCGAGACCGCCGCACCGTTTAGCACCGGGGTGTTCTCGCCGTGGAACGTGAACGCCTCGATCCGGATCTGCAGCGCCGTCCGGGTGGTCGCCGTCATGACGGCACTCCGGCAGGCCAGGAGGCCACAATCCGTGCGACGACGGCAGCTGCGGCGAGCAGCAGTGCGGTAGCCCGGAAGCGCCGCTGGGCGGGCGGGTCGGTGACTTCGCGGTAGCTGGTGCGTGGACCCGGGCTGCCGAAGCCGCGGGCGTCGAGCGCCTGGGCGCGGCTGCCGGCGTCGTCGATCAGGGCCAGGACCAGCGGCACCATCTGCAGGCGGAGGGCCCCGAGCCGGGAGAGCAGGCCTCGGCGGACCACCATCCCCCGCGTTTCCTGCGCCTGCCGGATCCGGTCCAGGCGGGACGCGACGGCGGGCAGGAGGGTGAGGGTGGAGGCCAGGACGAAGCCGAACTGCGGCGGGATCCTGCGCCCGGCGAGGGCGGAGACGAGGTCGGGGACACTCACGGTGAAGGAAAAGAGCAGGAAAACCAGGACGCAGGCGGTGGTGCGCGTTCCGAGTTCCAGTGCGAAGCCCAGGCCCTCGGCCGTGACCCGGGCCGGCCCCCACTGGGCCAGCACGGTCTGCCCTTCGGGGAAGAACAGGCCGTGCAGCACCAGCAGGGACAGGCACAGGGGTGTCAGGATCACCGCCGCGGCAGGCAGGACGCGCCCCGCAACTCCACGGCGCACCGCGAGGAACACTGTGGCGAGGGCCGCGGCGACAGAAAGCGGCCAGTACGCGGCGGCCGTCGTGACGACGGCGGCACAGACGGCGGCGGTCAGCGCGGTGAAGGGGTGGAGACGCGGTTTCATGTCATGGTCGCGGTGTCAGAGTGTCAGTGCCACAGTGTCACTGTCACAAGCCCACAGGGGTCAGGCGTCGGGCGCTGCCGGGCCCTTGCCGGCCAGCACCCGGTAGCGGCGCACGAAGGGGAACTGGAAGGTGGTGCGGCGGGGCAGGGCGTAGGCGAGCAGCGCCGCGATGGCGAAGACGATCGCCTTGTCCATGGGATCGGAGATCAGTGCCTGCTTGGTGATGGCGGCCAGGAGGGTGTCCCCCATGGCACGGAAGGCGCTGACGATCGCCCCGGTGCCCAGCCCTGACGTGCCGCCAAAGACGAACGCGGCGATCGGGGCGGAGACGACGCCGGCCAGGATTCCGGTGACGAAGCCTGCGATGGGGGCTAGGTAGAAGCGGCGGAACAGGCCGCCGCGGGCGGCCATGCCGGCGAGGAACCCGATGAGGGCAGCGCCGGCGGCAAAGGGCAGGACGGTGGGGTTGAAGAAGGACCAGACGATGCTGCTCAGCGCGCCCGTGGCGGCACCGGCGGCGGGGCCGGCGAGAACGGCGATCAGGACGGTGCCGATCGCGTCGATGTAGAACGGCAGGCCCGTGCTGCCCATCAGCTGTCCGAGGACCACGTTCAGGACCAGCGCCACCGGGATGAGGACCACGGTGGAGGTTGGGAGAACGGGCAGGACCGCAACAAGAAGCAGCACCGCGCCGAGCAGGAAGCCGCCGAGGGCCACGAGGGCCGAGAAACTGGCCGGGCCGTTGGCAATGTCCGCGGGCTGGGTCAGCACCAGGAAGATGTACGTGGCGGCGATGGCGGCGGCGCCTGCGATTTCGAGCAGGCGGCGCCTGCGGCCGGCCGCCTGTCCAGGGGCAGTGACGGTGAGGGCTGGCT
Organism: Actinomycetota bacterium; assembly: GCA_046727115.1. GTDB lineage: Bacteria > Actinomycetota > Actinomycetes > Actinomycetales > Micrococcaceae > Arthrobacter. The sequence continues at coordinate 3,934 of JBKPBZ010000281.1, read as the reverse complement.
GTGACATGGGGGGTGTTCCTTTGGCTGGGTGCAACAAGTTCCGCCTCATGTCACCTCGGCGCAGCTACCATCCTAGCGATCCGGATACCTTTCTGGCGATCCGCGGACCCGCGCGGGAACTCCCCCGGTTGACTCAGAAAAGGTGTCCGGCGTCAGGGCGTCGAGGACCCGGTTCCCACAGCGCGGGCGAGGGCGCCGACCGAGGAGATCAGTTCGTCAAAGCACTGCCCGGGGTTGTTGTCCGAGACAATCCTCGCGTTCGGCGCCAGCCCCCACAAGCCGCGGAAGTCGGCCACCGTGGTGCCCACCAGCAACGGGGAGTCCGTTTCGACGTCGACCGTGGCCAGCCGGGTGGCGAACGGCGTGCGTCCCGCGGCCGCGCAGGCCGCGAAGGCGTCGTGCACGTGCGCCACATAGCCCTGGTCGTAGAGACGGTGAAATTCCATGTAGAAGCGCAGGGCGTCGGAGAGGCAGGCGACGAGGGGGTTGCCGGACAGGCTGAGCTGGCCCTCGGGCTGCTCCGGGAGGACGAGTTCAGGTTCCGGCGCGCCCGCGGCCTCGCCGAGGCGGCGCAGGTGCTCCGGGCGCATCTCGATCCGCTCGGTCATTTCCAGCGGACACAGGACCGGAAGTTTGTCCTCGGGCATCCCCCGGTAGGCGGCAAACACTTCCTTGGCGGCATGCGGGTCCACCGAGGTGTTCCATTCGGCCGTCGGGGTCGTGTTGCCCTGGTAGTAGAAGCTGCCACCCATGATGACGAGACCCTTGAGCAGCCGCGGCAGCTCCGGCTCGCGGCGCAGGGCGAGGGCGAAATTGGTCAGCGGGCCGGTGATGAGGCCGGTGATCTCCCCCGGGTGCGCCCGGACCTCCTCCACCCAGACGTCGACGGCGTGCCGCGCCGAAATCTCCTGGTGCGGCGGCGGCAGCTCGGCGTAGCCGATCCCCTGCGGCCCGTGGGTCTCCTCGGTGGTGACCAGCGGGATCTCCAGCGGGACCTCGGCGCCAATGGCCACCTCGATGCCTTCGCGGCCGCACAGCTGAAGCAGAGCCAGATTGTTCAGCGCCACCTGCCGGGCCCCGACGTTCCCGGCGGTGCACGTGATTGCCTGGAGGTGGACCTCGGGCCGGGACAACAGGTAGACCAGCGCCAGGGCATCGTCGATCCCGGTGTCGACGTCCATCAGGATCGAACGCGTGACGGCACGGCCTGCCGCGCGGGCGCCCACAGCCGGATCGTTGAGAGCCGGATCGTTCAGAACAGTGCCACCTTGGGCGTGCGCGGGAAGATGTCGTTCAGCTCGGCGAGGTCGGCTTGGCTGGGGATCCAGGCCACGGCAGCGGCATTCTGGCGCACCTGCTCCGGTGTGGTGGCGCCGGCGATGACGCTGCTGACGGAGGGCTGGGCGGCAAGCCAGGAGAACGCCACCTGAACTTCGTTGAGCCCCCGTGCGGCGGCGAACTTGCCGAAGGCACCCAACTGCTCCCAGTCGGCGTCGTGGACCAGGTTGGTGCGGGTATGGCTGAGCCGGGATCCCTCCGGGGCCTTGCCGGCCGAGTATTTGCCGGTCAGCAGGCCGTTGGCGAGCGGGAAGTACGGCAGGACGCCCAGGCCGTAGGCCTCGGCCGCGGGGGTCACCTCGAGCTCGGCGCGCCGGTCCAGCAGGTTGTAGTGGTTCTGGCTGGAGATGAAGCGGGCTCCCCCGCGGGCGCGGGCCACGTACTCGGCCTCGGCGATCTGCCAGCCGGCCCGGTTGGAGTGGCCGATGTAGCGGACCTTGCCGCTGGTGACGAGGTCGTCGAGGGCCGAGAGCGTCTCGTCGATGGGCGTGAGCGGGTCCGGGGTGTGGAACTGGTAGAGGTCGATCCAGTCCGTGCCGAGCCGGCGCAGCGAGGCTTCTGCCGCCTTGATGATGTAGCGGCGGGATCCGCGCGCCCCGAAGTCCTCGCCGTTGGCGCCGCGCATGTCCATGCCGAACTTCGTGCCGATGACCGCGTCGTCCCGGCGGGCGCCCAGGGCCTTGCCGAGCATCGTCTCGCTGAGGCCCGGCTCCCGGCCGTAGGTGTCCGCGACGTCGAAGAAGGTGATCCCGGCGTCGAGGGCCGCATGGACGACGGCGTCGGTGCCGTCCTGCGATTCGGTCACGGTCCCGGAGCGGCCCAGGTTGTTGCACCCAAGTCCCACGACCGAGACGGACAGTCCGGAATTTCCTACGCGGCGGTATTCAGTCATGGATTTAGCCTATATCGCCCCGGCCGGCGTCCCGTCCAAGCCTGCGCCGGCGCACTGCGGCTACCCTGCGGGCAGGTCCAGCCCGTGCTCGTCCATGGCGTCCTGGAGTTGCGCCATGGTGCGCGGGCAGACGCCCGGCATTCCGGCAAGCCGTCGCCGGCCTAGCTGCACGAGGTGTTCGAGGGTTTCGACTCCTGCGTGTGCAAGCGACTTGCGCGCGGGCGCCGCCAGTCCTGCGGGGAGTGGAGTGCTGCCTGGTCGAGAGGATTTTCGCGTCACTGCGTTGCCTTCCAGTCGGATTCCCCCAAACTGATGTGAGCCGCCCCCCCGGCTCCTTACCGGTGTTGCCTAGAGCGTGAAGCTGTTGGCCGGTTTCGGTGAGTGCTTGAGCTTAAAAGTGTCCTCGCCAAACGGCGCGGCGCCAATGCTCAGCTTGGTAAAGTCCAGGTCCTCGCCCCGGATGCAGACCTTGATGGCGCTGACCGTCTTGTTGACGTCCGGGGTGAGGCAGAAAATATTGAGCCTGGAATCGGAGAACTCGCTGCGGTCCACAATCCCCAGGCCACGCCAGGCCAGGTGGCTGATCAGGGCGTCCTTGGCTTTTTCCTCAAGGTACCGGTCCCGGCTGGTCCCGTCCTTGGTCTTGAGCGCGTACTGGGCCACCACCCAGAACTGTTCCTGCTCGGGGATTTCGGCGTACCCGTCCTCGGCGCACTGCACCGCGAAGGCGTCCATGAGGCGCTCGGCGGCTTCAGCGTTTTCGACGTCGGTCTCGTCTGTGGTGCTCTGGTGTCCGACCACGCCGTGGTTCATCACGAACTGGCTGTAGTCCTCATCAAACCAGGCTTCCCTAAACTGCAGGGTGCCCTCTTCGTCGTGCTTGTAAACCCGGATAATTCCACTCATATGCCAGTTCCTTCCTGGGCCGCCCGGCGCTCAAAGAGCGGCGCAGGACGGGTAGTGCTCAACAGATGTGCTGGCTACAGCAGCGGCAGGCTGCCGGTGCTGGGGTGTTCCTGGCCGGGCAAGGGGCGCGCGAACGGCACCTTGGTGCCCAGGACCTGGGCGACGACGTCGTGCGTGATCTGCTGGGCGGTCAGCCCGACGCGTTCGAGCACCTGGTTGCGGGTGCCGTGATCGAGGAACTCCACCGGGAGGCCGACCTCGTTGAGGGCCGTGTCCACCCCTGCGGCCCGCATCTCCTGGCGGATCCGGGAGCCGACGCCGCCGGCCCGCACACCGTCCTCGATGCAGATGACCAGGCGGTGGCGGGCGGCGAGATCGATGATGGACCGCCGGACCGGCAGGACCCAGCGGGGATCCACCACGGTGGAGCTGATGCCCTGGGCGCCGAGCCGGTTGGAGACGTCCAGGGCGAGTTCGGACATGGCGCCCACGCTGACGATCAGGACGTCGTTCTCGCTGGAGCCCGCGGGGCGGCGGGCCAGCACGTCCACGCCGTCGTCGAGGCGTTCGACCGCCTCGACTTCGGCACCGACGCTGCCCTTGGAGTAGCGGATCACGCTGGGGGCGTCTTCGATGGCCACGGCCTCGCGCAGTTCCTCCCGCAGCCGGGTGGCGTCGCGCGGTGCCGCGAGGTGCAGCCCGGGGACGATCTGGACCATGGCCATGTCCCACATGCCGTGGTGGCTCGCGCCGTCGGGTCCGGTGACGCCGGCCCGGTCCAGCACGATCGTGACGCCG
>JBKPBZ010000280.1:0-3570 GCA_046727115.1 Actinomycetota bacterium | reverse complement strand
GCTGCTCTCCGATTCGTCCTACCGCGAACTGGTCCGGCTCCGCGGCGACGTGCAGGAGATCATGCTCGGCTACTCGGACTCCAACAAGGAATCCGGCGTCATGACCAGCCAGTGGGAAATCTACAAGACCCAGCGCAAGCTCCGGGACGTGGCCGCGAAGCACGGCGTCCGCGTGCGCCTCTTCCATGGCCGCGGCGGCTCGGTGGGCCGAGGCGGCGGGCCGACCTACGATGCCATCATGGCCCAGCCCAATGGCGTGCTCGAGGGCGAGATCAAGTTCACCGAGCAGGGCGAGGTCATCTCGGACAAGTACTCCCTGCCGGAGCTGGCGCGCGAAAACCTCGAGCTCTCCCTCGCCGCGGTAATGCAGGGCTCGGCCCTGCACCGTGCGCCGCGCACCTCCGAGGACCAGCGCGTGCGCTACGGCGACGTCATGGAGACCGTCTCGGACGCCGCGTTTGCGCGCTACCGCACGCTGATTGAGGACCCCGACCTGCCCGCCTACTTCATGGCCTCCACCCCGGTGGAGCAGCTGGGGTCCCTGAACATCGGATCCCGTCCGTCCAAGCGGCCCGATTCCGGCGCCGGGCTTGAGGGGCTGCGGGCCATCCCGTGGGTGTTTGGCTGGACGCAGTCACGGCAGATCGTGCCGGGCTGGTTCGGCGTGGGCTCAGGCCTCAAGGCCGCGCGCGAGGCCGGAAACTCGGCCCAGCTCAAGGAGATGATCGAGGGCTGGCACTTCTTCCGCTCGGTGCTCTCCAACGTGGAGATGACCCTGGCGAAGACAGACATGGACATTGCCGGCTACTACGTCTCCACCCTGGTGCCGGAGGAGCTGCACCACCTGTTCCGTGCCATCCGGGACGAGTATGAGCTCACGGTTGCGGAAATCCAGAACCTCACGGGCGAGCACGTGATCCTCGATGCCCAGCCCACCCTGAAGCGCTCCCTCGAGATCCGGGACCAGTACCTGGACCCCATCAGCTACCTGCAGGTGGAACTGCTGCGCCGCGTTCGGGCCGAGGCCTCGGCGGGCATGTCCGGTGCCGAGATCGACGAGCGCCTCCAGCGGGCCATGCTGATCACGGTCAACGGAGTCGCCGCCGGGCTGCGCAACACCGGGTAGCCTGCATGCTTCCGGCGCTCCCTCAGGTCCTGTCCCTCAGTTCCTGTGCCTCAGGACGTTGGGGGAGCGTCCGCGACAATCTGGCCGTTCGTTAAGGGGCTGAGGGGGCGGCTAGGGTTGTTCCATGCCGTCGTTCCAGACCAGACTGAAGATCACCGGGCTCAAGCCGGGCACCGCCCCGGAAGCGGTCATGGCCGCCGCCATCGAGGCGCTCGGGACGCGGCACCACGTCGAATCGCACCAGCTTGAGCTCGCCGGCGGCGTGCCTCAGCTGAACCTGCGCTTCCTGGTTGATGCCACCGCGTACAGCGCCGAAAACAGGCAGGCGCTGGAGTCGGCAGCCATGATGCGCGACGCCGTCGAACGCGTTGCGCTGACCGGTACGCTGACCGTGCTGCGCCGCAGCCGCGGCCGCTGGGCACCTGTTTAAAACGTCGGGCGTCTAAAAGTCCAGTTCCTCGTCCGGGTCGGCGGCGGACTCCACCGGGGAAGGGCTGCCCCGGCGCCGCGTCACGATCACGCCCACCACAGCGCCGATCGCCAGCCCGACGCCGACGCCGATCAGGGAGCTCGCCCAGAACGGGAGCCCGGTGGCGGAGCCCGTGAAATAGCCCAGCGCCACGGACCAGCTTGCCCAGAGCAGGCCGCCGATGGCCGCGCAGAGGCTGAACCCGCGCGTCGAGACGTTGGCAATGCCGGCCGCGGCCGTCGTCGCCAGCCGCCCACCTGGGATGAACCGGACGCCGATGATCGCTCCGTACGTGGAGGAGCGGCCTGCCTTCGCAATCGCCGCGTGCACGGCCGCGTGGAACCGCAGGCCCCATTTCCAGCGGTCGAGCACGTGGCTCAGCCGGCGCTTGAAGAGCTGGAAGACGAGAAGGTCACCGAGCCATGACGAGACCGTGGCCAGGAGGATCACGAGGAACGCATTGATGTGGCCCTCTGCGGAGAGCGCGCCGCCGGTGATGACGACCATCTCAGAGGGCAGAGGCGGGAAAATCGCGTCGCCGATCACGAGGGGGAAGATCCAGAAATAGATCGCGGCGCCCCAGCTGTCCGCATTTCCGAAGTCCATGGGCACAAGGTACCGCACTTCCAGCCGCTAGCGTGCCTCGCTGAGTTCCAGTCTGCTCCGGTACTCCACCGGGCTCCCCGAGATGGGATCGATGAAGCGGATCCCGCGGGCCAGGAGCTGCAGCGGCTTGGTGTAGTCGTCCGGGGCCTTGTCCAGCAGCTCCGGGTAGAACGCATCGTTGACGATCCCCAGACCCAGTGAGGCCATGTGCACGCGGAGCTGGTGCGTCTTCCCCGAGTGCGGCTCCAGCCGGTACAGCGCGCGGCGTTGGGGGCCGCCGTCGGACGCGCTGTGGGGTGCCTTGTTCGATCCGCCGACGGGTGCGGCGATCGGTCCACCGTCGTGGCCGCGGTCGGGTGCGCTGGCCGCGTCAAACGTGTGCAGCCGCTCGATCCGGGTTTCCGCGTTGGGTTCGCCGTCCACCACCTCGGCCAGCAGGTAGCTGCGGGACTTGGTCATCCGGTTCCGCACCACCACTGGGAAGTCCACGCCAGAGTGGCCGGGTGCCGGCTCCGCGGCGGATACGCACTCGTATTCCTTCTGGACCTGGCGCTTTTCGAACAGCACCTGGTACTTGCCCCGGGTCTCGGGGTTCGTGGAGAGCAGCAGGATGCCGGCGGTCATGCGGTCGAGGCGGTGCATCGGGATCAGGTCCGGGAGGCCGAGCTGGTTCCGGAGCCGGACCAGGGCCGATTCCTGGATGTACGTCCCGCCGGGGGTGGTGGGCAGGAAGTGCGGCTTGTCCACGACCAGCAGGTGATCGTCCTGGTGCAGGATGTTCAGCTCCACCGGGATCCGGGTCTCCGGCGGCAGGCTGCGGTAGTACCAGATGAACGTGTGGTCCTGCATCGGCGTGCTGCGGTCCAGGGCTATCCCGGCCTCGCCGACAATTTCCCCGGCGTCGAACCGGTCCTCGATGCCCTGGGGGTCGATGTGCCCCCAGCGGTGCATCATGTAGTCCAGCGCGGTCTCCCAAGGCCCCTCGTCCGGCAGGCGCAGGCGCGTTGCGTTGACGCCGTCGCGCACTGGGAGGGGGGATTGCATCACTGGACCATTCTACGTGCCCGGCCTCCCGCCCCGCCGCTCCCTGCGCCAGGCTCCAGTTCGCCCCGGCCCTGGCGACGGCCCCGCCGCCCCTGCCCGCCCGCCCCTGCCCCGCCCGCCCCTGCCCCGCCCGCCCCTGCCCCGGCGCTCCAGTTCGCCGGAATGGTCCCACTTCGCCGGACGCGGGCCGCCGTGGCGCTCCAGTTCGCCGGAATGGTCCCAAGTCGCCGGAAAGTTCCGGCGACTTGGCACGCTTGCGGCGAACTCGCGAGGTTGCATATTCCGGCCTCGCCGACGAGAAAAAAGTTCTTGACAAATAAAATTG
>JBKPBZ010000279.1:0-14457 GCA_046727115.1 Actinomycetota bacterium | reverse complement strand
CAACACGGCCGTCAGCTCGGGCCGGTGGTCTTGCACCTGCCCGCTCCGGAGCCATACGGCCACGTACGGCTCCCCTTCGCGCCAGCCCAACTGGGTCAGCAGATGTCGGTGTTTTTCCTCGAACTCCGCGCCCGACGCGGCAGGGTCCTGATCCAACCCGGCGATCGCCGCTGTGGGAACGGCCCGGGCAGTACTAAGAAGCTCCTCCAACAGCCAGGCAGCCTTCACCGCGGGGGTGGCCACTTCAAGGATTGAGCGCACCAGGCGCAGGTTCTGGATGCCGGAAGTGGGCACGCGGGCCGTGAGGGTGCAGCGGACGACGCTATTGGCCCCGCCGACTTCCACGGTGATGACTTCGTCGGTCTCCCGTGGAGGCAGCCCGGCGGAGGCCAGAATCACGCCGTCGTACTCCAGCGAAACTCCGACCCCGTCCAGTTCCCTGGAAATAGTCTTGAGGACATCACCGAGTGTGGTGTCCTTTGCGACTGTCCGGGAGACCCTGGCCAGTTCCGCATCGACCACCGACAGGGCCGCGCCGATCTCGGCCGCCAGGGCCAATGCAAGGGCTGCAGGCTCCCCGTCCGTGGCCAGCAGCGTGATGCTCAACCGCTCCGCCAGTCCGACCGCCGCGCTTGCATAGGCGCTGCCGGCCACGACGACGGCGCTGGCCCGCCGCTCCCACGCATGGCGCAGCGCCGCGGACACCAGCCAACCCCCTGAACCCATCTCAGAGGAGAGGACCACCACAGTATTGGGCCGCACCTGCCGGATTGCCTCAAGCTGGGAGACGAGAACAACACTTTCTATCAACGCACTGGATGGAGTGAGATATAGCGGCGTGGTGCCACGGAGGGAACCGTGCGCCAATAGCCCGGCGACATCGAGCCGGGTTTCGTTTTTCGATCTACGCATGTCGCCGCCTTGGGTGCCCGATCGGAATGCCGAAGGCCTTGGGCTCGGTGAGATCAAGCCCCGCCTCCGAATACCACTGCGCCGCTGCCGTGATCTTCACGATGTCGATGACGTCGCCCACCTGGACGTCGTCGAGGTTGACCACCGTGCCCTGCTCGGAATTGAGTAGCGTCACCATGTCCGGGACGGCGGCTGTTATCTCACCATCCACGAGGACCAGCAGGATCTCATTCTGGACTTCAAGACGGACGATGCGTCCGGTGGTTTCGTCTTCGAGGGTTACGCTGGACGGCTGCGCCGGCAAGCCGAGGTCGGTGGGCCGGGAAAGGCTTTCGAGGTGGCTCACTCGGGCCCGGGCGATGCGCGTGGCGCCGAGGAGATCGGCGAGCAACAACAACTTTCTATCAACCGAGGTGCTCGCTTCGAGGATTTGCCCAATCCGGATCATCCGGCTGATGGAGCCATGAACGCCATGCTCCCTCAGCTGTTGTGCGGAACACGGATACATGGCAGTGGCTGCCCAGCCGCCGAGTTCGGTCACCAGTGCACGCACCAGCGTCTCGGCCCGCTGCGGGCTTTCGACCTCAACCACCGCCCGTTCCCCGGTTACCCCCATGAGCGCGATAGGGCCGATCGCCACGTTTCCAATGTTCAGAGTTGTCTGGCTGATCAAGGGGAAAACGCGGCCCATGGGGTCGGAATCGATGACGGGCAGCGAAGACTGCAGCCCAACCATGAGGGGGACGATTCCGTTGATGTTGGCGGCGGCGAGCGAATAGATCGCCCTCACCCTCCGGCCGAGACTGGCCTCGATGGCACTGATGCAGCCGAGGAACTCATCGCCCACGGGAGGCATGTCGGCGATGAAAAGGCCCTGCGTTACCATTCCGACCGCCACCACCAGATCGTCGGGAGCAAGCTCGTCGACGGTGATGAGTTCCAATGACCGGTCCTCCATCGCCCGCTGGATCATCTCAGCGTAGACGTAGATGGCCGTCGGGTCGATGGTGCAAGCCAGGAAGTGGGCACCTGTTCTGAGGTTCCGGACGTCTTCGGTAGTGAGTACGGTGCTCATGGGTTGGTTCCCCGCGCGGCAGCGGGCAGCACGTGTTCGTCGTCGGCGGACGTTTCTCCTGCCGCCTGGACCCGGATTCGAACGATTCCGGGGTTGCCGTAGGGCATGGCAAAGACGTTCGATTCAATGATGTGGGTCTGCCCGGGGCTGGCGCCCAACTGGACCGCCGCTGAGTGTGCGTCCTCTTCGGCGAGGTTCTGCACGCGTCGCAGGTCAACCCGGCCGCTGACGGTCTCGAGCCTGTCGATCCACGCCGTCAGCGGGGCCACGGCAGATCCTACCAGTGCGGCGTCCTGCACCGCCGGCAGAGTGGGCACCAGCCCGAAGGGCAGCGCACTCTCCTGCCACTCGCGGAGGTCGGCAATCACCGAGGGGATGTCGGTGCGAACCGGATGGTGGACGGTGTACGGCTCCAGAATGGCGGCGTTGCTGGCGAGGCTTGCGTCAAATCCTTGGCGAATGAGGCTTCTGGTGACAGGCAGGCCTCCACGGGTGTGGCCCACGGTGACCCCGTCCTCCATGCAGAGAATGACTTCCCCCTCGGGGATTCCCGCCAACGTGGCCGCGCCAAGGATTGCCATCGCGGGCTCGGCGCGCAACCCGTGCACAGGCGCCAAGGCCAGCCGTGACAGAGGTGCGCGGCCGCCGTCGTTCTTTGCAAACGACAAGAGGGTGGCCGGGAACTGGCGCCGGCCTGCCTCCTCAAGCATGGCAGCCAGCTCTTCCCCCGACTCCATCAGGGCGCTGTTAAGGATGGCCGTGTAGTCGCGGTCCCGGAAAACGCTGGAATAGAAGTCATTGGAAATACTGATCCGCATATCTCTGTCGTTGCTTAGGATGGCATCGGCTATGCGCGTTTCATGGTCCTTTGACGCTGTCGAACCGACGGAAGTGATCGCCACGTTCCGCACGTCACCGGCAAGGATGCCGGGGAGATCGGCCAGGAACGCCTCAAGGTCCAACCGGGCCAGAGGCCGTCCCCGCAGGTCGTGACCCCCGCGGACATGCACGGTCCGGGTCACTGCCGGCTCAACAAGGGCTGGCAGCACGGTCATGTGAAAGTCGTCCGCGGGGGGACGGGGTGAAATACGGATGGCGACGACGTCGGCCAGTTTCCGCTCCACCAAGACCCGTCCGACGTCGGCAGTGATCTCCGTGATGCCTGACCCGAACTCCCGACGGAGCCCGGACAGGGACGACTCCAATGCTTCCGACAAGCTGCCCGCGTGCACCTCCCGAGCGGCGGAAACTACAGTCCGCCCGTCCAGTACAACGGTCCGGCAGCTGGTTCCCTGTAGCCGCAGTCCCACTCTCATTGTTCAGTTCCTACCTGGCGTCTACCAACGATGAGTATCTGCCGAGTGGTGAATATCTTCCATGTGTATAGAGTGCACCACGAGTCGTCCTCTAGTGCTCCCCCAGTCGCTGAGAGAGCATCGTTTCGTCCTCCTCGGCCTATCGAGACGTTGACGAAGATACCCAGCGCGGCCCGTTAGCTAAGTCCCGCAGCACGGGCACGAATACCGGGTGTGCTGGAGACCCTCAAGGGCGGACCGACGCCCTGGAGCCGACGATGGTGACGCTGACTGAGGCGTCGGACGTCTTGCCGCTGTTCCAGCTCCCCGGCACCCCGGCACCGAGTTCATCTACGTGCTCGCCGGCAAAAATGGTCTGTGGCCACGGGGCCTACAAATACAGGATGGAACCCCCGGAATCTCGCCATTGAGCGGCCGCAGCGGCGCGAAGGGAGCATCTGCTGTGAACCTGTGCAGATGCGCGTCCTCCCAGTCGAAGGCCGCCTGCAGGACCTGATGTACCTGATTCAGAGCCAGGGAGCCACAGATCTCCTCATCACAACATTCAAACCTTTGCCAATCCACTGCGGCGCCGATCACCGTGCGTATTCCTCATGACGGAATGTGTGCCGAATTCGTTGTGCGTGGAGGAATCGCTCCGTAGGCTCACTGCAAACATGACGAGACACACATCACCGGCCCGTACGGAGTGGTCGGTGTGCGAGCGAGACAGGACCATCCTATGAACATAGATCTGGAAGAACTGGCTGCGATCATCGAGCAGTTGGATAAGACGGAGTTCACCGATTTTCAGTACGAGCATGGGGACCTGCGCATCAAGGTGCGCCGCGGTGGCCATTACAACACCGACCCTACGACGGCCCCGGTCCGGCAGGCTGCAGAGGCTCCAGCCAACACACCCGTCTCTGTGAGCCCTTTTCCGACAGGCCCAGCACCCGCGGCGGCCGCACTCGCCGTCGCAAGTACACACGCGGCCAACGGGCACTCCCCCGCCCTCCGCCCCGATGCGCTTCCGGACGGGCACATACTAGTCACAGCGCCGATGCTCGGAACCTATTACGGGGCACCCAAGCCGGGTGAAGCTGCCTTTATCCAAGTGGGCGATTCCGTGTCCGCTGATGCCGTGCTGTGCATCGTCGAAGTCATGAAGCTCATGAACTCGGTGACCGCCGGCGCTGACGGCGAAGTCGCCGCAGTCTTCGTCAAGGACGGGGATCTGGTGGAGTTCGAGCAGCCGCTGTTCGCCATCCGGACCGCCTCATGAACCACCGCATCTTCGTGGCAAACCGCGGTGAAATCGCTGTCCGCATCATTGAGGCCTGCGACAGGCTCGGCTACGACACCGTCCTCGGCGTCTCCACGGCGGACAGAGACACCCTGGCCGCCAGGCGGGCCGGGCGCGTGGTGACCATTGGCGGCCCCCGGCCTGCCGACAGCTACCTCAACATGAATGCCGTGGTCCAGGCTGCCCTGTCCACCGGGTGCACTGCGGTCCATCCCGGCTATGGATTTCTCTCCGAACGTCAGGCCTTTGCCGAACTGTGTGCCGAGAACGGCCTGACGTTTGTTGGTCCGTCCCCTGAGGCGCTGCGTGCCCTCGGTGACAAGCTGACCGCCCGGCGGCTGGCCGAATCCGTGGAAGTGCCTGTCTCTGCCGGCGGCACCGCGCAAACGGCCGAGGAAGTGCAGCAGCTGGCCGAGCGCATCGGCTATCCGGTGCTCATCAAGGCGGCCCACGGCGGCGGCGGCCGCGGCATGAAACTCGTGGAGAGCTCTGCGGAACTTGCCGAGGCCTGGCAGCTGGCATCCTCTGAGGCGGAAGCCTCCTTTGGGGACGGCACCGTGTTCCTGGAGAGCTTCGTCCAAGATGCCAAGCATGTGGAGGTCCAGATTCTCGGGGACCGCCACGGCCACCGCGTCCACCTCGGCGAACGGGAATGTTCGGTGCAGTACCGCTACCAGAAGGTCGTGGAGGAGGCACCCTGCACCGCCCTCCCGGAAGCCACCCGTGCGCTGCTGTACCAGAGCGCACTCCGCATCGCCGAAGCCCTGGACTACGTGGGCCTCGGCACCGTGGAATTCCTCTACGACGTCCAGCGCGACTCGCTCGCCTTCCTCGAGGTAAATCCGCGCCTGCAGGTGGAGCATCCCGTGACCGAGGCGATCACAGGCGTCGACTTGGTCCGTGAACAACTCCTGGCGACGCTCGGCGAACCGCTGTCCTTCACCCAGGCAGACATCACCCTGACCGGACATGCCGTTGAATGCCGCATCACTGCCCAGGACCCGGACCATGACCTGCGGCCCTCGCCGGGAACCGTCACCCGATGGCGCCCGTCCGCGGCCGGCGGGCTCCGGCTCGACTCGCACATCTACGAGGGCTACCGGTTCCCGCCGTTCTACGACGCGCTGATGGGCAAACAAATCGCCTGGGCGCCGGACCGGGCCGCCGCCGTCGAACGGATGGAACAGGCCTTGGCAGCCTTCGAGATCGAAGGTATCACCACCTCACTGCCGTTGCTGCGCAGGATTCTGGCCCACCCCGTCTACCAGGACAACACGGTTACCACCCACTGGCTCAACGGCTACATCGACAATCTCATGGCACAGGAGGTGCACTAATGGCCGATATCAGTCTCGTTGACGTCTCGCTGCGCGACGGTAACCAGAGCATCTGGGGCGCTACCGGCATCACGACGCGGATGCTGGAAGGGGTGTCCCCCGAACTGGATCGCGTGGGTTACCGGGCCATCGAACTGGCCTCCAGTACCGTCCTCGCCACAGCCGTGCGCTATCACCGCGAAGATCCGTGGGTGCGGCTGCGCGCAGCCCGTGACCGCATGCCACACACGAAGCTGGGGTTCCTGACGACGGGAAAGCGGTTCATCACCTTCCACCGCACCCCTGACGCGGTCTTTGAACTGGCGTTCAGCCTGCTGGCCCGCAACGGCATCACACGGCTCTGGGTAATCGACCCAATGCATGACATGGAAGGGGCCAAACGCACCGCAGAGATGGCAAAACGAGTGGGCTTCGACGAAGTGATCGGCGGCGTCTGCTACACCACCAGCCCTGTCCACACGGACGACTACTTTGTGCAGAAAATCACCGAACTGGACATGTCTCCGGCCATCGACGGAATCTACCTGAAGGATCCCGCCGGACTGCTGACCTCTGATCGCCTGCGCAGCCTGGTACCGCGGCTGCAGGGTGCGCTGACCAGCACGAAGCTGGAAGAGATCCATTCCCACACCACCACAGGGCTCTCCCCGCTGACGGTGCTGGACGCGGCGGATCTGGGCATCCACACGATTCACTGTGCCCTGCCGCCGCTGGCCAACGGGGCTTCACACCCCGAAGCCCAGCGGCTGGTCTCGAACCTCCGGGCCCGCGGACACAATGTCAACGTTGACCTGGAAGCGATGGCCAAGGCATCGGCCTACCTCCAACGGCAGGGGAAGATCAAGAACCTGCCGGCAGGAAGCCCCAACGAGTACGACGAAGCCTATTTCCGGCACACTATTCCCGGCGGGGTGCAGTCCACAACGCGCCGTCAGTTGGGCGAGATCCGCCGGCCGGAGCTGTTCGACCAGGTGATCGAGGAGACCGTCCAGGTCCGCGAGGACCTGGGCTGGCCGATAGTCATGACACCGTTCGCGCAGTACATCGTCACGCAGGCCACGCTGAACGTCATCACCGGGGAGCGGTACAAGCAACTCTCCGATGAGGTCATCGACCTATTGCGCGGCGACTTCGGCCCCCTGCCCGGTGCCGTGAACCCCGAACTGATGGACCGCGCCATGGCCACCAAGCGTGGACAACAGCCGGTTAACGACGGCGGCGACGTCACCATCGCGGATTTGCGGCGGCGCTTCGGTGCCACCATCAGCGACGAGGAGCTCCTGCTGCGCGCGGTGATGCCTGCCGAGCAGGTTGACACAATGTACGCGGCAAAGAGCTCCTCCCCGGCAGCCGGCATCAAGCGGCTACTCGGGATGCTGGAGGACCGTCCAAAGCTGCAATCAGTCTCCGTGAGCGACAGCAAAACGAAATTCTCCCTTGAACGCCCGGCCCCCGAGGCGGCAGGACTGTGACCACCCTGAACGAGGCAGTCTTGAACTCCCGCGGCTGGGTACTGGATGTGGATGGCTGCCTGATGCGCACTGCCAGGGCAGGCGGCGCCGGCGGTGAAGCCATGGTCCACGCCGCCGACCTCGTGGAGGCACTCTACGCCGCCGGACACGCCGTCGTCGTCTGCACCAATGCCTCCGCAAAAACCCCGCAGGACTATGCCGCCCACCTGCGTGAACAGGGCATCGGTGTCCGCGATGAAGACTTCATGACCGCCGGAAGCGCAGCCGCGGAATACATCGCTTTCCACCATTCAGGTGCACGGGTTCTGGCCCTCGGAGAGGAAGGCCTTCGCGCCCCGCTGCACAGCCTTGGTGTGGACCTGATCGAGCCCGGGGAGCCGGGGCTCGCCGACGTCGTCGTCGTCGGTGCGACCGACGGCTACAGTACGGCGGGAATCAACGCAGCCAGCCTGGCCGTCGACGCCGGAGCCCCGCTCTACACCACGGTGGACGTGCCTTGGTTCCACGGCGGCCTAGGAAAATCAGTTTGCATCTCAGCCGCCATCGCTAACGCCATCGGCTGGGCCACCGGAGCCATCCCGCAAGTTCTGGGCAAGCCATCCAGAGCGCTGGGTGAAACCCTGCTGCGGCGCCTCGACGTCCCCTCCGACGAGGTCACGGTGGTGGGCGATGCAACCGTGGAAATCAAGCTGGCCCGGCACATGGGCGCCAACAGCACCCTGGTGCTTTCCGGCGCCACCTCTGCGGAACAATTGGATGCCCTCACCGGCGCGGCACGCCCCGACGCAGCGCTGGCCGACGTCGCCGAACTGTATCAACTGCTCTTCCCCACCCTTTCACTGACGCAAGGAGTCCGATCATGAGCCACGAGACCACCCGTTTCCCGTTCTTCCACGAAACAAAGACACTCGAAGGGGCCAAGGGGTGGGAGTCAATGTACCCCTATTACCTCGTCCCGTCCGAAGAAACCCGCGAACATGAGGACGCCCAGTTCTGGTTCGCGGACACCATGCATTGGTCCCGCGGCTGCCACCCGTTCGACAGCATCGGCGCCGAGGCCGTGTACTTCGGCGCAGGCGCATTCAGTACCCGCATCTTCGCCCTTCCGGTATCCCTGGGCCTGGACGTCCGCGTGGTCAACGGGTACGTCTACATCTCCCCGCTTGCCGTCACCGATCCCGAACGGATCCAAGAGCGCGTGGCCGTTTTCCAGGAACGGGCCGGCTACTACTACGCCAACTGGGACGAGCTCTACGGAAAGTGGAAGAGCAAGATGGAGGGCGCCGTCGATTCCCTGCGCACCATCGAATTCCCCCGCCTGACCGAATACGACCCCGCCGAAGTGGTCACCGAAGCACGCGGCCGGTCCTCGGCCATGGCCGTCATCGAGAACTACCACCGGCTGATCGATGAATTCTTCTCCATCTGGCAATACCACTTCGAATTCCTGAACCTGGGCTACGGCGGCTACATCACCTTCTTCCAGTTCTGCAAGCAGGCCTTCCCTCTCATCAGCGAGCAGTCCATCTCCCGCATGGTGGCCGGCGTCGACGTCCTCGCCTTCCGCCCGGACGACGAACTGCGCAAGCTCGCCGCGCTCTCCCACGAACTTGACCTGAACGCCATCATCACCAGTAAGGGCGCTCCGGAGGCCATCCTCGCTGCACTGGCGGAATCGACCAATGGCCGAACCTGGCTGGCCGCGTTCGAAGAGGCCAAGGACCCGTGGTTCAACTACTTTGCCGAGTACGGCTTCACCCACGACCAGGAAACCTGGGCCAGCGACCTCTCCATCCCCTTGCAGGGCATCTCCCGCTACGCGGTCAAAATCGCCGCGGGCGAAGACATTTCCAGGCCCATCGGGCGGCTCCGCGACGAACGAGACGAAATCGTGGACGAATACCGCGCCCTGCTGACCGCGGACGAGGCCCAGCAGTTCGACGAATTGCTCGGCCTCGCCCGAAAGGTGTTTCCCTACATCGAAGAGCACAACATCTACGTCGAACACTGGTCCCACAACGTGTTCTGGGACAAGGCGCGGGAACTTGGCGCCTTCCTCGTCGACGCCGGCTTCCTCACCGAGGCGGAGGACATGTTCTACCTGAACCGCTTCGAACTGGACACTGTCCTCGCCGATGTCGTGCAGTCCTGGGCCATTGGCGTGCCGGCCCGCGGCGTCAGTCGCTGGAACACCGAGATCAAGCGACGCAAGCCGATCGTTGCCGCCCTACAGGCCGCTTCGGCCCCGCCGGCGTACGGCATCCCGCCGCAACAGGTCACCGATCCGTTCGCCGTGATGAACTACGGCGTCACCACCGACCGCGTCAACGACTGGCTCGGTGCCTCCGACTCGGACGGCAACTCCTTCAACGGCATTCCCGGATCCCTCGGCGTGGTGGAGGGCCCGGTACGGGTGCTCCGTTCCGAGAAGGACCTGCCGCTGCTGCAGCCCGGCGAAATCCTGGTAGCACCGATCACGGCACCCTCCTGGGCCGCGGCCTTCTCGGTCGCCACCGGCGTCATTACCGACATCGGCGGCATGATGTGTCACGCCGCTATCGTCTGCCGCGAATACGGCATCCCGGCCGTGGTCGGCACCGGCTTCGCCACCGCACGGCTGAAAACCGGCCAGCGCGTGCGCATCGACGGGAAGGCGGGCACCGTCGTCGTCCTCGATACCGCGGATGCGGACGGTGCCGCCGAACGTGACGCCGTACCCGCCCCGGCCGTCCGCTAATCATCGACAACCTAGGGATTCAGACCATGTTCACTGTGGAATTCAGCAACCCTGCCTGCCAGGACGTCCGGGAAGTGGGCGGCAAGGCAGCCGGGCTGGCCGAAATGACCGCCGCAGGCCTGCCGGTGGCCCCCGGTTTCGCCGTAACGGCTGCCGCCTACCGAAGGTACCTGGACGAGGCTGGCCTGCGTCCCTTCACTGCAGGCGTACTGGCCGGTTTGGGCACCGAGGTCAACCAGGCCGCCTTCGACGACGCCGAACGCACAGTCGTGAAGCGGCTCGGGCAGGTGCCGCTCCCGGAGGAGATCGCCGCGCCAATCCGTGATGCCTATGCCCAGCTGTGCCGGGACGCGGGCGTGGCCGACGTGGCGGTGGCCGTCCGTTCCAGTGCCACCGCTGAGGATTCGGTGGGCGCCAGCTTCGCCGGAGAGTTCGAGACTTGGGTAGACATCGCCGGCGCCGAGAACGTGGTGGCCTACGTGCACAAGTGCTACGTCAGTGTCTTTGCCGGCCGGGTACTTTCGTACCTCGCCGAGAAGCGGATTGATCCGAACGCCATCGAGATGGCCGTGGTGATCCAGAAGACAGTCCGCGCCCGGTCCGCCGGAGTGATGTTCACCCTTAGTCCGACCAGCGGGGACCGGTCCAAGATCGTGCTAGAGGCCAGCTGGGGTCTCGGCCTGTCGGTCGTCGGCGGCGAAGTCACACCGGACCGGTTCGTCGTCGAAAAGATCGGCCTCGACATTGCCGAAAGCAGCCCCGGCTACAAGCACATCGAGTACCGCCGCGGCGACGCTCCACAGGAGGTGGCCGAGGAACGCCGGCTGATGCTCTGTCTCACAGACGACGAGGTCACGGCACTTGCCGGCATGGGCAAGCGGCTGGAAAAGATCCACAACTCCCCTCAGGACATCGAGTTCGCCGTGGACGAGGAACTCCCGGACGGCAACAACCTTATCCTCCTCCAATGCCGCCCGGAGACCGTATGGTCCAACGCCGTCCGCAAACCGGTGTTCGACGCCTCCGCGGGGATGATGAGCTGGATTACGGGCAGCATTTCGGGGAATCCGGCGACGTCGGCGACGGACGCCGCGGGCGTTCACAACCACTCCCACCAGCACTGACGCACCCAACAAATACTTGAGGAATACACATGACAGACGATTTCTGGGATCCCGAATTCGACACCAAGCCGTGGGACGAACTCCAGGCCTGGCAACGCGCCCAGCTGCCGAACTTCCTGGCCGCCTTGGCCGGACGCTCGCCGTTCTATGCCAGCCGGCTGGTCGAGCTAGACGTCGCAGGAGCGGCCGAACCCCGGCGCTGGGCACAGGTCCCATTCACCACGAAGGATGACCTACGGGCCGGCCAGCAGCGGCCGGACACAGACAATATGCTCGGCGACCTGCAAGGGGTGGAGGATGCACAGATCAGCCAGGTCATTGCTTCATCCGGGACCACAGGAACGCCGGTCTTCTTCGGCCTCACCGAGGACGACCGGCTCGCCTGGGCCGACAGCATTGCCAACATGTTCTTCACCGCCGGCATCCGCAAGGACAGCGTCGTCGCCCTGACCACCGGCATGCCACTCGTGGCCGGAGGGATGCCGTACGCCGACGCGATCCGGCGCATAGGCGCCACGCTTGTCTGGGTCGGCGGGCAGACCCCGGCGCGCATGGCTTCCATCACCGAAAAGCTCAAGGTGGACACATTCGTCGGTACCGCGTCGTTCGCTACGTTCTTCGCCGACCGGTGCGAGGACGTGCTGGGCCGCCCGGCAAGTGAGCTGTCGGTGCGAACCATCATCGCCGGCGGCGAGCCCGGACTGGGACAGGAAGCCATCCGCAGCCGCGTCCGGGCAGACTGGGGAGCTACCCGCATTAGCGAGGTCATGGGCCTGGGCGATGTGATGTCAGGGCTGTGGGGCGAGTGCCCCGCCGGCCCCGGCATGCACTTCACCGCCGCACGCAGCGTCTACGTGGAACTGATCGATCCGGACACGGGCGAGGTTGTTGAGTGGGCTCCGGGCGCCAAGGGCGAGGCTGTCTACACAACCTTTACCCGCCAGGCAACACCTGCCCTGCGGTTCCGTTCCCGGGACCACCTTGAGGTGCTCAACACCGCGGAATGCGCCTGCGGACGGACGGCACCGACGGTCCACTGCATCGGACGCACCGACGACATGCTGATCTACAAGGCCATGAACGTCTTCCCCAGCGCCATACGTGATGTCGTCATGGACGGCTTCTCGGCGGAGATTGCCGGTCCGATGCGGCTCCGGAAAGAGAATGCGGCGCAAGTCCGGTTCGACGACCCGATCCCTCTTGAAGTCGAACTGCCTGCGGGCTCTGAGGGCCCCGGCGCCGAAGACCTTGCCGGGAGGATCAGTGAGCAGGTCCGCGAGCGGCTCCGTGTCCGGGTAGCCGTCGAACTCGTGGGTCCTGGCACCATTTCCATCGGCGAATACAAAAACGCCCTGACATACACAAAGGCATAGCCATGGCATCCGTACGCTATGAGCCCGCCATCGACCCTGCCAATATCGACGCCGTGGACATGCATGTCCACGTGGAGATAGACAGCTGCGGGCATGCGTCCCTGCCGGCAACGCTAACAGAGGCCTCGGCAAAGTACTTCAAGACTGAGGACCGCTCACCGTCGCTGGACCATATCGCGGACGTCTACCGGGAGCTGAACATGGCCGCCGTTGTGTTCACCGTCGATGCGCGGACCCAGCTCAAGCATGAACCGAACAGCATTCCGGACCTTATTGCCGGTGCCGCGAAGAACAATGACGTGCTGATCCCGTTCGGGAGCGTTGACCCCCGCACGGGGGAAGACGCGATCGCCGGCGCCAAGCACCAGGCCGTCGAGCTCGGCGCCCGGGGCTTCAAGTTCCACCCGTCCCTGCAGGGCTTCGACCCCTCCAACGAGGCGTTCTACCCGCTCTGGGAGACCATGCAGGAACTGGGACTGCCTGCTATCTTTCACACCGGGCAGAACGGCATGGGCGCGGGCCTGCCCGGCGGCTACGGCATCAAGCTGGCTTACTCCAACCCACTGCTGCTGGACACCGTCGCCGCTGACTTCCCTGGCCTGCAGATCATCATGGCCCACCCGTCGGTGCCGTGGCAGGACGAGGCCAACTCGATCGCCACCCACAAGTCGAACGTGTTCATCGACCTGTCCGGCTGGTCGCCCAAGTACTTCCCGGAGTCCCTCGTCCGCATGTCCAATTCGGTCCTCCAGGACAAGGTCCTCTTCGGCACGGACTTCCCGCTGATCACCCCGCAGAAGTGGCTCGCCGCCTTCGCGGACCTGCCGCTCAAGGAGGAAGTCCGGCCCAAGATCCTCAAGCACAACGCCGTCCGCCTCCTGGGGCTCGCGGGCTAAGCAAAGGAATGTGCGCGTCGATTTGACGCCTTTGGCCTGGGAGACGTTCGTCCCAGGCCAAAGGCCCGTTTGGACTGCCAGAGCGGTGCTTAGCGCGTCGCGAGGGTGATCCGTTCTGCGATACTGGCAGCAGCCTGCCTTAAAGCGGCCACTTGCTCGCCCATGACCGCACGGCGGAAGCGGATGCTTGGCGTCGCCACTGTGACTGCCGCCACCGGGCGGCCCGTTCCATCGCTGATGCTCACGCCGACTCCGGATACGCCCTGTTCCGTTTCTTCAAAGTTGGTGCCGAACTCCGCCCGACGCACTTCTGTCATGCTGCGCTTGAGCATTGCCATGGTAGTGATCCTGCTCGTAGGCCAGACCGGCAATCCGCCCCGATAGAGTTCCTCGAGTTCGGCATTGTTCAGCTGCGCCAGCATTGCTTTCCCGCCCGCGGAAACGAATGCGGGCATCTGGTCCCCGATCAGCATGCCGACGCGCAGCATGAACTCGGATTCCACGCCATCGACGAACTGAATATTTCCGCCGCGCAGGACCATCAACTGAACGGTCTCGCCCAACAGGTTGTTCACTTCCAACAGCGGACCACGGGCGATTTCCCGGAGTTTCTTGACCGACAGGGGCTCCGCTCCGCGGTCTGTGAGCGCTGGCCCTAGCCCGTATCGCCGATCGCGGTCCTGGATAGCGAAGCCACGGAAGGCCAGTGCGGACAGGAGCCGGTGGGCGGTGGACGGGGCCACATCCAGGTGTACTGCCGCTGTCTTGACGGAGACCGGTCCGCGCTCGTGCATTAGAAGCATCAAGACCAAGGCGCGGTCCACCGACTCCACGGGCGATGTCTCAGCTATGGGCATGTATGAATTATGCATGTCCAAATGCGCGCGTAACGCCACAAAGGAGGCCCGAATGACCCCAAGTCGCAGCAAG
>JBKPBZ010000278.1:0-14015 GCA_046727115.1 Actinomycetota bacterium | reverse complement strand
AGATCGCCCAGGCAATCAAGAACGCCCGCGAAGTTGCTCTGCTGCCTTACTCCGGCGCTGGCCGCGGCTAAGGAAGGGATTAACTAACATGGCAAAGCTCATTCTGACCCACGAAGTAACCGGTCTCGGTGCTGCTGGCGATGTTGTCGAGGTCAAGGACGGTTACGCACGTAACTACCTGCTGCCCCGCAACTTCGCCCTGACCTGGTCCAAGGGTGGCGAGAAGCAGGTTGAGTCCATCAAGGCTGCTCGCGTTGCCCGCGAGCACGCTTCCCTGGAAGACGCTCAGAAGCAGGCCGCTGCACTCTCCGCCAAGCCGGTCAAGCTGATCGTCAAGGCCGGCGCAACCGGTCGCCTGTTCGGCACCGTCAAGCAGGGCGACGTCGCCGACGCTGTTGAGGCCGCTGGCCTGGGCCGCATCGACAAGCGCAAGGTTGAACTGCCGGCACACATCAAGTCGACCGGTTCCTACCAGGCAAACGTCCGTCTGCACGACGACGTTTCCGCTGTGATCGAACTCGACGTAGTCGCAGGCAAGTAGCCCTCACCGGCTGCAGTCCTGAACTGCTGGAAGGCCCCCGCCTCCGGACCCCTCTGAGGGACCGAAGGCGGGGGCCTTCTGCTTTAACCCGGCCCATTCAAACCGGACACAGTCCCCTGAGAACCTGCGCGGGGTTGCACTCAGCCGTGGTGCAGCGCCGTGGTGACGTGCCGGTAGCCGAGCCGGATCAGGTCCGCCAGCACGGCCTCGTCGACGTCGTCGAGCTTGTTGACGTACAGGCATCCGGCGCCGACCTTGTGCTTGCCCAGCCTGCCGAGCAGGTCGGCGGCCTCCGGCCCGTACGTGAGGCCATAGAGCGACAGGCTGGATTTCCTGGGGGAGAATCCGACCGCGGCGGCGTCGCCCTCCCTGCCGCTCGCGTACTTGTAGTGGTAGCGGCCGAACCCCACAATCGTCGGGCCCCACATTTGCGCCGGTTCCCCCGTGATTTTGGACATCAGCGCCAGCAGCCGGAACCCGTCGCCGCGCCGGACCGGATGCTCGACGGCGGCCAGGAACTCCTCCACCGACGCCCCGGTGGCCTGCGTTTTGTTATCAGCCATGAGGGCAGTCTGGCAGAGCGCGGCACTCCTGTCAGGCCAGGCGAGGACCGGGAATAAATCCAGGCACCCGCCGCTTCTAAAGGTAGATGCAAACGCATGTAAAGGCGTTGCTGACCAGGATTCAACTTAGGAGCACTCCGTGGAAACCCGCCGTATCACCGTTATCTCCGCCGGCCTCGGCGTCCCCTCGTCGAGCCGCCTTTTGGCGGACCAGCTGGCGGCCTCGGCCGAACGGCAGCTTGCCGCGGCCGGCTACGCTGTGGACATCGAGGTCGTGGAGCTGCGGGACCTCGCCGTGGACATCGCCAACAACTTCGTGACCGGCTACGCGGCTCCCCGGCTGGCCGACGTGATCGCCGGCGTCGAGGCCTCTGACGGCCTGGTCGCCGTCAGCCCCGTGTTCAGCGCCTCCTACAGCGGGCTTTTCAAGTCCTTCATCGACGTGCTCGATCCCAAGGCGCTGGAAGGCAAGGCCGTTCTGCTCGGGGCCACCGCCGGCACGGACCGGCACCAGATGGTGCTGGACTTCGCGATGCGGCCGCTCTTCACCTACCTGCGCACCCGGATCGCCGCCACCGCGGTCTTCGCCGGGCCGCAGGACTGGGGAAATAACGACGACGACGGCGGCTCGCCGCTCTCGGTGCGGGTGGACCGGGCGGCGGGGGAGTTCGTCGGCCTGCTGCAGGACTCGGGGCCGCAGCAGAAGCCGGCCGCGCTGGAATCCCTGCCGTTTGAGCAGCTGCTCGCCGGAATCACCGGCCAGCGGTAGGCCTGCCGGGCCTTTCGGACCTACAGCGCCTTCCGAACCTACAGCGCCTTCCGAACCTTTTCGGCGGCCCGCTCGTTGCACGGGACATGAAGTGTCCCGTGGATTCTATTGACCTGATCATGAGTGAACGCAGCGGTGTGGAGATCGACTACTGCCCGCAATGCCGTGGAGTGTGGCTGGACCGGGGGGAGCTGGACAAGATCATCGACCGTGCGGCGGAGTCCCTGGGCCCGGCAGCAGCCGTCCCGGCCGCGCCGCAGCCGCCGGCCGCGTTCCCACCTGCAACTTTCCCACCTACGGTGTCTGGCCACATTCCGCCGCCGCTGTACAACCTCGACCCGCGCCGGGATGACCGGCGCCCCGACGACCGCCGCTATGACGACCGCAGGTACGACGAGCGCCGCGACCGTCCGCGTTCTGAACAGGCGGGGTATCAGCAGCCGCGTTACGATGACCGACGCCGTCCCAAGAAGAAGGAAGGCTGGCTGGGGGACCTCTTCGACTTCTAGCCCCGCGGATTCCCCGGCCCCGCGCCCTCCCCGGCAGCGGCGATGGAGGCGATGGAGGCACTGAGTCCGGCCCCGGACCTTGTGTCAGTCGCCGAGCAGTGCGATGAATTCCCTGGCCTGCTTCATGGAGATATCCGAGTGGCGGGTCAGGGCTGTCGCTGCCGCCTCGGTGTCGCCGCTCTTGGCCAGGGTGCGGATCCTCCCGTAGATCTCATCATTGAGCATGTTGCTGCTCACCTCGCGTGTGACATCACCCTTGCTGGCGATCGCGCGGTAGCGGTAGGCGAACCGCTGTGGCACGTCGTCCTCGTCCGGAACGGCCTCCGGTGCGGCCGCCGGGGCGCGGAACGGCTGGGGGTGCTCCGCCAGTGCGGCGACGGCGTCGCGGGACGCCCGCAGGCCCTCGCCCGTGGCCTCGAGGTACACCTTGATGGCGGCCATGGCCTGCCCCTGCGCGATCAGGGCGTACAGCTGCCTGTGCTGCTCCTGGGTGAGCCTTGCCGCCGCCGACCGCGCCAGCTCCGCCGAGTCAGGGCCCGGCTGCGGCATGGGTGCCGGCCTGGGGCGATCGCCGCGGCGGCTCCAGGCGCGGAGCACCATCAGCACGCCGGCGGCCACGAGCACCAGGATCAGTACGGGAATGAGCATGGAGTCCATGTGCTACAGCCGATCTACGTAATTCTTTGCGGTCTTGAAGTCCGTGTGGGTCGACTGCCGCAGCAGCCGGGCGGCCTTCGTCTTCTGGCCGTCGCGGGCCAGTGACTGGAGTTGCAGGAGGAGTTGGGGGCTCAGATGCCCGACGGCGAGCAGGGCGTCCTCGCGGCCGTGGCGCGTCCCTGCGGGGGCGGAACCGATCCGGGCCAGCAGGGCGGACCGAGCGTTGTCGGCCTGCTGCGACTGCTGCTGGGAGTTTTGGCTGGGGCGCGTGGTCGCTTCAACCCGGGCGCGGGCGGACTCGGCCGCCTGAACCTGCGCCGCGTAGTGGGCCAGGGACTTCACCGCCAGTTCCCGCTGGTAGCGCTCCGCGTCGGAGATGCCGAAATTCCGCGGCTTCAAGGCCGTGGTCACCGCCCAGAGCACCGCCGCCAGAATGAGGGCAGGCAACATGACTAGCAGTACATCGCCCATGTTTAGAGCTTATGCCAGATCGCCATTATCCACAGCATGTTCCGCACCCCGCGTACAGTGCGCCGCGGCCGGCGTCAATTCAGCGCGACGGCATGAGTCCGGTCACAAAATGTGCACATTGGGCGGCAAATGTGGCTTCCGGGGCCGCGGCTATCCCCAGCCGGAAGGTGCAGGCTGTGGATGAAGCTTGCCGGAAAATGTTTTGTGTCCACAAGATGAATCCAATGTTTCCGCAGGTCAAGTACGGATTACGGGCCTAACTTTTTTTCTATCCACAGCTCTACCCACAGACTGTGCACAAGCATCTGGCACTAGTGCACAGGTTATCCACAGGGCAGCGGGTCGGCCGGGTTGGTGCCTGACCGATCGGCGGATAACGTTGCAGGATATCGGGCCTGGGAAGCGGAAAACCTGCGGTCGCCAGGTTGTGCCAACCAGGGCCCGCGCCCCCGGATCCGGGTGGCATGCGGCCGCACCAACGCTGTGGATAACGGCGGCGGACCGGACCGGCGCGAACTGTCGGAGCTCATTGATAAGAATGGAGCGGCCGGCATGTGCCGGGTTCGTCCTTGGGCAGTACAGCAATTGGGCATACAGCAGTAGGCAGTACAGCACTGGGCAGTACAGCACTGGGTACCAAGGCGCAGGGCCTCAAGGCACTGGGCATACGCGCCGCGGCGAACAGACATCCGCCGCGGCACACAATGAAGGACGGCAGTTTTGTCAGTTACGCATCTGGACTCGGTCGAGGGTACGCGGGGAGCCGAGGGCAGCCGCAAGCCCCCGCAGGACATCCCCGCGGAGCAGTCAGTCCTGGGCGGCATGATGCTGTCCAAGGACGCCATCGCCGACGTCGTCGAGATCCTGCGTGGCCAGGACTTCTACCGTCCGGCGCACGAAACCATCTACGAGGCCATCATCGACCTCTATGGCCGGGGCGAACCTGCTGACGCCGTGACGGTCTCGGACGAACTGACCAAGCGCGGCGAGATCAACAGGATCGGCGGACCCGCCTACCTGCACGAACTCATCCAGACCGTCCCCACAGCCGCCAACGCCGGTTACTACGCCGAAATCGTAGGCGAACGCGCGGTCCTGCGCCGCCTGGTCAACGCCGGTACCAAAATTGTCCAGCTCGGCTACGGACAGGACGGCGAAGTCGAAGACCTCGTCAACCAGGCCCAGGCCGAGGTCTACGCAGTCGCCGAACGCCGGACCGCCGAGGACTATGTGGTCCTCAAGGACGTCATGGAGTCCACCGTTGACGAGATCGAGGCCTCGGGCCACCGCGGCGAGGGAATGACCGGCGTGCCCACCGGCTTCTACGAGCTCGACGAACTGACCCACGGCCTGCACCCGGGCCAGATGATTGTCATCGCCGCCCGCCCGGCTGTCGGCAAGTCCACGTTCGCACTCGACTTCGCCCGCTCGGCCGCTATCAAGAACAACCTCGCCACCGTGATGTTTTCGCTCGAAATGGGCCGCAACGAGATCGCCATGCGCCTGCTGTCCGCCGAGGCCACCATCGGTCTCCAGGACCTCCGCAAGGGCACCATCAAAGACGAGCAGTGGTCCAAGATCGCCACCACTATGGGCCGCATGAACGATGCCCCGCTGTTCATTGATGACAGCCCCAACATGTCGCTGATGGAAATCCGTGCCAAATGCCGGCGACTGAAGCAGCAGCATGACCTCAAACTGGTGATCCTGGACTACCTGCAGCTCATGAGCTCGGGCAAGAAAGTGGAATCCCGCCAGCAGGAAGTTTCCGAGTTCTCCCGCGCCCTGAAGCTCCTGGCCAAGGAACTCCAGGTGCCCGTGATCGCGCTGTCGCAGCTGAACCGTGGCTCCGAGCAGCGCCAGGACAAGCGCCCCATGGTCTCTGACCTGCGCGAATCCGGCTCCATCGAGCAGGACGCCGACATGGTGATCCTGCTGCACCGCGAAGACGTCTATGACAAGGAGTCCCCGCGTGCCGGTGAGGCGGACATCCTGATCGCCAAGCACCGTAACGGCCCCACGAAGGACATTGTGGTGGCCTTCCAGGGTCACTACTCGCGGTTTGCCAACATGGCGGCAGATGCCGGCGGCGGCGGCGGCTTCTAGCCGGCCCTAGCCCCCGCCTGCCGCGAGCAGGTGGTTGGGCAGCCGGTTCCCCGGCGCCCGGCCGCGGATCTCCAGCAGTTCGCGGGCGTGGGCGTGGAGCCGGACGTCTTCCCCGGACACCGGCACCCACTGCGGAATCGGGACCGATGTGCCGGTCTCGTCGCGGGCGACCATGACCGTCAGGCAATAGGTGGTGAGGTTCAACTCGCGCCCCTTCGGATCCCCGGACCGGACATGGACGGCGATGTGCATGCCCTTGGTGCCCGTGTAGACCAGCCGGGCCTCCACCTCCACGACGTGGCCGATCAGCAGCGGCCGGTAGAACCGCACGCCGCCGGAGAACACAGCCACGGTGTCCTTCCCGCAGTAGCGGGAGGCGCAGACGTAGGCCGCCTCGTCGATCCACTTCATGACGATGCCGCCGTGGACCTTGCCGCCCCAGTTCACGTCCGTGGGCGCCGCCATGAACCGCAGCACCACGCGCTCTGCCGTGCCGGCGTCGGTATATTCCTGCCCGCTCATGGCGTGGACGATCTCCTCGCGGACCTTGATCCGGGCCAGCGCGTCGTCCCGCTGTTCGATTTCTTCCGGCGTCACCGGTTCAAACTGCGGCACCGGGGTGGGCTTGCCGTCCGCGCCCACGGCCACGAAGATCACGATGCACTGGCTGCGCATGGTGGCCGGTCCGCCCTTGGGGTCGCCTGAGGACACCACGGTGCGGATATGCATCGAGGACCGCCCGGTGTACACGATCGTGGCCTCGACCTCCACCATGTCGCCGCTGTTGACCGGGTCCGCGAAGTGGATGTTCCCCACGTAGGCCGTGACACAGTAGGACTTTGCCCAGCCGACGGCGGCAGCGTAGGCAGCCTTGTCCACCCACTCGAGCACGGTGCCGGCGTCGACCGAGCCGCTGTGGCCGACATCGGTGGGGGCCGCCAGGAAGCGCAGGGTCACGGAATTGGGCGTGTTATCGCTCATGCTGCGAGTTTACTGAAAGGCCCGGCAGGCGCCGCGGGCCGGCGACACAATCGGGGTCCGGGACGCCATAACCCGCAAGACACGCGACGGCGGGCGGCCACCAGGAGGTGACCGCCCGCCGTCGCGCGCTGCAGGCCTTGAGTTCGGCCGTGAATGCCTTAGGCCAGGACGCGGAGCTTCGAGTTGGCGCGGCCGAAGAGCGCCTTGTCCACGGAGATTTTGCCCGCGCCGACCAGGGCCACGGCCAGGGCGGCGGCAGCAAGGATCAGGACGAGTTCGTAACCGCCGGTCGCGGCAAACACTCCAGCGGAGGCGTGGACCAGGAACAGGGCACCGAGCATGTCCACGGCGAGGAGGACGGCGAACACGCGGGTCAGGACGCCCAGGATCAGGGCGATACCGCCGGCCAGTTCCAGGGTCGCGATCACCGGGGCGGCAACCTGCGCCGCCGGAACGCCCATCTGGGTGAAGGCAGCCTGGGTGCCGGGGATAGTGAACTCGGAGAACTTCTGCCAGCCGTGGGCGGCGAACAGGAAGCCTGCGATGACGCGCAGGACGGTTCGGGCGGAGGTGGTCATTGCGGGCTGGTTCATGGGAATACCGTTTCGTAAATAGAGGCGTCGCGGCTTGTTGATGCCGCGGCTTCGGTTGCGTTCACGATCAAGTCTTCCCGACTTTTAGTTGAAATGTCAACTAAAAGTCGCCCGGCGACGATTCATCGGCCCGGCTAGGGTTAAGCCCGTGCATCCTTCCCCGCCGCTGTCCACGACCCTGCCACCGTCTACGGGCCACCGGCGGGAGATCCTGCGCCTGGCCGTGCCGGCCTTCGGCGCGCTGATCGCCGAGCCGCTGTTCCTGCTCGCGGATTCGGCGATCGTGGGCCATCTTGGCGTGGCCGAGCTGGCCGGGGTCGGGCTGGCATCGGCGGTCCTTCACACGGCTGTCGGACTCATGGTGTTCCTCGCCTACTCCACGACGCCGGCCGTGGCGCGGGCCATCGGCAACGGCCAGCTGGCGAAGGCCCTCGCCGCCGGACGCGACGGCGTCTGGCTGGCGCTCCTGCTGGGACTCGTCCTGGCGGCCGCCGGGTTCCTGGCCGCCGGGCCAATCCTGGAACTGATGGGCGCCCGCGGTGAGGTGCATGGATTTGCCGTGGACTACCTGCGCGGGTCCATGCCCGGCCTCGTGGCGATGCTGCTCATCTTCGCGGGCACCGGGGTGCTGCGCGGACTCCAGGACACCCGGACCCCGCTGATCGTCGCCGCCGCGGGTTTCACGCTGAACATCGCGCTGAACCTGGTCCTCGTCTACGGGCTGGGCTGGTCCGTGACCGGCTCGGCCGTGGGCACGAGCATCGCGCAGTGGGCCATGGCGGCCGTCTATGTGCTGATCGTCCGGCGCAACGCCCGCAACAACGGGGTTCCCCTGCGGCCGGACTGGCGCGGCATCCGTGCCCTCACCAGGGTGGGCTCCTGGCTGATGCTGCGCACGCTCAGCCTTCGCATCGCGATTCTGGCCACGGTGGTGGTGGTGACCGCCCAGGGTCCCGTCAATCTCGCCGCACACCAGCTGGCCATGACCATCTTCACGTTCTTCGCCTTCGCGCTGGACGCCCTTGCGATCGCGGCCCAGGCCCTGATCGGCAAGGAACTCGGCGCGGCCCGGCCGGTGGCGGCACGCGCGCTGACGCGCACCATGACGCGGTGGGGGCTCGGCTTCGGCGTCCTGACCGGGATCGTCCTGGCTGCGGCGGCGCCGTGGGCGGGCGCCCTCTTCACGCCCGACGCCGAAGTCCGGGGGGCGCTGACACTAGCCCTTTGGGTGCTCGCCGCCGGGCAGCCGCTGGCCGGTTACGTCTTCGTCCTCGACGGCGTCCTGATCGGCGCGGGCGACGCCCGCTACCTGGCGATCGCCGGCGTCGTCAATCTCGCGGCCTACCTGCCCCTGCTGCTGGCCGTGGGGTATTCGGGTGCCAGCGCCGGCACGGGACTGCTGTGGCTGTGGGCCGCCTTCTCCGTGGGCTACATGGCGGCGCGCGCGCTGACGCTCGGCCTCCGGGCCCGGACGGAGAAGTGGATGGTGCTCGGCGCGGGCTAAGTGCGCTGACCCGGCCCGCCGGCACGCGCAGTAGCGGCTTCGCACTAAACTGGACGGGTGACTCTTCCCGCAGCGCCTGACGCGACCCCTGCCATCCGCGCCGCGGCCGACCTCTGGAAGCCCGTGCTGGTCAGGGCGGCCGTTGCGCTCGTGTTTGGTGCGGTAACCGTATTCTGGGCCGCCCCGTCCGAGACCGGTATGGGCTGGGCCGGCGGCCTCTACCTGCTGGCGACCGGTGTGGTGATGCTCTGGACCGTACCCAAGACCGGATTCCGGCCCCGGGAAGGCGCCGGCAAAATCCTCTCCGCCGGCGGAGCAGCCCTGGCCGGAGCCGGCGCGGCCGTGGCACTGATCCCCGCCCCACTCGTCTTCGGAACGATCGCGGCCGTGGGTCTGGGCGTTGCCGGCGCCGCAGAGCTCTTCGCAGGCATTTCCGCCCGCGGCCGGTCCGTGCTGGCCCGCGACTGGATCGCCTCCGGCGTGATCGGGCTGGGCACTGCAATCGCGCTGCCGTTCTTCATCGGCCTCGGCCCGCACGCACTCCTCGGCGTTGCGGGCGGCGGAGCCATCATCAGTGGCGTCCTGTGGATGCTGTCCGGGCTGACCCTGCGGCATGATGCTCCGGGCGATTCCGCCGAGGCCGTAAACTAGTACGGACAGGTTCTACCCGGCGTAGAACAATTAAGGTAACAAGACAGCCACGCTTCCCCGCGCGGGCTGCAGGAGGAAAGCACCTTGGCACAGCAGAAACCCGGAGCGTCCCGCAGCCTGCGGACATCGGTCAAGGGACCGCTCATGTTCTCCGCGTTCTGGGCCGTGGTGGTGTTCTTCGGCGTCCTGATCTTCGCCTCGGGCGGCAGCGCCCGCTCACCCCGGTTCGACCTCGCGCTCATCGGCGCCGGGATCGCGTTCATTGTGATCCTGGTGGTGGCCGCCATGCTCGCGATGAGCCACAAGGACAACCCCGAGGACCTGGGCAAGGGCTCGGGCGTCAACCTCAGTTCCAGGCGCCCGTCCTCCGGCCACGGTGGCCCTTCGGCGCGGCCCCGCCCCGAGGCCGGCCCCGGTGATTCCCGTGACGGCGGCCCGCAGGCCTAACGGCCCAGCCCTAATAGCGCACGACCTAACCCTGCAGGCGTAGCCGCGGAGTCTCAGCAGGGAAGGCCGTCGCCGTCAGGACGCGGCTTTCCGGGCCCGGTATGCGGCCACGTGTGCACGGTTGGCACAGTTGCCCGTGTCGCAGTAGCGCTTCGAGCGGTTGCGGCTCAGATCCAGCACGACGGCGTCGCAGTCATCCGCGGCGCACACCAGCAGGCGGTCCATTTCCTTGCTGCGGATCACGTCAACGATCGCCATGGCCGCTTCGGTGCTCATCCGGTCGGCCAGCGGCGCCTCAGGGGTGGTGGCGTGCAGGTGCCAGTCCCAGGGATCATGCTTGACCAGCTGGGGCAGTGCCCGGGCCTCGCGGAGCAGCCGGTTCACGGTCTCCGCGGCAGTGGCCTCGTCCGCTAGCCAGAGCTCGGCGAGCTCGCCGCGCAGGCGCCGCACGCTGGCCAACTCGGCCTCGTCCCGGGTCCGGGAGCCGGTGAAGCCCTCGGCCTCCAGGAAGTCATCCAGATCCTTGGTGGTGGCCAAGTGTTCCTCGCCGTTGGCCGCGGTGTTGATGAGGTTGACCACAGAACGCAGGGCAACTTCCGTGTCAGGGGCAAAAACCATCTTGACTCCTTACCTCGTACGGGCGTAATGTCATGACCATAACCCTACTTTACTCCTGACAGGAGATTGCCGTGTCTGCCCCCCAACGCCCCGCCGCCGCCCCGGTCCGAGACCTCGCCGTCCCGCGGCCTGCCTCCGAACCGGCCGGCGCCACGCAGGGCGCGAGGCCGGGCGCCGGGCAGGGGGCCAAGCAGGCCGGCGCGGCGTCGGGCTTCATGGCCTCGGGCCTGGGGGTCGCCCTGTTTTCATCCGCGGTGTTCGGGCTCTCCGGATCATTTGCCAAGGCGCTCCTGGAGACGGGCTGGACACCCGGCGCGGCCGTCACTGCCCGGCTTACGGGCGCGGCCCTGATTCTGGCCGTCCCGGCGGTTTTGGCCCTGCGCGGGCGGTGGCACCAGCTCCGGAACAACTGGCTGACCGTCGTGCTGTTCGGATTCATCGGGGTCGCCGCCTGCCAGCTGTTCTACTTCAACGCCGTGTCCCGGCTTTCGGTCGGTGTCGCCCTGCTGCTGGAGTACCTCGCACCGGTCCTGATCGTGCTCTGGCTGTGGGCCGCCAGCCGGAAACGGCCGCGGCCGCTGACCATTGCCGGCACGCTCCTGTCCCTCGGCGGGCTGGTCCTGGTCCTGGATCTCACGGGAGCCGTGAAGGTCGACCTCATCGGCGTGCTGTGGGGGATCGCGGCCGCCGTCTGCCTCGCCATCTATTTCTTCATCACTGCCAAGGAAAACGACACCCTCCCGCCCATCGTCCTGGCCTCCAGCGGGCTCATGGTGGGCGCGATCGTCATGTGGCTGACCGCGGCTACCGGGCTGCTGCCCATGGCCTTCAGCACCGCCGACACCCGCCTCGGGCCCTGGGTCACCCCGTGGTGGGTGGCGCTGGGCGGACTCGTGGTCCTGGCCACGGTGGTGGCGTACGTGTCCGGCATTGTCGCCGCGCGGGCGCTAGGGTCGAAAGTGGCCTCCTTTGTCTCGCTCACCGAGGTGCTGTTCGCCGTTATCTGGGCGTGGCTGCTGCTCGGCGAGCTGCCCGGACCCGTCCAGCTCCTGGGCGGGCTGCTGATTGTCGGGGGCGTGGTGCTGGTCCGGCTGGACGAGCTCCGGGCCCCGGCCGGCACCGCTGCGGCAGCGTTGGACCACGCGAACGACTGCGAGCCGGTGCCGTAGGCTACGCGCCTTGGCCCGCGCAGGCCTGCCTGCCTGGTGCCAGCATTCTCACCCAGGGCCCCTCGTTCCCTGGCCCGAAGGCACCTAGCATGGAGATATGTGCCGAAACATCCGGACCCTCCACAATTTTGAGCCCCATGCCACCTCCGCCGAGGTGGAGGCCGCGGCGCTGCAATACGTGCGCAAGATCAGCGGCAGCACCAAGCCGTCCAAGGCCAACGAAGAGGCCTTCAACCGGGCGGTGCACGAGATTGCCCACGCGACGCAGCACCTGCTCGACTCCCTGGTGACCCACGCCCCGGCCAAGGACCGCGCGGAGGAAGCCGCCAAGGCCAAGGCCCGGGCTGCCGTCCGCTACGGTGCGGCCTGAGCCAGGGGCGCCGCCCGGGCGAGGGCCGGCTTAGCTGCCGAAGCTGCGCAGCCGCAGCGAGTTGGCCACCACCAGCACCGAGCTGGCGGCCATCGCGGCGCCGGCGATCATCGGGTTGAGCAGGCCCAGGGCCGCCACCGGGATCCCTACGGCGTTGTAGAAGAACGCCCAGAAAAGGTTCGTCTTGATGGTCCCGAGCGTCCGGCGGGACAGCTCGATCGCCTGCGCCACCTGCCCGAGGTCGTTGCCCATGACCGTCAGATCCGCGGCCTCGATGGCGACGTCGGTGCCGGAGCCCATCGCGATGCCCAGGTCCGCCTGCGCCAGCGCAGCGGCGTCGTTGACCCCGTCCCCGGCCATCGCCACAGTGGCGCCGGCCGCTTGCAGTTTCCGCACGGCGTCGACCTTGCCCTCCGGAAGCACACCCGCGAAGACGTCGTCCGGGCTGATCCCGACGGCGGCCGCCACCTGCGCGGCCACGGCAGCGTTGTCGCCAGTCAGCAGGATCGGCCGGAGCCCGAGTTCCCGGAGCCGGGTGACCGCGGCTGCGGAGCCGGGCTTGACGGTGTCCCGCAGCCGGATGATGCCGGCGGCTTCGCCGTCGACGGCTACCCAGATGGCCGTGGCGCCCGAGTCCTCGGCGGCGGCCAGCGCCTCCCGCTGTGCCGGGGCCGTGGCGATGCCGAGCTCCAGCAGCCAGCCGGCCCGCCCGGCCGTGACCAGCCGGCCGTCCACGGTGCCCTGGACGCCGCCGCCTGGCGCGGAACGGAAGCCGGCGACGGCGGGGTGGCCGGCGCCGTCGTTGTTCAAATTCCCTGCGGCCAGCGCCGCTGTGGCAATGGCCCGCGCGATCGGGTGCTCGGAGGCGTTTTCCACGGCCCCCGCGAGGCGCAGGACCTCGGCTTCGCTGTGCGGCCCAAAGCCCTGGACGCCATCCACGGCAAGCCGGCCCGTGGTGACGGTCCCGGTCTTGTCCAGCAGGATCGTGTCCACCGTCCGGGTGTCTTCGAGGACCTGCGGCCCCTTGATCAGGATGCCGAGCTGGGCGCCGCGGCCGGTTCCGGTGAGCAGCCCCACCGGCGTGGCCAGCCCTAGGGCGCAGGGGCAGGCGATGACCAGCACCGCGACGGCGGCGGTAAAGGCCGCCCGGACGTCGTCGGGGCCCGCGCCCGGTCCGGCCGCCATCAGCCAGGCCCCGAACGTGAGGGCGGCGATGGCCAGGACAACCGGTACGAAGACGGCGCTGATGCGGTCAGCGAGCCGGGCGATGGGTGCTTTCCCGGTCTGCGCCGCAGAGACGAGGCGGCCCATCTGGGCCAGGGTCGTTTCGGCTCCGACCCGGGTGGCGCGGACCACGAGCCGGCCGGAGGTGTTGATGGTGGCCCCGGTGACCTGGCTGTCCGGGCCAACTTCCACCGGCACTGATTCGCCGGTCACGAGGGAGGCGTCCACGGCCGAGGAGCCGTCGAGGACCACGCCGTCGGTGGCGATCTTCTCGCCGGGGCGGACCACCATCACGTCCCCGACGGCCAGCTGGTCGGCCGGGATCTTGTGCTCGGTGCCGCCGCGCAGGACGGTCGCGTCCTTTGCCCCCAGGTCCAGCAGTGCCCTGAGGGCGTCGCCTGCCTTCCGTTTGGCATTGGCCTCGAGGTAGCGGCCGAGCAGCAGGAACGTGGTGACGACGGAGGCGACCTCGAAATACAGGCCGCCGGAGCCCATGCCCTCCGCTGCCGGGTGTTCGGTCATGCGCGGGTCGGCGAGGAGCTGGCCGGCCGAGAACGCGTAGGCAGCAATCACGCCGATTGATACCAGGGTGTCCATGGTCGAGGCCAGGTGCCGGGCGTTGACGGCCGCGGCGCGGTGAAACGGCCACGCCGCCCACGTGACCACCGGCAGGGCCAGGACGGCGGCCGCCCAGCCCCAGTTCGGGAACTGCAGCGCCGGGATCATCGAGATCGCGAGCACCGGGACGGTGAGTGCGGCCGCCACGGCGAGCCGGGGGCGGAGCGGGGGTGCGGCTGAGCCGGACGGAACCGCGGTGCTGGCCGGGGGTTCTGGGGTCTCAG
>JBKPBZ010000277.1:0-8433 GCA_046727115.1 Actinomycetota bacterium | reverse complement strand
CCCCCAGGGCGCCCGAGCCCACGGCCGCCGCGCAGGCTCCGGAAGTAGCAGGCACCCCGGGCAGTGCTGAATGGGAGACCCAATGGTCCGAGACCGCCCCGCCGGCGGAGACGCATACTCCAGCGGCCCACCCTGAACCGGCCCACGGCGCACACGCTGCGACGGCGGAACCCGGTGCGGCAGCAGAACCGGCAGCCGCGGCGGCCCAGCCGGTCCACCACCCTGAATACACCGAGCCCCACGCGCCGACCCTGCCCGGTGCGGAATCGGCAGCTGCCGAAGCCGTGGAAGAAACGGACGCCGGTACGGGCACCGGCACCGCGATGCCTCCCGCGGCCGCCCCCGGGTCGCACCCCGCGTCGCCCGCTGATGCAGAAACGACGCAGACGGCAGGCTCGTCCGCAACTGCCGGGTCCTTCGCAAGCCACACGGCCGAGCCCAGCGGCCATCTCGCCACTGAGCAGCCCTACGGCGAGGGGTCCGCGGCTCCGGCAGCCGACGGAAGCGGCCCTGCCGGTTTCACCGTCAAGGGCAACGCCTCGTCCATGGTCTACCACGACGAGACCAGCCCAGCCTATGAGGAAACCCGGGCAGAGGTGTGGTTTGCCTCCGTGGCGCACGCCGAAGCGGCCGGGTTCCGGCCGCCGCGCCGGACGCGGCAGTAGCTGGCGGCCCAGGCCGGCGTCCCATCTCATCCCGTCCGTCGATGCTCCCGCGTTTCCGTAACAGTCGCTTCTTCAGCAGGCGCCCTTTTACCAGGGCGGCGGCCCGGGCCGCCGCCCTGGTCGTTGCGCTGTTGTTCTTAGGCGCCTGTACCGGTGGCGGGCCAACCTCGCCGGTGGTTCAGTCAGGAGATGCCACCGCGACCGGCTCCGGCCCAGCAAGCCCAGCGGCCACACCGCGTGAGCCCACCGTTGCCGGCCGCACAGACGGGCTGCACCTGCCGTGGTCCACTGTCTACCTGCCGGACGGCACCGCCATCATTTCCGAGCGCGACACCGCACTGCTCAGGACCATCAAGGGCGGGCAGCTGGGTACGCTCGGCAAGGTGCCCGGCGTCGTACCCGGCGGAGAAGGTGGCCTCCTGGGTCTTGCCCTTTCCCCCAACTTTGCCGCGGACCGGTACCTCTACGCCTACTTCACCGCGGCGGCCGACAACAGAATCGCCCGCATGCGGCTGGAGGAGCGCGGCGGCCGGCTGGAGCTCGGCGCCCCGCAACCCGTTTTCACGGGGATTCCCAAGGCCGGCACGCACAACGGCGGGCGGATCCGCTTTGGGCCCGACGGTTTCCTCTATGTGGGGACGGGCGACTCGCAGCGCCGCAACCAGCCGCAGGACAGAGCGGCCCTGGGCGGAAAGATCCTCCGGCTCACCGTGGAGGGCCGGCCGGCGCCGGGAAACCCGTTCGGCGAGAACCCGGTCTACAGCCTTGGCCACAGGAACGTCCAGGGGTTGGCCTGGGACAGCGCGGGCCGGCTGTGGGCCAGCGAGTTCGGCCCCACCGTCGACGACGAACTCAACCTGATCGTGCCCGGCGGCAACTACGGCTGGCCGGACGTAACGGGCGCGCCGCACCGCTCCGGCTTCCTGGACGCCAAGGTGGTGTGGCCGTCGACGGCGGAATCGTCCCCCAGCGGACTGGAAATAGTCGGCAGTACCGCCTACCTGGGCGCCCTGCGCGGCCAGAGACTCTGGGTTGTTCCCCTCCGGGGGGAATTCGCCGAAGAACCTGTGAGCTATTTCACGGGAAAGTACGGCCGGGTGCGCAACGTTTCACTGGCCCCTGACGGCCGGCTGTGGCTCCTCAGCAACGGCCAAAACCCCGATTTTGCGCTGTTTTTGGACCTTCATGGCTAGCCGCACCTGCCCCGCACCCCTCGATTTCACAGGACAGCCAATCTCGTGTAGAGTTTCATGTCGTTGCGGAGAACAACGAGGGAAATAAAAAGCCCGCGGGGAACGAAACAACAGCTGCACCTCTAGCTCAACTGGCAGAGCAATTGACTCTTAATCAATGGGTTCCGGGTTCGAGTCCCGGGGGGTGCACCACAGAGAAACCCCGTCCTGCAGGCCTAGCGGCCAGCGGGGCGGGGTTTCTTTTTTGTTGGCGAGAAGCAGCCTCCCCTGACCGGGTTCCCGCGGTCCTTGGAACGGACGTACCAGCACCTGTAGTCCCCCGACCGGACTAGGCCGTCACTTTGTTCACCAGATCGTGTTTCTCCGGGTTGACCTCCACCGGCAGGTGTGGCTTGACATAGTTCTCGAACCAGGCATCGTGCTGTTCGGCAGTCTCCCAGATTTCCACCACGGTCATCCCGCCTTCGGTCTCCCAGGCGTAGTGGGCGATAAATCCGGGTGTGGCCTTGAGCTTGTCGATGAGGACTGCGGCGATTCCTTCGTATTGTTCCCGGGTCATACCGGTCACGAGACTATTGGTCAGGACAGCCATGGCGGACTCCTCTATATGCGGCTGCCGGCCGGGCGGACGGGTCCCGCGGACAGGGCCGGCACGGGCCGAGTTTACGCCGTTAGGAACGGCGCTGACAGGGTAGATCGATGCCTCCGCATTGGTGGCCCTCATCGTCCTCTGGACGGACCAGGCTCCGAACTTCCAGGAGCCGCGAGTCATCCGCGGCTCCAGTCGCTTTCGCCCCTCGGTGGTCGGCATGAGTCGGATCTCCGGATCCCTGCCAGCCGGCTGACGGCGTGATGCAAGCAGCCGCACCGGTTCTATTCAACCGACTGGATACGCTCCCCCTTGAAATTTTGATCATAAGCATGCTTAGGATGGGTTACGGCCGGATCGAACGGCTGCCAATACCAGAGGAGGAAACACCATGGGAGTAGGCGACAAGATTGAGAACGCTGCCGAGAAGGCAGGCGGCAAGGCCAAGGAAGCTGCCGGTAACGCCACGGGCGACGACCGGCTGAAGGCCGAAGGCCAGGCTGACCAGACTAAGGGTGACCTGAAGCAGGCCGGCGAGAAGGTCAAGGACGCCTTCAAGAAGGACTGACCCGAACCTACGCGAAGGGCGCACCTCCGACAAAGAGGTGCGCCCTTCGTTTGTGCCCTGTGGCTGCTACACCTCCGATGTTCGCCCTATCCGAGCAAACCCATTAGGTAGTAGCCTCTCAATTGCGCCCACAATGGCCAAAATATTGGGGGAATAGACATGAGCGAATCGAACGATCTTCATAACGGAACAATGCCACTGGGTGACCCGGCACAGTCGGAGGCGGATGCCTTCCACTTGCAGCAGGGACGGAGGTACCGTCGAAATTCCATCATCATCGGCGTTATCGGGCTGTTTCTGTTTGGTATCGCGGCGGGTGTCGTGGCATTCATCATGGCTCGCCGTGCCGAAGCGGCCGGGGTCAAGGCCACCGCCGGAAAAGTCCTGGGCGTGCTGGACGTTGTTGGCGGCATCATCGTCCTCGTGATTTTCTTTAGCAACAGGTAATGGGCGGTCCGGGCGTCGGCGTCACGCACCGGACGAGAAGGGAAACCAAATGAGCATTAAGGGCTGGAATCCGCTGGCGCTCCTGCCAGTGGCATTCATAGCGGTCTTCATCGTCCTGGCCGTGCGCCGTGCCCGGACGCGGAAACGCAGGGGCTGAAGATCAGTTCAGTTGATATGTGATTGCCCGACGCATCATCGGCTTGCAGAAGGGTAGTCGCATGCCAAACTCGGTCGGGGCGGTATCGGTCGTGAGCACCGGTGTTGTGGAGATCCGAAGGCAGCACGTCGAGGCTGATGGAAGCCCGCTGCTTTGGTGGCTGCTCACCGCCCGGGGCTGGTCCCTACCCCGCCCGATCAATGTCTACGTGATCCACCATGACCAAGGACTCGTGCTTTTCGACACGGGCCAAGATCGCGCCTCCGTCACCGACGGCAGCTACTTCCCCGGCGGCATCCCCGGCTTCCTCTACCGGAGGCTCGCGCGCTTCAAGATCGGCGAGCAGGAAACACTTACCCGGCGACTGGGCGACATTGGTTGCGACATTGGGGACGTCCGTTGGGCCGTGCTATCGCACCTCCATCAAGACCATATCGGCGGCCTCCGCGAACTAGGGCATGCCCAGATCATCGCCTCGGCCGCCGAGTGGGCATCCCTCAACCGTCCCGACGCAGCCCTCCAGGGGTTGATGCGCCGCCACATCGACCTGCCGGGCCTGTCCTGGAACCTGCTGCAATTTCCGATGGGACAGGGCCGGCCGCTCGGGCCGTTCAGCAGCACCCATGACCTCTTCGGAGACGGCTCCTTGGTCCTGATTCCGACGCCAGGTCATACGCCGGGATCCGTTTCCCTCCTGGTCCGACGTGATGGAAAGCCGCCACTGCTCATGGTCGGGGACGTCACCTATGAGCAGGACCTCCTGCGCCGCGAACGGATTCCCGGCATCGGCAAAAGGAGGGCTCTGCTGGCCACCACGCGGGCAATCAACTCTCTTCGGGCCATTCATCCCGATCTGGTCATTCTGCCTGCCCACGACCCCGGGGCTGCCGACCGCCTCACAGCCACCGGCTGGGCCGCCCAGATTCGGTGACCGGTATGAGCCCTGCCGAGGCGGCCAGGAGACGGGAGGCTCCAGGCCCTTCCCGGCTAGGTTTCCAGGGGCGCCGGAGGCGTCAGGCCGGCGAACGGCTCAAACCCCGCCCACCCGGCGGGGGCGGGGGCGCCCACTCCAGCTGAAGCTCCGCCGTGAGCGCGGCCCGGACCTCCGCGATCATGGCCTTCCCGGCGGCCAGGCCCTCCCCGGGCGTGGGTCCTTGCAGAATTTTGTGGGGATCAACTCCTGCGATGCCAGGATAGTCGCGCCAGTAAACGGTGCGCTCTCTTTCCTCGGCGTCCGTGACGACGGCACACGCTGCCGGCAAATATGCCTCGCGGCAGTTCGTTTTTGGCGGTGAAAAGCAGCCTCACCGGGCCTGGGTTCCCGGCCGGCCGACGGCGTAACCCTACGATGGTGAGGATGAACTCCACGCGGAAGGCCTGTTACGCATCCGCCGTCGCCTTGGTGCTCGGGGCAACACCGCTGGTCCTGGCGCTGCCCGCAGCGGCGGATCCTTGCGGGCCAGCCGGCCTCCTCCCGGCGAAATTCTGCCCGGCCCCGCCGACGCCAGGCCCGCCGTCGGCCACCCCCTCGCCCAGCCCGACTGTCCCCGGGAGCTCCGCCCCGCCACCCT
The DNA here is from genome assembly GCA_046727115.1 of Actinomycetota bacterium. Classification (GTDB taxonomy): domain Bacteria; phylum Actinomycetota; class Actinomycetes; order Actinomycetales; family Micrococcaceae; genus Arthrobacter. The sequence continues at coordinate 3,243 of JBKPBZ010000277.1, read as the reverse complement.
CAGGGGCCGCGCCTTCCCCAGCGCCTCCCCGAAAGCCGCCGGCAAGGCCGTCCCGGGGGCAACCGACTGAGCCCGCGCAGCTCCCGGCGCCGCCGACGTCGGGCACTGTCCCAACGACGGACCAAGACAACACTCCTTCACCGGCCACGGCGTCTGATAAAGCCGTCACAAAGGGGACCTCCGCGCCCCCAGCGGTGGACGTGGGCCAGGACCATCCCACGGGGCAACCGCTGGGCACTATGGCCGGGCAAGGCGATTCGGGACCGGACGGGCAGCTCAGCGTCGCAGGTACCTTGTTGGCACTGGGTGGCCTCCTCATCGGGCTCTCCGGAGCAATTGGCCTGCGCCGGCCGGCCCAACCGTGAAACGGCCGCCGAACCGTCACATGTCAATGTGGGGTTCAGCGGCCGTCGAGTCACGTCGTGGCCTCAGACCTTTTCGCGGGGCCGGTCAACTACCGTCTCCGGCTCTTCGACTGTGAACTCCTTGCTGCGGCGCGGGAAGCCCCAGAACCTGCCTTCCTTTGCCTCCACCCGGGGCTCCGGGCGTTCCTCAGGTTCCCGCGCGGCATCCTTCCTGGCATCCCGGCGGAAATCCTTGTTGTACTGGTAGCACATCACAGACCTCCTTCATGGTGACTGCCCTTTAATGGTCCCTCCGAAGCGGTGGCGCGTCGATACTCCGCGGCCGCCCATTTCCGCCTGAACGGCGTCTGGCGTGCCGGCCATAGATGTTCGCTGGGGGCTTTCCGTCGGCCCGAGGCGGTCTTCCCGCCGCCACAGGCCCTGGTTAGACTCGACCCAACACAAGGGGGAATCATGGAGCTGCTCATCCTGGGCGTGGCGGCCGTATTCATTGTGATCGCGACAGTCATCCGTGACCTGCGGCAGAAATCCAGGCGCACGCAGGCCGGCTCGGACCCCGAATCCGAAAGGGCCCTCAGGGACTTCCGGCATGGACGGACCATCGGTTTGTCGCATTTCGTGGGTCTCGACAACTCCGGCCACCGCCGCTAACGGCCGCTCACCCCTATCACAGCCGCTCCCGGTACGCTCTGTCGTAGAACCGGAAAGTGAATTGAACAAGCGCACGCGCCATGCCCCGCAAAGGATGTACAGCCATGACCGTCCCGCCCAACGCGTCAGCCCCTGGCCCTGGCTGGTATCCCGACCCGGCCGGCTCCGGCCGGCTTCAGTGGTGGAACGGTTCGGCATGGACCGGACACCTCAGCGCACCCCAGTTCCAGCCGGCACCGGCCCGACACCACCCGGTGGCACCGCGTAGGCGCATCAGTGACCGGACGCCGGTCTACAACCCGTTCATCTGGACGATTGTGGCCCTGCCGCTGGTGTCCCTCATTCTGCTCATGTTCTGGAACCCGGTGTTCCGGCTGCGCACCGTGGGGCCGCGGCAGGTCCAGATCATTGATCCGGCGTCGATCTTCACGGAGCACTACTTACTCCTGGTGGCCACCGGCTTCGTGGCCTACGGCGTCTCCGCGCTCCTGGCGTATCTGGACTGGGACCGGCTGCGCAAGGACGGCGTGGTCCGGCCGTTCCACTGGGCGTGGGTGTTCCTCAGCCGGGAGCTCTACGTGATTGGCCGCTCGGTGATTGTCCACGAGGTGGCCCCGCGGCGCGGACTCGCCCCGCTGTGGGCCACGATCGGCATCATCTTGCTCACCGTGGTGCTCACCGGGCTCAAGATGTCCGCCATCGCGGCCACCCTGGCGAACCCGGCAGTGATGATCTAAGCCGCCGCAACAGGCGGCTCGGCCTGCGGGAAATGCAGCCCCTCGGCCCGCCGGCTAATTCAGAGGGCGGTCCCGGCGCCGACGCCCGACTCGGTAGCGACGCCCGGGGCCGCAGCGACGCCCGGCTGGGCGCCCGTGACCATGGCCTTGACCTCCGGGGATGCGGACTTGGTTGCCAGCACCCTGACCACGGCCTGGAGCTCCTGGCGCAGCAGGTCCGGGTCAATGGGCGTCGCGGCGAGCACGGAGCGTTCCATGTCGGCGGCCGCCGTGACGGCCTGTCGCCCCTGGTCAGTCAGGGACACCACGTGGCTGCGCCGGTCGGAGGTGCTGCGCTGCCGCGAAATGTGGCCGTGCGCTTCCAGCCGGCTTAGAGTCTTGCCCATGGTCTGGGCCTGGACCCGGACGAGTTGGGCCAGTTGGGCTTGTGTCATAGGCCCATTCGCCGAGAGCACTTCCATGGCGATCACCCCGGCATGGGTCAGGCCAATGGCCCCCAATTTTTCGTTCCAGGAGTGTTCTACAAGACGTGCTGCCGTGGACAATAGGCGGCCCGTGGGCCAGCGATCCATATCAGGCATACCCAAGAGTATAGCGAGCAGCGGATTCGTCCGGCGTCCACCGGCTCACTACGCTGGATAGTCACGCCACTTCACGACACACCTCATCAAGGAGACACCCGTGCCTGAGCAACTCACCGCCGGTGCCACAGCACCGGATTTCACCCTCAAGAACGCCGAAGGACAGGACGTCAGCCTGCGCGATTTCCGGGGCCGGAAGACCGTGATCTATTTCTACCCGGCGGCCTCCACACCCGGATGCACCAAGCAGGCCTGCGATTTCCGGGATTCCCTAAGCGCGCTTCAGGCCGCAGGCTATGACGTGGTGGGCATCTCCCCTGACCCTGTCGGGAAGCTTGCGGCGTTCGCGGCCGCCGAAGGGCTGACCTTCCCGCTGCTCTCCGACGAGGACCACTCCGTCGCCGAGGCATATGGGGCCTGGGGCGAAAAGAAAAACTACGGCAAGACCTACCAAGGCCTCATCCGCTCCACCATCGTGGTCGACGCCGACGGCCAGGTTACCGTCGCGCAGTACAACGTCCGGGCCACCGGGCACGTCGCCAAACTTCGCCGGGACCTGAAACTCGGCGCCTGATAGGTACAATGGACCCTGGCGAACCGCCGCCGGGGAACTTTTCCCGGGACGACGACGGCGCCGCGCGCGAGTGGTGGAATTGGCAGACACGCAGGATTTAGGTTCCTGTGCCTTCGGGCGTGGGGGTTCAAGTCCCCCCTTGCGCACAGAGAGAACCCCGGTCTTCGGACCGGGGTTCTCGTCGTTTCCAGCGGTTTCCAGCGGTTTCCAGCGGTCGTGAAGAGGCCAAAAAGAATTTCACATCTGCACCCATCCGTTTCCTCCGAGCAGCCGAATACCCATTGAGACACCAACCAAGGGTCGGTGCCCAACAGTCGGGAAAGGCCGCAGCGGCA
>JBKPBZ010000276.1:0-28279 GCA_046727115.1 Actinomycetota bacterium | reverse complement strand
AGAAGCACGCCGCACCAAGGGCCTGACCGGTGAAAACCTGATCGAACTGCTCGAAATGCGTCTCGACGCCCTCGTGCTGCGTGCCGGCTTCGCCCGCACCATCGCCCAGGCCCGCCAGCTGGTTGTGCACCGCCACATCCTCGTTGACGGCATCCGCGTTGACCGCCCGTCTTTCCGCGTCGGCGAGGGCCAGCTGGTTCACGTCCACAGCCGCAGCGAGACCATGCCTCCGTTCCAGGTTGCAGCAGCCGGCGCTCACCGCGACGTCCTGCCGATCGTTCCGGCCTACCTGGACGTCAAGCTTGACGCCCTGCAGGCCCGCCTGGTGCGCCGCCCCAAGCGTTCCGAGATCCCCGTGACCTGCGAAGAGCAGCTCGTCGTGGAATTCTACGCACGCTAATCTCAAAGGCAACACCTACAAAGAAGCCCGTGGCAAGCGCCGCGGGCTTCTTTGTATGTAAGGTACTTGGGGGAGTTCCCCGGGAGCCGATTCTGCGCGCACGCAGAAACTGTCGGCAAAATCCGTCGGAACCCGACGCAACGCGCAGGTATCCACTGCAGTTCAAGGAGATGAGTGTCTATGTCTGGTGGCGATATTGCCGGCCTGATCGCGGCAGGGGTGTTCGCACTGCTGGTCCTGCTGCTCGCCGTGCCGATCCTGAAACTCGGGGGAGTGTTCGACGAAATGCGGACTTCCATCCGGTCCATCAGCGACGGCGCCACCCCGCTCATGGACGAAGTCACCGCCACGGTGACCACCACCAACGAGCAGCTGAAGAAGGTCGACGGCATTTCCGCCAACGTCTCGGATGCCTCCGCCAACATCTCGGCGCTGTCCTCGCTCATGGCGGCCACTGTCGGCTCACCGCTGATCAAGGTGGCTGCGTTCAGCTACGGCGTGCGTTCCGCACTCTCCACCCGCAAAAAGCCGGCCACCGGCCGGCGCAGCCGCTAAGCCATCCAGGAGAACCTGACATGAACAGAATCATCTGGATGGGAATCGGCGTCGCGATCGGCGTCATCGCCTTCCGCAAGGTCACCGAAGCCCAGTCCGCCCTTGGGCCAGAGGGACTCAACCGTGCCGTGGGACGGCTGGCGGACGGGCTGTACGACTTCGCCGACGCCGTCCGCGAAGGTATGGGAGAGCGGGAAGCGGAACTCCGCTCCGCCCTGGGCATCGACACGGCTACGGATATCGCCACCGGCGGCGCCGTAGCCCGCCGAGATGCGGTCCGGCGCTAGCCGGGAGAGAATTAGTAAGTACGGTGCCCGTTAAGGGCGCGGCACGTCGGCACCTGCCAAAAGGAGTCCCGGATTGACGGGGCCCGGATCAGTGCCACCTCAGCTTGTCCCGCGCAGCACAGACGCGGGCCACAAACGCAGTGAATATTGAAGGGTAAGAAATCAGCTCATGAAGTCGCAGGAGATCACCAAGCGCTGGATCGACTTTTTTGTCAGCAAGGGGCACACCGCCGTGCCCTCCGCCTCCCTGGTCTCCAGCGACCCCTCCCTGCTGTTCACCGTGGCCGGCATGGTCCCGTTCATCCCGTACCTGACGGCCCGCGAAGAGGCCCCCTTCCAGCGGGCCACCAGCGTGCAGAAGTGCATCCGGACCGGTGACATCGAGGAAGTCGGCAAGACCGCCCGCCACGGCACCTTCTTCCAGATGTGCGGCAACTTCTCCTTTGGCGACTACTTCAAGGAAGACGCCATCAAGTTCGCGTGGGAGCTCCTCACCACCAGCGTGGACGACGGCGGGTACGGACTGCCGCCTGAGCTGCTCTGGGTCACCGTCTATGAAGAGGACGACGAGGCCGAGCAGCTGTGGCTGAAGAACACCGGCATGCCGGCCGAGCGGATCCAGCGGATGGGCAAGTCCGACAACTACTGGTCCACCGGCCAGCCCGGCCCCGCCGGTCCCTGCTCGGAGATCTACTACGACCGCGGCCCGTCCTACGGCGTCGAGGGCGGCCCTATCGCCGATGAAAACCGCTACGTCGAGATCTGGAACCTCGTGTTCATGCAGTACCAGATCGACAACGTCCGCTCCAAGGTGGATTTCGACATCGTCGGCGAGCTGCCCATGAAGAACATCGACACGGGCCTGGGCATGGAGCGTCTCGCGATGATCCTCCAGGACGTCGAGAACATGTACGAGACCGACCAGGTCCGTCCCGTGATCGACCGTGCCGCGGCCCTCTCGGGCCGGGAGTACACCTCAGCAGAGTCCGCCGATGACCCGCACCACACCGACGACGTCCGCATGCGCGTGGTTGCCGACCACATCCGCTCGGCCCTCATGCTGATCGCCGACGGCGTCACCCCCTCCAACGAGGGCCGCGGCTATGTGCTGCGCCGCCTGATCCGCCGCGCCGTGCGTTCCATGCGCCTGCTCGGCGTCGAGAAAGCCTGCCTGCCCGAGCTGCTGCCGGCCTCGCGGGACGCCATGAAGGGCGTCTACCCGATCGTGGAGACCGACTTCGAGCGCATCAGCCGGATTGCCTACGCCGAGGAGAAGGCCTTCCTGCGCACCATCGCGTCCGGCACCGCCCGGCTCGAGGACGCCGTCAAGGAGTCCAAGGCCGCCAACCAGCCGCTCTCCGGCGCCGACGCCTTTGCCCTGCATGACACCTACGGCTTCCCGATCGACCTCACCCTCGAGATGGCCGAGGAAGCCGGGCTGAAAGTCGACGAGCCCGAGTTCCGCAAGCTCATGCTCGAACAGCGCCAGCGCGCCCAGGCCGATGCCAAGGGCAAGAAGGGTTCCCACGCCGACCTCAGCGCCTTCCAGGAGCTGCTGTCCGCCGGCGAGACCGTCTTCACCGGCTACACGGAGCTCCAGGGCGAGTCCAAGGTCCGCGGGATCCTGTCCGGCGGCCGGAAGGTCGCCCAGGCCTCCACGGGCGACGAAATCGAACTGGTCCTGGCCGAAACGCCGTTCTACGCCGAGGCCGGCGGCCAGGCTGCCGACACCGGGCTGATCACCGGTGACGGCTTCGTGGTCGAGGTCCTGGACGTTCAGCGCCCCGTCAAGGGCCTCAGCGTGCACAAGGCGATTGTCCGCGAGGGTGAAATCGGGTCCGACTCGCTGGTCCAGGCCGCCGTGGACCGGGAACGCCGCCACGCCGCGGAGCAGGCCCACACGGGCACGCACATCGTCCACGCGGCCCTGCACCAGATCCTCGGCCCGGAGGCCCTGCAGCGCGGCTCGTTCAACAAGGCAGGCTATCTGCGCTTCGACTTCGCCTGGGGCGAGGGCCTGAGCGCCGCCACCCGGTCCGAGATCGAGGAAGTCTCCAACATCGCCATCCGCAACAACTTCCGGGTGGAAACCAAGATTATGGGCCTCGCCGAGGCCAAGGCGCTCGGCGCCATGGCGCTGTTCGGCGAGAACTACGGCAACGAGGTCCGGGTCGTGGAAATCGACGGCGCCTGGTCCCGCGAACTCTGCGGCGGCACCCACGTCGAGAACACCTCCCTGATCGGCAGCCTGTCCCTGCTCGGCGAACAGTCCGTCGGCTCGGGAAACCGCCGTGTCGAGGCCTTCGTGGGCATGGACGCCTTCCGGCACCTGGCCGCCGAACGCGCCCTGGTCACTGAGCTTACGGAGATGCTGAAGGTTCCCTCCGGGCTGCTCGCGGACCGGATCTCCAGCACGCTGACCAAGCTCAAGACGGCGGAGAAGGAACTCGAGCGGCTGCGCAGGGAGCAGCTCACGGCCGCCGCTGGCCAGCTGGTTGGCACCGCCAAGGACGCCGCCGGCGTCAAGGTCATCGCACACGACGCCGGCCAGGTCAGCGGTGCGGACGACCTCCGCGGCCTGGCCCTGGACCTGCGGACGCGCCTCGGTTCCGAGCCCGCCGCCGTCGCGGTGGCCGGTGTCAGCAACGACCGTCCCGTCATCCTGATCGCCACCAACGAAGCCGCCCGGGCTGCCGGCGTCAAGGCCGGTGCCCTGGTGCGCCTCGCCGCGGGCATCCTCGGCGGCGGCGGTGGTGGCAAGGACGACGTTGCCCAGGGCGGCGGCACGGATGGCGCCAAGGTCGGCGCTGCCCTCAGCGCCGTCGTGGACGCCATTACCCGGCGATAGCGGATCTTACGTGTCTGAAGCTGCTGCGGCCGGCGTCTATCCCCGGGGTGTGAAGCTCGGGGTGGACGTCGGCACCGTCCGCGTTGGCGTGGCCGTCTGCGACCGCGACGGAATCCTGGCGACCCCGCTGCGCACGTTGCAGCGGAACGTGAAAAAGAACACTGACGTGCGCATCCTGGCGGCCTTGGCCGCGGAACTGGACGCCGTGGAGATTTTCGTGGGACTGCCGCGCACTATGAAGGGTGAAGAGCACGCCTCGGCCAGAATGGCCGCAGAGTACGCACAGTTGCTTGCCCGGGCCCTGCAGGGCGCCGGATCCGACGTGCCCGTGCGCCTGATTGACGAGCGGCTGAGCACCGTGACCGCCCACCGCAACCTGCACGAGGCTGGCATGAGCAGCAGAAATCACCGTACAGTAGTTGATCAGGTTGCGGCGGCAGGTATTCTGCAACATGCGATTGATATGCAAAAGGCCAGGGGAACGGAGGTCGGAAACCGCGTGTACGCGGAGTCTGCGCCGGGGCCGACCGGAGGCGGCGCACAGACCGGCCCGGCAGTACAGACGCACTCTTCAGAAAATGGAAGGCTACAGTGAGCCCGGTCAACAGTGATGACTCCTCCGGTGACGCCCTTAGTGGTGCCGGCCGACCGCTGACGCGTAAAGAGATCCGGGCCCGGGAAAAGCTCCTGGCGACGCAGGGACACAGCGTGATCCCGCCGCAGGCTTTTGAGACGGGACAAGACGTTCCGACACCGACACCGACGCCGGAGCGCGAACTGCCGCAGGCCGCCCCGGAACTGCCCGACGCGGCCCCGACCGTGCACGAAGATGCTGTTCCTGAAAAGCCCGTCGTCGACGAAGCCGTGCATACAGAACCCGTGCACGACGGTGCGGCTCACAACGAGCCCGTTCACGAAGAAGCCGTGCACTCAGAACCTGTGCCCCCAGAACCCGTGCGCGAGGAGCCTGTGCGCGAAGAGCCCGTGCAGACAGAAGCTGTGCACGAGGAGCCGATTCACGACGTTCCGGCTGACCAGGCGCCCCTCCGCGAAGACTTCACCCAGATGATCCCCGTCCGCGACGACGCTCGCGACGACGACGACGCCGGCCACGAGGACGCCGTCTATGCGACCGCAGGCCCGCATGGCTACGAAGCCCGGCACGGCGGGGCGGCCCACGACACCGGCCCGCACGACGGTTACGCGCTGCCACCCCACGATGTGGGAGAACATGATGAGGCCCACGATGTTTACGACGAATCCGTCGACCACCGCGCGCACCCGGAAGCCGAGTACCACGGCGAGTCCGGCCACGAGCTGATGGCCGGAGCGGTCCGCTACAACAAGGTTCCGTCCAAAAAGGTCCGCCGCCGGCGCCGCTTCCTGGCGCTGGTGCTGTCCCTGACAGTCTTCGTCGTCGCAATCGCAATCGGCGCGCAGTTCCTCAAACCCCTCCTCGGCGGGGACAAAATGGCCGATTACCCCGGCCCCGGGACCGGCAACGTCACCATCACGGTCGAACCCGGCGCCGGTCCCAGGTCCGTGGCCACCGAGCTGGAGTCGCAGAAGGTCGTGGCGAACGCGGACACTTTCTTGAAGGAGTTCACCGCTTCCGGCGGTGCGCTGAACCCCGGCACTTTCTCGATGCGCCAGGAAATGAAGAACTCGGACGCCGTCTCTGTTCTGCTCAACAAGGGCCAGGGCAAGGTCATGTACTTTGCGCTCAGCGCCGGGTTGCGGATCAGCGAATCCCTGCAGGCGATCTCCGAGGGCACCGGGATTTCGGTTGCCGATTTGAAGGCGCTCAGCGATGCGCCCGCGCAGTTTGGCGTCCCGAAGAAAGCCAAGAACCTCGAGGGATACCTGGCGCCGGGGGAGTACCGCTTCCCGCTGGGTTCCTCTGCCAAGGACATTCTGCAGAAGCTGGTCGGCAACACCCTGGCTGAACTCAAGGCCCAAGGCGTCACCGATTCCGCGAAGCAGTACGACGTCGTGACGGTAGCAAGCATCGTGCAGGCCGAAGGCGGCCAGGCCGAATACGGTGACGTCGCCGGCGCCATCTACAACCGCCTCAAGCCGAACAACACCGAGACCAACGGGCTGATCCAGTCCGATGCCACTGTCACCTACGGACTGGGCATCCGCAGCTTCCACATCGACGAGGACCAGAAGGCTGACAAGTCGAATCCGTACAACACCTACGCCAACCAGGGGCTGCCCGCCGGGCCCATCGGCTCTCCCGGCAAGACGGCCATTGACGCCGCCGCCAAGCCCAAGTCCAACAGCTACCTCTATTGGGTCACGATCAACCTGGACACCAAAGAGACCAAGTTCTCCAAGACCCTGGCCGAACACAACGGATACGTGGAGCAGTACAACGCCTGGTGCGCGGCCAACCCGGGACGCTGCGTATGACGCTGCGGGCGGCCGTCCTTGGGCATCCCATCAGCCATTCGAAGTCACCGGCGCTGCACCGCGCCGCCTACGCCCACCTGGGCCTGGACATCGCCTACTCCGCCATTGACGTGACAGAGACCGACCTGCCGGATTTTATGCGGCAGGTCCGGGACGAGGCGCGCGCTGACGGTTCCTGGCGCGGGCTCTCGGTCACCATGCCGCTCAAGTCGGCCATGGTGGCGGAAGTGGACGAAGTCCGGGGCGTCGGGCGCGCACTCGGCGTCGTCAACACCGTTGCGTTCGAACCCGACGCCGGCAGTGCCGGCCAAACCCAGTTGGTCGCCTACAACACGGACGTCGCCGGGATCGTCAACGCACTCCGGCACGCGGGCGCCGCCCCGGCGCCCACCGCCGTAATCCTCGGCGGCGGCGGGACGGCAGCCGCGGCCATCGCGGCGCTCAAGGAACTGGGGGCACTGTCTGCCGACGTGTTCGTGCGCGATCCCAGCCGTGCCGGGGAGGCCCGCGCGGCTTCCGCCGCCCTGGCGGTCCCCGTCAAGGTGCTTCCCCTCGCCGGCGCGGCCGCCGCCGTCGCCGCGGCCGACGTCGTCGTCTCCACGCTGCCGCCCCGCGCGGCAGACGCACTTGCCGCGGAACTCGCAGACGCACTGGCCGCGAAACCGACGGGCAACCCCGGCGTGCTCCTGGACGTCGCCTACGATCCGTGGCCCAGCAGGATCGCGGCGGTCTGGCAGGAAGCCGGCGGCACGGTGGTCCCCGGACTTGAAATGCTCATCTACCAGGCGGTGGAGCAGGTGCGGCATTTCACCGGACTGGGCGAGGGCCTCCCGGCCGGAGTCATAGATGTGATGTGTGACGCAGTCGGGGCACCCCGACGGGTGTTCTAACCGCCCGACATGGCAGGATGGATTCTATGTTGCGTTGGTTGACTGCCGGAGAATCCCATGGCCCGGCACTGGTCGGAATAATTGAAGGCGTGCCCGCCGGTGTGGAGCTCACCAGCGCCCACATCAGCGAGGCCCTGGCCCGCCGGCGGCTCGGCTACGGCCGCGGCGCCCGGATGAAATTCGAGCAGGACGAGGTCACGATCCTCGGCGGAGTCCGCCATGGCCTGACCCAGGGCGGCCCGGTCGCGATCCAGGTCGGCAACACCGAATGGCCCAAGTGGGAACAGATCATGTCCTCCGATCCCGTGGAGCCGGACATCCTGGCCGACCAGGCCCGGAACGCCCCCCTGACGCGGCCCCGGCCCGGCCACGCCGACTTCACCGGCATGCAGAAATACGGCTTCGACGAGGCCCGTCCTGTGCTGGAGCGCGCCAGCGCCCGCGAGACGGCCACGAGGGTGGCGCTCGGCACGGTCGCCGCAGCGTTCCTCAAACACCTCGGGATCGAACTCGTCTCCCACACTGTTTCCATCGCCAGCGTTGCCGTGCCGGAAGGCCGGCCGCTGCCGGTCCCGGCCAACGTGATCGCCCTGGACGCCGATCCGCTGCGCTGCTTCGACCGCGAAACCTCGGACGCCATGGTGGCCGAGGTCGACGTCGCGCACAAGGAGGGCGAAACCCTCGGCGGCGTCGTGGAAGTGCTTGTCTACGGGCTCCCGCCGGGACTGGGCAGCTACGTCCACTGGGACCGGCGCCTCGACTCGCGCCTGGCGGCGGCCCTGATGGGCATCCAGGCCATCAAGGGCGTTGAGGTCGGCGACGGCTTCCGCACCGCGGCCCGCCGCGGCTCGGCCGCCCACGACGAGATCGTCAAGGACGCCGACGGCAGGATCATCCGCACGTCCAACCGCGCGGGCGGGATCGAAGGCGGCATGAGCATCGGCGATGTCCTGCGCGTCCGCGCCGCCATGAAGCCGATCGCCACCGTGCCCCGCGCGCTCAAGACGGTCGACGTCAGCACGGGGGAGGCCGCCAAGGCCCACCACCAGCGCTCCGACGTCTGTGCCGTCCCGGCCGCCGGCGTCGTGGCCGAGGCCATGGTGGCCCTCGTCATCGCAGAAGCGGTCACCGAAAAATTCGGCGGTGACTCCGTGCGGGAGACCGCCCGCAACTTCAAGGGTTACCTGGACAGCATTCCGGCGGCCCTGGACTCGATCGGCCACTAGTGCCGGCCGGGAACACCGACGGGCACTCCGCCGCGGCAAGGCATCTTGGCCCGGTGGCCCTCATCGGGCCGATGGCCGTGGGCAAGTCGGCAATCGGACACCAGCTCGCGCAGCACCTGGGGTGCGCATTCGTGGACACGGACGCACTCGTCGTGGCCCAGCACGGGACGATCGCCGAGATCTTCGCCAGCCGGGGCGAGCACGCCTTCCGTGAGCTCGAGGCCCGAGCCGTGGCGCAGGCCATTGAAGAAGCACAGGGGAACACCGCCGTCATTTCGCTCGGCGGCGGGGCTGTCCTTGACTCCGGTACGCAGCAGCTCCTGGGCCGCTGTACCGTTGTGTATCTCGAATGCGACGCCGAAACTGTGGCGGAACGCATTGCCAGAAACTCTGGCCGGCCGCTCCTGGCCGGCGACGCCATGGGCAGGTGGCGGACCTTGTTCGCCACCCGGCAACCGGTCTACGAACGGCTCGCCGACCTCGTCCTCGATGTCCGAAGCGGCAGCGTTCCCGAGCTGGCCCACCGGCTGGAAGATGCGCTGGGGGAGCACGCCGCAGCGAAGGCCGCGGCCGTGCCCACTCCGGCGGCGACAAAGGAAGTTGAACAGTGAGTAACGAATCAACCGTCATCAAAGTCACCGGACAAACGCCGGGTGAGAACTACGACGTCGTAGTAGGCCGTGGTCTCCTGGCAAGCCTGCCGGGCCTGCTGGGTGAGCGCGTCAAGCGCGTCCTGGTCATCCACCCCCGCGCGCTTCGGCTGACCGGGGACACCGTCCGGGAAGAGCTGGCCGCCGCCGGCTTCACCGCGCTGACCGCGGAAATTCCCGACGCCGAAGAGGGCAAGCACATCGAGGTCGCCTCCTTCTGCTGGCAGGTGCTGGGGCAAAACGACTTCACCCGCTCCGACGCCGTCGTCGCCGTCGGCGGCGGCGCCGTGACGGACCTGGCCGGCTTTGTCGCCGCGACCTGGCTGCGCGGCGTCAAGGTCATCCACATGCCCACGAGCCTGCTGGGCATGGTGGACGCCTCGGTCGGCGGCAAGACCGGCATCAACACCGCCGAGGGCAAGAACCTCGTGGGCGCGTTCCACCCGCCCGCCGGTGTCCTCGCGGACCTCGACACGCTGGAGACGCTGCCGAAGAACGAGATCATTTCCGGCATGGCCGAGGTCATCAAATGCGGCTTCATCGCCGACCCGGCCATCCTGGACCTGATCGAAAAGGACCCCTCCGCGGTCATCGATCCCCGCTCGGACCTGCTGCGGGAACTGATCGAACGGGCCATCAGCGTCAAGGCCCGGGTGGTCTCCGAGGACCTGAAGGAAACCGGCCAGCGCGAGATCCTGAACTACGGCCACACCCTGGGCCACGCGATCGAACTCGCCGAGCGCTATTCCTGGCGCCACGGTGCCGCCGTCTCCGTGGGAATGATGTTCGCCGCCGAACTGGCCCGCAGCGTGGGCCGGCTCAGCGACGCCGACGCCGACAGGCACCGCAGCATCCTCGAAAGCCTCGGGCTTCCCATCACCTACCGCCGCGACCGCTGGCAGGCCCTCCTCGACGGCATGCGCCGGGACAAGAAGTCCCGCGGTGACCTGCTGCGCTTCGTGGTGCTCGACGGCATCGGCCGGCCCGGCATCCTCGACGTCCCGGACACGTCCCTGCTGTTCGCTGCCTACCAGGAGATTGCCTCCTGATGAACATGGTCAAGGGCGGCACGAGCGAGTGGCCGGACGCGGGGCTTCCCGGGATCCGGATCAACCCGCAGTCCCTGATGCCCCAGATCGTCAATGACGAGGTCCTGGCCGAGGCGTTGGCAGCCTCAACGGACCCGGGGGACCTGATCCTCGTGCGGCTCGTCGAAGGGCACGCGGCCGAAGCCGCCGAGCTCCTCGCCGAGGCCCGCTACAAGGACCCCGACTCGCTCCGGCTGCGGATCTTCGAAGCCGACGTGCTCCGGGTTTCGAACCGGTTCGACCGGGCCGTCGAAGTGTTCCGCCAGCTCCTCGCCGAGACCCAGGGCACCCTGGAAGAGGCGGCCGTGCGCCAGCACCTCGGCCGGTCCTACTTCGCCGGCGGGAACATTGCCGCCGCCGTCGAATCCTTCGCCAAGGCACTGGATCTGCGGGTGGCCGGGTCCGCCGACGCGGCCCTGATCTACGCCTCCACAGTGGCGCTGCAGCGCGCGCGGGACGTGCTGGAACAGCAGTCCTGAGCCCCGTCAGCCAGTGGTCTGCCGGAACCGGTAGAATAGAACTTGGATTTTTGACAAATACGCGCTGGCGGGCCGCATGGCATGCCGGCCCGGCATAAGCGTCCGGCCGCTAGCACCGGCCCGATGGAACCAGAGAGAAACTAAGAGGAATACTGTGGCAACCACAAACGACATCAAGAACGGAACCGTCCTTAAGCTTGAGGGCCAGCTTTGGAACATCATCGAGTTCCAGCACGTCAAGCCCGGCAAGGGTGGCGCGTTCGTGCGCACCAAGATGCGCAACGTGATGTCCGGCAAGGTGGTCGACAAGACCTTCAACGCCGGACTGAAGATTGAGACCGCCACGGTGGACCGCCGCGACTACCAGTACCTGTACCAGGACGGCGCCGACTACGTCTTCATGGACACCTCGGACTTCGACCAGCTCACCGTTTCCGCCGCCACCGTCGGCGACGCCACCAACTTCATGCTCGAGAACCAGATGGTCAACATCGCCATCCACGAGGGCAACCCGCTCTACATCGAGCTGCCCCCGAGCGTCGTCCTCGAGATCACCTACACGGAGCCGGGCCTGCAGGGCGACCGCTCCTCGGCCGGCACCAAGCCCGCCACGCTCGAGACCGGATACGAGATCCAGGTGCCGCTGTTCGTCGAGAACAACACCAAGGTCAAGGTCGACACCCGCGACGGCAGCTACCTCGGCCGGGTCAACGACTAGTGAGTGCGCGCGGTAAGGCCCGGAACCGGGCCCTCGATGTGCTTTTCGAGGCCGAGCAACGCTCTGCCTCGGCGTTCGACGTACTGAAGTCCCGCCGCGAGCAGACAGACCAGATCGTCAACCCGTACACCCTCGAAATTGTCGAAGGCGTGGTGTCGCACCAGGCGGCCATCGACGAATTCCTCGAGACCTATTCGCAGGGCTGGACCCTGGAGCGCATGCCCTCCGTGGACCGCATCATCCTGCGGATCGGCACCTGGGAACTGCTCTACAACGACGACGTCCCGGACGGCGTGGCAGTCAGCGAAGCTGTGGCCCTGGCCAAAACGCTCTCCACGGACGAGTCGCCGTCGTTCATCAACGGCCTGCTGGGCAGGCTGCAACAGCTGAAGCCTTCGCTGCTGGCCTAGGTCCTACGGCAAATCAGCCCCGGCACCACGAAGAACCCCGTCCAGGACAACCTGGGCGGGGTTCTTTCGTCAGCCGACGACGGCGGTCCGGAGCGCGGCGATCTCGGCGAGCTGGTGCTGCTCATCGCGTTGGTGCGCCGGCACGTCCCGGCCGCTGAGGATCCGTTGCCGGGTCAAGGCAAGCTGGGTGGCGGCATCAATCAGGGCCTTCATCTGCGTGCCCCGCCCGACGGACTTGGCCCAGCGCAGCGCGGAACGGCGCCCGGCGGCGGTGGCCAGCATTTCCACCTCTGCTCCGGTGAACCAGCCCGCGGCCGCGTATTCCTTGAGCCGCTGGCGGGTGAGCCTGCGCTCCGCCACCCGCAGCAGCACGATGACCAGGGCCGCCAGCAGGAAGATGGGCACCTGCACCAGCACGTACTGGGCCAGGAAGTCCTGGCCCATGCTGTTCCAGCCGCTGTGCAGCAGCATCGCGGGGACGAGGCCGACCGCGAACGCCAGCCCGGCCAGGCCGGTGTGCCCGCGGCGCACGGCCAGGCCCATGATCAGGCCAGTGGTTCCCGTGAAGATGGCGTGGGCGAAGGGGGACAGGATTCCGCGGAGGAAGAACACCACCGCGAGGTCCGTGCCGGGGTCGCTGGATTCGGCGATGGCACGGCCGAAGTAAAGGATGTTCTCGGTGAACGCGAAGCCTGCCGCGATCGTGAAGGCGAACACCACACCGTCCACCGGGCCGTTGAAGTGTTTCGGGGCGAAGATCAGGAGCACCAGCAGCCCCAGGGACTTCGCGAATTCCTCCACCACCGGTGCCTGTACCGTCACGGCGAACGTCGTATAGTCCAGCCCCGAGGCCGGCCCCGCCAGCAGCGAAAAGTACGGCTGGATCAGCATCGTGACCGCGATGGAGACGGCAGCGCCCCAGACAAAGGCGAAAAGCAGCAGCGGCTTGGGCTCAGGTTCCCAGCGGTCAATGAAGCGCACGGTCAGCAGCACGGTGCCCAGTGGAATCAGGGAGGCGATGAAGCCTATGACAAAGCCGGAGACTCCGGTCCTTTCCAGGAGGAAGGGCAGGACCAGGAAGAGGCTGATGAACGCGAGGAACCCGCCGGCCAGCACCAGGCCAGCAACGCCGGCGGAACGGCGGCCGCCGGGAACCGCCGGAAGGGCCGGAGGGAGCGCCGGCTGGAACTGGCCGCGTGGGTTGGCCGGTGCCCGGCGGTAATCCACCGGCCGGACCTGCCCCAGCCACGTCGGGTTGGCCTGCTGGGGCAGCGGCCGCTGGCCGGAGGCGCCTAGGTAGTCCTGCTCGGGCCGTGGCTCGTTCGTCGTCATGGAGTCGAGCCTATGTCTGTGTGAGGTTAAACGCATTCCGACGGCGACGGGCCGTCAGCGCCGCTGTGGTAATTTGAAAGAGCAAATAATCCTTTTTTAATTCCGTCCCGTGAGGCGGGGAAAGGGGAGACGAGCTTTGACTTCTGTGCCTTCAGCACCGGGTCCGGCGAAGGTGATGCTCACCCGGGTTGTCCTCAACCAGGCTGACATCGACCGTGCCCTCACTCGTATCGCCCATGAAATTCTCGAGGCCAACAAGGGCTCCCAGGACCTCGTCCTGCTGGGCATCCCGCGCCGGGGTTATCCCCTCGCCGTCCGCCTCGCCGCCAAGATTGCCGCCGCAGACCCCACCGTGGACGCCGCCGCGATTGTCGGCCAGCTTGACGTCACCATGTTCCGCGATGACCTCTCGCACCAGCCCACCAGGCCGCCGTACCCCACCCAGCTCCCGCGTACCGGGATCGACAACAAAGTTGTTGTGCTGATCGACGACGTCCTCTACTCCGGACGCACCATCCGGGCAGCCCTCGATGCCATCATCGACCTCGGCCGCCCCCGGATTGTCCGCCTCGCCGTGCTGATCGACCGTGGCCACCGCGAACTGCCCATCCGCGCGGACCACGTCGGCAAGAACCTGCCCACCTCCTCGTCCGAGAAGGTCCGCGTCCGCCTCGAGGAAACCGATTCCGTGGACGGCGTCCCCGTCAATGAAGTGGTCATCGAGGCCACAGCATGAGGCACCTGCTCTCCACCCAAGACCTAAGCCTGCACGACGCCATCCGCATCCTGGACACCGCCGAGGAAATGGCGGCCGTGGGGGAGCGCGAGGTCAAAAAGCTCCCCGCCCTGCGCGGACGCACCGTGGTCAACCTCTTCTTCGAGGACTCCACCCGCACGCGGATCTCCTTCGAGGCCGCCGCCAAGCGGCTCTCCGCCGACGTCATCAACTTCGCCGCGAAAGGCTCCTCCGTCTCCAAGGGGGAGTCACTCAAGGACACGGCCCAGACGCTCGCAGCGATGGGCGCCGACGCGGTGGTCATCCGGCACTGGGCCTCCGGCGCCCCGCACCGGCTCGCCGCGACCGACTGGATCGACGCCGCCGTCATCAACGCCGGCGACGGCACCCACGAACACCCCACACAGGCGCTGCTGGACGCGTTCACCATGCGCCGGCACTGGTCGAAGCTGGCCGGCACGCCGTCGGCCGGGGCCGACCTCAAAGGCATGCGCGTCGCCATCGCCGGCGACGTGCTCCATTCGCGGGTGGCCCGCTCCAACGTCTGGCTGCTGCGCACCCTCGGCGCCGAAGTCACCCTCGTGGCGCCGCCCACCTTGCTGCCCATCGGCGTCGAAAAGTGGCCCTGCGCCGTGAGCTTCGACCTCGACGAGACCCTCGCGCAGGGCGTGGACGCCATGATGATGCTCCGGGTCCAGGGCGAACGGATGAATGCATCCTTCTTCCCGACCACCCGCGAGTACTCGCGCCGCTGGGGCTTCGACGACAACCGGCTCCGGGCGCTGGACAGCCTCGGGCTCAAGGACACCATCATCATGCACCCGGGTCCGATGAACCGCGGCCTGGAAATCTCCGCGGCCGCGGCCGACTCGCCCCGCTCCACCGTGCTGGCGCAGGTCCGCAACGGCGTCTCCATCCGCATGGCGGCACTGTACCTGCTGCTATCCGGGGAGAACCGCGAACCCGCCTCTGCACCTGCATCCGTGTCTGCACCTGCATCCGCGGCCCACGCCGCCAATCCGAACCTCACTTATTCCCACCAGGAGAGCCACTGATGGCCGAACAGCAACAGCACGCAGACAACAGCGGCGCCTACCTCATCCGAGGCGCCTCGATCCTGGGCGGAGCAGCCGAGGACCTGCTGATCCGGGACGGCGTGATCGCCGCCCGCGGCCGGCAGCTGGACGCGGACGGCGCAACAGTCATTGACGCCGCCGGCCTCGTCGCGCTCCCGGGCATGGTGGACATCCACACCCACTTGCGCGAACCCGGCCGCGAAGACGCCGAAACCGTCGAAACCGGCACCCGCGCCGCTGCACTCGGCGGCTACACGGCGGTCCACGCGATGGCCAACAGCACCCCGGTGGCGGACACCGCCGGCGTCGTCGAACAGGTGCTCACCCTTGGCCGGACCGCGGGCTGGGTGGACGTCCGCCCTGTGGGCGCCGTCACGGTGGGACTCGCGGGGGAGCAGCTCGCCGAACTCGGCGCCATGGCCGACTCCCGGGCCCACGTGCGGGTGTTCTCCGACGACGGCATCTGCGTGCACGATCCGGTGCTGATGCGCCGCGCCCTCGAATACGTCAAGGCGTTCGACGGCGTCGTGGCCCAGCACGCGCAGGAACCCCGCCTCACCGCCGGCGCCCAGATGAACGAGGGCGAGGTCTCCGCCGTCCTGGGCCTGGCCGGCTGGCCTGCCGTCGCCGAAGAAAGCATTATCGCCCGGGACGTGCTGCTGGCCCAGCACGTCGGCTCCCGCCTGCACGTGTGCCACGTCTCCACGGCCGGGTCCGTGGAGATCATCCGCTGGGCCAAGTCCCGCGGCGTCAACGTCACGGCCGAGGTCACCCCGCACCACCTCTGGCTCACGGATGAGCTCGCCCGCAGCTACGACCCCGTCTACAAGGTCAACCCGCCGCTGCGCACGGACGCCGATGTCCAGGCCCTCCGCGCCGCCCTGGCCGACGGCACGATCGACGTCGTCGGCACCGACCACGCCCCGCACCCGAGCGAGCACAAGGAATGCGAGTGGGCGCAGGCGGCCATGGGCATGACCGGGCTGGAAACCGCGCTCTCCGTGGTGCAGCACACCATGATCGAATCCGGCCTGATGGGCTGGGAAGACTTCGCCCGGGTCACCTCCACGGCGCCGGCCGCGATCGGCCGGGTCCAGGACCAGGGCCGCCCGCTCGAGGCCGGAGAGCCCGCCAACGTCACACTCGTGGACCCGGCTGCGCGCTGGACCGTGGACCCTTCTAAGATGGCAACCATGGGCCGTAACTCTCCGTTTGCCGGCCGGGAACTGCCCGGGAAGGTAGTGGCGACATTCTTCAAGGGCCACCCGACCGTTCTCGACGGAAAACTCAACACCCCCTACCGGTGGCCGGCCGACGCCGTCGACGCCGGACCGGCGGGCCGCCGCCCATGACGGTCAAGGACCTTTCCCTGCTCTTCACGCTGGTCCTGACCGGCGTCGCGCTTGTCCTCATCGCCGTCGGCTGGCGCAACCGCCTGCGCCGCCAGTCCGACGTCGAGCCCCTCCCCGAGGTCCCCGCCGGGCTCGGCGCCCCGCTGGCCGCAGCCGACGGGCAATACGTCGCCTCCACCACCGCCGGCGACTGGCTGGACCGGATCGCCGTGCACAATCTGGGCATCCGCACCAACGCCACGCTCAGTGTGCACCCCGAAGGCGTGCTGTTCGAGCGCGCGGGCGCCGGCCCGGTGTTCATCCCGGCCTCACGCCTCACCGGTGTGCGGCAGGAAAGCGGTATGGCCGGAAAGTTCGTCGAGAAAGACGGCCTGCTGGTGCTCAGCTGGATGCTCGGTTCCCACGAGCTGGACACCGGCTACCGGACCCGCCGTGCCGAGGACAAGACCGTGCTCTTCACCGCCCTCCAAGATTTGATCTCCGCAGCCCCTCAGGCAGAAGCCGATAGTGGAAAGTAACGACGTGACGGACCCCAACGCAGTGTCAGAGAAAACAGTGTCAGAAACAGCAGTGTCAGAGAAAACAGTGTCAGAAGAAACAGTGACAACCACCCCCGCTGCACCCGCTGCAGCAGCATCCACCCCCGCGGTCCTCGTGCTCGAGGACGGCCGGATTTTCCGCGGCACCAGCTACGGCGCCACCGGAACGGCGCTCGGCGAGGCGGTGTTCGCGACCGGCATGACCGGCTACCAGGAGACCATCACCGACCCCTCCTACGCACGCCAGCTCGTGGTCCAGACCGCGCCGCACATCGGCAACACCGGCGTCAACACCGACGACGCCGAGTCCCGCCGCATCTGGGTGGCCGGCTACATCGTCCGCGACGCCGCGCGCAGGCCCTCCAACTGGCGTTCCGAACGGTCCCTGGACGACGACCTCGTCGAGCAGGGGATCGTCGGGATCCAGGGTGTCGACACCCGCGCCATCACCCGCCACCTGCGCGAACACAAGACCATGCGCGCCGGCGTCTTTTCCGGCGACGCGGCCCGCGCCACGGACAAGGAGCTCGTCGACGCCGTCCTGGCCAGCGCGCCGATGGAAGGCTCACGGCTCGCCGAGGAAGTCAGCGTGGACGCCGCATACACCGTGGAGCCCAAGGACTTCGGCTGGGACGGCGAGCCGCGGTTCAGCATCGCGGCCATCGACCTTGGCATCAAGCGCATGACCCCGGTCCGCTTCGCGGAGCGCGGTGTCCGGGTGCACGTGCTGCCCGCCACGGCGACCCTCGCCGACGTCCAGGCCGTCAACCCCGACGGCTTCTTCATGTCCAACGGCCCCGGCGACCCCGCCACCGCGGACAACCAGGTGGCGCTGCTGCGCTCCGTGCTCGATGAGAAGATCCCGTACTTCGGCATCTGCTTCGGCAACCAGATCCTGGGCCGCGCCCTCGGGTTCGGCACCTACAAGCTGCGCTACGGCCACCGCGGCCTCAACCAGCCCGTAATGGACCGCCGCACCGGCAAGGTCGAGATTACCTCCCAGAACCACGGGTTCGCCGTCGACGCCCCGCTCAACGGCGCCACCCAGGCCCCCGAGGAACGCTTCGGCCGCGTCGAGGTCAGCCACGTGAGCCTCAACGACGACGTCGTCGAAGGCCTCGCCTGCCTCGACATCCCCGCCTTCTCCGTGCAGTACCACCCCGAGGCTGCCGCCGGCCCGCACGACGCCGACTACCTCTTCGACCGCTTCATCGAGCTGATGGCGGACGCTTCTTCAAAGACAGAGACCGGCACAAAGACTGCCACCGATTCCAAGACTGAGGACAAGAAGTAATGCCCAAGAGAACTGACCTCAAGAGCGTCATGGTCATCGGGTCCGGTCCGATCGTGATCGGCCAGGCGGCCGAATTCGATTACTCCGGCACCCAGGCACTGCGCGTCCTCAAGGAGGAAGGCCTGCGGGTCATCCTCGTCAACTCCAACCCGGCCACCATCATGACGGACCCCGAGTTCGCGGACGCCACCTACATCGAGCCGATCACCCCCGAAGTGGTGGAGAAGATCATCGCCAAGGAGCGTCCCGACGCGCTGCTGCCGACCCTGGGCGGCCAGACGGCACTCAACACGGCCATCGCGCTGGACAAGAACGGCGTCCTGGAGAAATACAACGTCGAGCTGATCGGCGCCAACATTGCCGCGATCGAGCTCGGCGAGGACCGCGAGAAGTTCAAGGGCGTCGTGGAACGCTGCGGCGCCGAGTCGGCCCGCAGCCACATCATCCACACCATGGACGAGGCACTCGCGGCAGCCGGGGACCTCGGCTACCCGATGGTCGTCCGGCCTTCCTTCACCATGGGCGGCCTCGGTTCCGGGCTGGCCTACGACGAGGGCGACCTGCGCCGGATCGTCGGCCAGGGCCTGCAGTACAGCCCGACCTCCGAGGTGCTGCTCGAAGAGAGCATCCTCGGCTGGAAGGAATACGAGCTCGAGATGATGCGGGACAAGAACGACAACGTCGTTGTGGTCTGCTCCATCGAGAACTTCGACCCGGTCGGCGTGCACACCGGCGACTCGATCACCGTCGCCCCGGCCCTGACCCTCACCGACCGCGAATACCAGCGGCTGCGCGACATCTCCATCGCCGTGATCCGGGAGGTCGGCGTCGACACCGGCGGCTGCAACATCCAGTTCGCCGTCGAGCCGGACACCGGCCGCGTCGTCGTGATCGAAATGAACCCGCGGGTCTCCCGTTCCTCCGCCCTCGCCTCGAAGGCCACCGGCTTCGCGATCGCCAAGATCGCCACCAAGCTGTCCCTCGGCTACACGCTGGACGAGATCCCGAACGACATCACCCAGAAGACCCCGGCGTCCTTCGAACCGACCCTGGACTACGTGGTGGTGAAGGTCCCGCGCTTCGCCTTCGAGAAGTTCCCGGCCGCGGACCCCACCCTGACCACCACCATGAAATCGGTGGGCGAGGCGATGGCCATGGGCCGGAACTTCACCGAGGCGCTGCAGAAGGCCCTGCGCTCCCTGGAGCAGAAGGGCTCCCAGCTGGACTTCAGCCACGTCCCGGAATGGGAAGTCGCGGAGCTGATCGAGAAGTCCAAGCGTCCCACCACAGACCGCCTGCACCAGGTCCAGCGCGCCCTGCTCGGCGGCGCCACCGTGGAGCAGCTCTTCGAGGCCACCAAGATCGACCCCTGGTACCTGGACCAGCTCCAGCTGCTGAACGAGATCTCCCTCGAAATCCGGCAGGCCGCGGCGCTGACCCCGGAGATGCTGACACGCGCCAAGCGCCACGGCTTCTCCGACGAACAGATCGGTGCCCTGACCCACAACTCCGAGGACGTCGTCCGCGGCGTCCGGCAGGCCCTCGGCATCCGTCCCGTCTACAAGACCGTGGACACCTGCGCGGCAGAGTTCGCCGCCTACACCCCGTACCACTACTCCTCCTATGACGAGGAGGACGAGGTTGCGCTGCACGCCAAGCCGTCCATCATCATCCTCGGGTCAGGCCCCAACCGCATCGGCCAGGGCATCGAGTTCGACTACTCCTGCGTCCACGCCTCGATGGCGCTGCGCAAGGCCGGCTACGAGACCGTGATGGTCAACTGCAACCCGGAAACCGTCTCCACGGACTACGACGTCTCCACCCGGCTCTACTTCGAACCGCTGACCCTGGAGGATGTGCTCGAGGTCATCGCGGCCGAGGAGCGCACCGGCGGCGTCATGGGCGTCTTCGTCCAGCTCGGCGGCCAGACCCCGCTGAAACTGGCGCAGCAGCTCGCCGACGCCGGCGTGCCGATCCTTGGCACCTCCCCGGAGGCGATCGACCTCGCCGAACACCGGGGGGCGTTCTCCCGCGTGCTCGACAAGGCCGGGCTCGTCTCGCCGAAGAACGGCACCGCCGTGTCCTTCGAGGACGCCAAGAAGATCGCCGACGAGATCGGCTACCCGGTCCTGGTCCGCCCGTCCTACGTCCTCGGCGGACGCGGCATGGAGATCGTCTACGACGAGCCCAACCTCTCCCGCTACATCGCCAACGCCACCGAAATCACCCCGGACCACCCGGTGCTGATCGACCGCTTCCTCGAGGACGCCGTCGAGATCGACGTCGATGCCCTCTACGACGGCACAGAGATGTACCTCGGCGGCATCATGGAGCACATCGAGGAGGCCGGCATCCACTCCGGCGACTCGGCCTGCGTGCTGCCGCCCATCACCCTGGGCGCGAACGTGCTGGAGCGGGTCCGGACCGCCACCCTGGCGATCGCCGAGGGCGTGGGCGTCCGCGGGCTGATCAACATCCAGTTCGCCCTGGCCTCCGATGTGCTCTACGTCCTCGAAGCCAACCCGCGCGCCTCACGCACCGTGCCGTTCGTCTCCAAGGCCACCGGCGTCCAGATGGCGAAGGCGGCGGCCCTGATCGGCACCGGCGTCACCATCAACCAGCTCCGCAGCGCGTACAAGATGCTGCCGGAGAGCGGCGACGGCTCCTCGCTGCCGCTGGATGCACCGGTCTCGGTCAAGGAAGCCGTGCTGCCCTTCAGCCGGTTCCGCACCCCCGAGGGCAAGGTGGTCGACTCCCTGCTCGGCCCGGAAATGCGCTCCACGGGTGAGGTCATGGGCATCGACAAGCACTTCGACACGGCCTTCGCCAAGAGCCAGGCGGCCGCCAACAACGCGCTGCCCACCGAGGGCAAGATCTTCGTCTCGGTGGCGAACCGGGACAAGCGCTCGGTCATCATGGGGGTCAAGCGGCTCTCGGACCTCGGCTTCGAGATCGTCTCCACCGGCGGCACGGCCGACGTCCTGCGCCGCAACGGCATCCAGGCCACCCCGGTGCGGAAGGTCGCGGAGGGCTCCAGCGCCGAAGGCGAAGGCACCATCGCCGACCTCGTCATCGCCGGCGAGATCGACATGGTCTTCAACACCCCCTCCGGCGGCGAGGCCCGCAGCGACGGCTACGAACTGCGTGCCGCCGCGACGTCGATCGGCATCCCGTGCATCACCACCGTGGCCGAGTTCAACGCCGCCGTCCAGGCCATCGAGGCGCTGCGCACCTACGAATGGTCCGTCACGAGCCTGCAGGAGCACGCGGCGAACCTGAAGGCCCTGCAGGATGCCTGAGGCATCCACCGCCGGAACGCCCGGCCGGGAGTCCTTCGGCTCCCGGCTGGGGCGGGCCATGGCGGACCGCGGCCCGCTGTGCGTCGGCATCGACCCGCACCCGGCGCTCCTGCAGCGCTGGGGGCTGACTGACGACGCCGCCGGGCTGGAACGCTTCTCGCTGACCGTCCTGGAGGCCGTGGGCTCCCTCGCTGCCGCGGTCAAGCCGCAGGTGGCCCTGTACGAGCGGCACGGCTCGGCTGGAATCGCCGTGCTCGAACGGACCCTGGCCGCGGCTGCGGAACACTCCGTGCTGAGCATTGCTGACGCCAAACGCGGCGACATCGGCTCCACCATGGCCGCCTACGCCGACGCCTGGCTGCGGGACGGCTCGGCCCTGGCCGCGGACTCGGTCACGCTGAGCCCGTACCTGGGCTTTGAATCGCTCCGGCCCGCACTGGATTTGGCGGCCGAAACCGGGCGCGGCGTGTTCGTCCTCGCGCTGACCTCGAACCCGGAAGGCGCCTCCGTCCAGCATGTGGGCGGGGCGGACTCCGTCGCGCGGCGGATCACGGAAGCGGCCGCGGCCGAGAACCGCCGCTATGACGGTTCGCTCGGTTCGGTGGGCCTGGTGGTCGGCGCCACGGTGGGCTCCGCCCTCACCGCACTGGATCTCGACCTGGCGGCGGTCCGCGGTCCCATCCTCGCCCCGGGCCTGGGTGCGCAGGGCGCCACCGCCGCGGACCTGCGCCACACGTTCGGTGCAGCCTATTCCCAGGTTCTGGGCACCTCGAGCCGGGACATCCTCGGCGCCGGACCGCAGCTGCAGTCCCTCCGGGATGCCGCACGGCGCACCCTCGACGAACTCCTCGCCGCCTAGCGCCAGCCGCGCAGCGGGCCCGGGTCCGGGGCTCCCGGACCCGGGCCGCGGGCTTTCCGGTCCCCGGCCAGTTTCGGCAACTGAACTCTTCCCGTGCCGGGGCCGGTCGCAGATTTCCATTGATTTCTGCCGCCGCCAGACGGTAGGTTCGGGGCAAGGGCATGGGTGCCCCGTCCCGCCATGCAGGGAGGACTTCCAGTGAGTTTGAGACCCCTCACTCCGCAGGAGCGTTCCGACGCACTCCGCAAGGCCGCGGCCGCAAGGGCCACCAGGGCCGAGGCAAAGGAGCGCCTCAAGACGGGGGAACTGTCTATTGCCAAAGTCATCAGTGCCGCCGAAACCGACGACGCCATTGCCCGCATGAGAATCGTGGAGCTGCTCGAAGCCCTGCCCGGGATCGGCCGGGTGCGGGCGGCCGCCATCATGGACCAGCTTGGCATCGCGCAATCCCGACGGGTCCGCGGCCTGGGAATCCACCAGCGCCGCGCGCTGGTAGATTTTATTGACGACAAATAGCTCGCTCCGCCGAGCTGCCCCCACCGCCAAAGGAATATGTGAGCAAGAAACCGGGACTGACAGTCCTCGCCGGCCCGACGGCTGTTGGCAAAGGCACCGTGTCCACCTACATCCGGGACAACTACCCCGGCGTCTGGCTGTCCGTATCGGCCACGACACGCCCGCCGCGTCCGGGGGAGCAGGACGGGATCCACTACTTCTTCAAATCGGCCGAGGAATTCGATTCCCTGATCGAGAACGGCGAATTGCTCGAGTGGGCCGTCGTCCACGGCCAGAACCGCTACGGCACGCTGCGCAGCACGGTTGACGCCGCCATTGCCGAGGGCCGCTCGGTGTTGCTGGAGATCGATCTGCAGGGCGCCCGGCAGGTCAAGCAGGCCGTCCCGGATGCCCAGTTTGTGTTCCTGGCGCCCCCGAGCTGGGACGAAATGGTCCGCCGGCTGGTCGGCCGCGGCACGGAAAGCGCCGAGGAACAGCAGCAGAGGCTGGAAACCGCTAAACTAGAACTTGCCGCTGAACCGGAGTTCGACCACACCGTCATCAATGATGACGTTCGTCGGGCAGCGGACGAGCTTGTTTCACTCATGGGGCTGACCCCGAACCCGCGCTAGGCGCCGGGACGTACCGGCCCGTTAGAATTTGGAGAATTCGTGTCCACGAACCTTGAAGGCATCATCAACCCGCCGATCGACGAGCTGCTGAAGGCCGCCGACTCGAAGTACGGACTGGTGATTTTTGGTGCCAAGCGCGCACGCCAGATCAACGCGTACTACGCCCAGCTGCACGAGGGCCTGTTTGAGTACGTTGGCCCGCTGGTCGACACCAAGCTGAACGAGAAGTCCCTGTCGATCGCGCTGCGCGAGATCAACGAAGGCAAGCTCGTCTCCACGCCGATCGAAGCCACAGAGTAATTCCCTCCGCGGGAAGAGCCAAGTAAACAGAGTGCCTGCTGACGGAGATCACGTGCGCATAGTCCTCGGAGTCGGGGGAGGGATTGCCGCCTACAAGGTGGCGTCGCTCCTCCGGCTTTTTACTGAAGCCGGGCATGACGTCACGGTCATCCCCACCGAGGCGGCTACCCGCTTCGTCGGCGTCGCCACGTGGGAGGCCCTGTCCGGGCACCCGGTGAGCAACAGCGTGTTCGACGCCGTCCACACGGTCAACCATGTCCGGCTCGGCCACGAGGCCGAACTGATCGTCGTGGCCCCCGCCACGGCAGATCTCCTGGCCCGTGCGGCTGCCGGGCAGGCCGATGACCTGCTCACCAACACCCTGCTGATGGCCGGCGACTGCCCGGTGCTCATGGCCCCGGCCATGCACACCGAAATGTGGCAGCACCCCGCCACCGCGGCCAACGTCGAAACCCTGCGCAGCCGCGGCGTCACCGTGCTGGAACCCGCGAGCGGCCGCCTGACCGGCGCCGACTCCGGTCCCGGCCGGTTGCCCGAGCCCGAGGCGATCTTCGCCGCCGCCATGGCCCTCGCCGGCGCATCTGTTGCCGCCGCCGGGGAACCGGGCGGCGCGGCCGCACCGGACGTGGACGGGGTCCTGGCCGCCGGTTCGCCAGTGGCGCCGTTGGCGGTCCGGCCGCTGGCCGGTCTCACAGTGACCGTCAGCGCCGGCGGCACCAGGGAACCGCTGGACCCCGTGCGGTTCCTCGGCAACCGCTCCTCAGGCAAGCAGGGCGTGGCCTTGGCCACGGCCGCCCTCGAGGCCGGCGCCCATGTCCGGCTGCTGGCCGCCCACATGGAGGTCCCGGCGCCCGACGGCGTCGAGGTCGTCCAGGTCGAGACCGCACTGGAGCTCCGGAAGGCGGCGCTGCACGCCGCCGCCGACTCCGACGTCGTCATCATGGCCGCCGCCGTCGCGGACTTCCGTCCCGCGGACGTCTCCGGAACCAAGATCAAGAAGCGCGACGACGTCGCCGATCCCGTGATCAACCTGGTGCGCAATCCCGACATCCTGCGGGAACTGGTGGAGGTCCGCGACGCCGCGTCGCGGGACCAGCTGATCGTCGGCTTTGCCGCCGAAACAGGCGACGCCGACGGCGACGTCCTCGAGTATGCCCGGGCCAAGCTGCAACGGAAGGCCTGTGACCTGCTGGTCGTCAACCAGGTGGGCCGGGACAAGGTCTTCGGCGAAGACACCAACTCCGTAGTCATCCTTTCCCGCGACGGCTCCGAACCCCAAGAGGCGTCGGGTTCCAAATCCGACGTCGCGGCTGCCGTGATCGACCGGATCAGCGCCGAGCTGAGCCGGGCTGTACCGCCGGCATAGCCCGGCGTAACCAACATCTCCTTAGCACGGGGACACACGCCGCCGGACGTCCGTTTTCCAACCAGTAAGGTAGTTGAGTGACTTTACCGCTGCACATCCCCGCCTTCCACGGGTCCACGCCCGCCGCGCTCCGGCTCTTCACATCCGAGTCGGTGACGGAGGGCCACCCCGACAAGATCTGTGACCAGATCAGCGATGCGATCCTCGACGCCCTGCTCGACAAAGACCCCGAGTCCCGGGTTGCCGTGGAGACGCTGGCCACCACCGGGCTGGTCCACGTGGCCGGCGAGGTCACCACCGACGCCTACGTCGAGATCCCGCAGATTGTCCGGGAGACCATCCTGGGCATCGGGTACGATTCTTCGGCCAACGGCTTCGACGGCGCCCGGTGCGGCGTCTCGGTGTCCATCGGCCAGCAGTCCAACGACATCGCCGGCGGCGTGTTCAACTCGCTCGAAGCCCGTGAGGGGCGCCAGGAGGACGACTACGACCTCCAGGGCGCCGGCGACCAGGGCCTCATGTTCGGCTACGCCAGCGACGAGACGCCCTCCTATATGCCCGTGCCGATCTGGCTCGCGCACCGGCTCTCCGAGCGCCTGACCGAGGTCCGCAAGAACGGTGAACTCGCCTACTTGCGCCCGGACGGCAAGACCCAGGTCACGGTGGGCTACGACGGGGACCGGCCGGTCTCGGTTGAGACTGTCGTCATCTCCAGCCAGCACGCCGAAGGCACCAGCCTCGACCGGCTCCGGGCCGACCTCGCCGAGCACGTGGTGGCGCCGGTCCTGGCGCTGTCCAACCTGGACACCTCACGGGCCCGCAACATCCTGAACCCCGCAGGCGCCTTTGTCATTGGCGGCCCTGTGGGCGACGCCGGCCTCACCGGCCGCAAGATCATCGTCGACACCTACGGCGGCATGGCCCGCCACGGCGGCGGCGCTTTCTCGGGCAAAGATCCGTCGAAAGTAGACCGCTCGGCCGCGTACGCCATGCGCTGGGTCGCCAAGAATGTGGTGGCCGCCGGCCTTGCCAAGCGCGCCGAAATCCAGATCGCCTACGCGATCGGACAGGCCCGCCCGGTGGGAACCTACGTCGAGACGTTCGGCACCGAAACCGTGGACCCGGCGCGGATCAGCGCCGCAATCGCCGAGATCTTCGACCTGCGCCCCCGGGCCATCATCGACGCCCTCGACCTCAAGCGCCCGATTTACGCCAAGACCGCCGCCCACGGGCACTTCGGCCGCGAAGACCCGGACTTCACGTGGGAACGCCTGGACCGGGTGGACGAGCTCAAGGCGTTTTTCAACGCCTGAGCCAGGCCTTCACCGTCCTGAAGCCGGCTTATCGGAGTGACTGACGTGAGATTTGTCAGTCCTGTGTGATGTGCTGTAGCCAGGCCGCCCTCCGGCGGCCTGGCTACTTGCTATTTAGCCGGTCTTGTTGTTTAGCCGGTCTTCTTGTTGGGCCGGTGTTCCTATAGCCGGTGCTGTTGCCGAACGATCCCAAGGGGAGGTGCGAGCCGTGAGTCCCAGTCCTGCCGGCGGCACGCCCGGCGAACCCCAGCAGCTGTCCTTGCTCCAGGGCTTTCCCGTCTCCGCCGCGGAACCGTCGGGGCCCGCCCTGGCTGCACACTTGCCGGTGGCGCGAGTACTGATCGAATCCTCGCTGCCGCACCTGGACCGGCCCTTCGATTACAGCGTGCCGGCCGCCCTCGACGCCGACGCCGTGCCCGGAGCCCGGGTCAGGGTCAAGTTCAACGGGCAGGAACTGGCCGGCTACCTCCTGGAACGCACCGCCGGGTCCGACGCCGGCCACCCGCTCGTGCCGCTGCACAAAGTGCTCTCGCCCGTCCCGGTCCTCACCCCCGCGGTGGCCGAGCTCGCCGGCCGGATCGCGTCGCGTTACGCCGGAACGGTCAGCGATGTCCTCCGCGTTGCCGTGCCGCCGCGCATGGCCAAACTGGAAAAGGAATTCGCTCCGGACGGCCGGCTCGACCCCGAAATGTTCGGCACTGAGATGTTCGGTCATGCGACCGGTGTGTCGCTTCCGTCCCCGGCCGCTGGCAGCGTCTGGGCCACGTACCGCAACGGTCCGGCGTTCATCGCCCACCTCGCCGCGGGGGAGTCGCCCCGGGCAGTGCTGACCGCCCTGCAGGGGTACGGGCCCGGGGGCTGGCCGCGGATGATCGCGGAAGCTGTGGCGGCCGCGCGGATCTCCGGCCGCGGCGCCGTCGTGGTGGTGCCCGACTACCGCGACCTCGACCGGGTGGAGTCCGCCCTGCTGGAGCTCCTCCCTGCCGGCGACGTCGCCCGGCTTACCGCGGACGACGGCCAGACGCCGCGCTACCGGAGCTTCCTGCGCGTCCTCAGCGGCGCAGCAGGGGTCGCGGTGGGCACGCGTTCCGCGGCCTACGCGCCGGTGCGGAACCTCGGACTCGTCGTCTGCTGGGACGACGGCGACGACCTCCACATCGAACAGCGCACCCCGTACGCGCACTCCCGCGAGGTCCTCCTGCTCCGCGCGGGCCAGGAGGGTGCCGCGTGCCTGCTCGCGGCCCATTCGCGCAGCACCGAAACGGAGCGCCTGGTCGCCTCCGGCTGGGCGCAGGCCGTGGAAGCGGAACGAACCGTCCTCCGGCGCACCGTCCCGCGCGTCCTGAACACGGCCGACAGCTATGAACTCGAGCATGACCCGCTTGCCCGCATCGCCCGCCTCCCCGGTGCAGCCTGGCGGGCGGCCAAGGAGGGCCTGGAACGGGGCCCGGTCCTGGTCCAGGTGGCCCGCGCCGGCTACGCCCCCTCACTGGTGTGCGACACGTGCCGGGAACCGGCCCGCTGCACCGCCTGCAGCGGGCCGCTGGCGATCGCCGGTCCGGGCGGGAGCAGCGCCGTGCCGCAATGCCGCTGGTGCTCGGCCCCCGCCCCGGCCTGGCGCTGCGGCACATGCAACGGTGTCCGCCTCCGGCGTGGCGCCACGGGGGCCCTCCGCACCGCGGAGGAGCTGGGCCGGGCCTTCCCGGGAAAACCTGTCATC
>JBKPBZ010000275.1:0-6166 GCA_046727115.1 Actinomycetota bacterium | reverse complement strand
TGCCACCAACGCCGCCCTGATCACCATCCTGAGGGACGCCTTGGAATCGGTGGGCCTGCCCGCCGACGCCGTCCAGACCGTGGACCAGTACGGCCGCGACGGCGCCAACGCCCTCATGCGGGCGCGCGGCCGCGTGGACGTGCTCATTCCCCGCGGCGGGCGCGAGCTGATCCAGGCCGTAGTGACGAACTCGTCCGTACCGGTCATCGAGACCGGTGAGGGCAACGTCCACATCTACCTGGACGCCTCCGCCGGCGAGGAAATGGCCGTAGACATCCTGCTCAATGCCAAAACCCAGCGGCCCAGCGTGTGCAACACCGTCGAAACGCTCCTGGTGCACTCCAAGTCCACCGTCCTGCCCGCCGTCGCCGCGGCACTGCGGGCAGCCGGGGTCACACTGCATGTGGACCAGCGCATCCGCGCCGCACTGCCGGCGTCGGTCCAGACCGTGCCGGCCACGGAGGACGACTGGGCCACCGAATACATGGACCTGGACTTGGCGGTGGCCATGGTGGACAGCCTGGACGAGGCCGTCAGCCACATCCGGAAGTGGACCACCGGCCACACCGAGGCGATCCTGACCAACGACCTCGCCAACGCCGAGCGCTTTATCGCCGAGGTCGATTCGGCCGCCGTGATCGTGAACGCCTCCACCCGCTTCACCGACGGCGGCGAGCTCGGCCTCGGCGCCGAGGTCGGCATTTCCACCCAAAAACTGCACGCCCGCGGCCCCATGGGACTGACGGAGCTGACCACCACGAAGTGGATCGTGCAGGGCGAAGGCCAGATCCGGGGCTAGCAACGCTGTAACATGGAACGGAAGACCGGAACGGCGGGCACCTCCGCCGTCGTCAAATCTTAAACTCACTAGGGGAGAACATGCTGTCGCAGCAGATCGCCACTTTCGTCGCCGCCGTCGGCGAATCGGGCCACGAGGAACTCGCACCGCTCATCGCACCGCCGTTTGTCATTGGCGGCTCCATGTTCCTGATTCTGGTAATCCTGCTGCTCATCACGCTGTCCTACTCCAACCTGGGCCGGCGCCACGTGGCCGTCGAGGAGCACGCGGATCCGCACCGCCAGCACCCGAACAAGCACGATCACGGCCAAGGTCACTAATATTTCCGCCACCATGAGGCAGCGCGGCGCCCAGCGCCGCCTGCGTCTGGGTGTGATGGGCGGCACGTTCGATCCCATCCATCACGGCCACCTTGTCGCGGCCAGTGAGGTCGCGGCCAAGTTCGACCTCGACGAAGTCGTGTTTGTGCCCACCGGCCAGCCCTGGCAGAAGATGGCCAAGAAGGTCAGCGAAGCCGAGCACCGGTATCTCATGACGGTCATCGCCACGGCCTCGAACCCGCGCTTCACCGTGAGCCGGGTTGACGTGGACCGTCCGGGACCGACGTACACGATCGACACCCTGCGGGACCTGCACACCCTGCGTCCGGACGCCGATCTGTTCTTCATCACCGGCGCGGACGCCCTGGCCCAGATTTTGTCCTGGAAAGACATCGATGAACTCTGGTCCCTGGCGCACTTCGTGGGCGTAACCCGGCCAGGCCACGTCCTGGACGGCATGGGCCGCAAAGACGTCAGCCTCCTGGAGGTCCCGGCCATGGCCATCTCCTCCACGGACTGCCGCACGAGGGTGGCCGAAGGCAACCCCGTCTGGTATCTCGTCCCGGACGGGGTGGTCCAGTACATCGCCAAGTACGGCCTGTACCACACCGCCGACCCGGCCCGCCTCGATACCGGACACGCCGGGGCGGCCGACACCGGAAACGGCGGCTCAGGGGTTGACCCCGCACAGCACGATCCCACCTTCGAGATAACCCAACCAGCCAGCACTGAATGAGTTTGCCATGAGTCAGGAACAGCCTCCCATCCGCAGCCGTCGCGAACTGCGGCAGGCCAGAGATGAACGTCTGGACACTCCGGGACCGGGCGAGCCGACCGAGGCCGAAATCACCGGCCGGCGTCGCGTCCCCGACGCTGCCGTGGACTCTGTGCGTGGCGCTGCCGAGCGGTCCTCCCAGGTCCGGGCCCGGGACCGTGCCGCGCTGCGCACCATCAAGGAACTCGCCGAGAAGGAAGGCCAGCTGGCCGGGGGAGGGCCGCCCACCCGGCGCCAGTTGCGGCTCTTGGAGCTGGCGACCGAAACCGCCCCCGCCACCCAGGCCAACACCATCGTGCCGGTGTCGCCGCGGACCCGGGCCACCCCGCTGGTTTCCCCCGCCCAGAAGGACGCCGCCCAGAAGGACGCTGCCTCGAAGGGCGCTGCCCCACAGGGCGGCGCTCCGTCAGCCGCCGCCCCGTCAGCCGGCCCTGCTGCAGCCGGCCCTCCGTCAGCCAACCCAGTGCCGAAGGCTCCCGCGGCCGACGGCGCAGGACCCGGCGGGAAGACGCCCGAGGGTATGACCGTGGAGCAGGCGCTGGCCGCCCGGGAACTCCTCGCGGAGCAGGCCAAGAACCAAGTGGCCAAGATGGAGCACATCGCGGCCACGGATCCCGACGCCGTCGATCCGGCCGTCCTGGCTGAGCAGATCGCCCTGGCGGAGCGCGCAGCGGTGCTGAACCGCCGCGCCGCCGCCAAGCAGAAGCTGGCAGAACAAAACAGCCAGCCGGCGGTGCCCCGCAACGATCCGACCACGGCCAATAACCTGGCCATGGTCACCCCCTTGGAATTTGAGAAGGTTCCCGGCGTGGAGCGGCCCGTCATGAAGCGCCCTGCCACGTCGTACGTTCCGGTGGTCACCAACCCGGGTCCCCGGCTGGATGCGCCGCGGAAACCCGGCCTGCGGCGTCCGGGCTTGTCCCGCCAGCGGGCCGCAACTCCGGTTACGGGTTCTGCCGCTGGCAGGGCAGGCGTCCTGGCCCGGGCAGAGGCAGCCGCCAAGGCCGGAACGGCACGGCCGGCAAGCGCCGCGGCAAATTCCGTGGGGGAGGCCGACGAGCGATTGGTGGGCGGGGCACCCGTGGCCGCGAATTCGGCCTACGGACTGGAACCCCTGGACGCTGCCACCGCCGGGCTGGGCCGGGCGCGGCGACTGCGCATCCTCCAGCTCGGCGTCCTGGCCTTGGGGATCGTGGCCCTCATCGCCGGCATCACGCTGATCGTCACCGGGCTGGCCCGCTAGGCCGGGGCCGTCCCATGGCGCTTCCCTGAAATGGCCCCCGTGAATTGGCAATCGTGGAATGGCACTCGTGGAAACAGGCACTGGGAATCGCGCCGCGGCGATTCGGCCCTTCCCCCACGCGGCGTTCGCCACCTAGCTTTTCAGTTCGGGTTTTGACCCCACAGTTTTTTCAAGGCTTTTTCGTTCCAGAATTTTTCATCATCATAGATTTTCATCACTACAAGGAGTCCCGTGACTGCAACCGATTCATCCATCACTACCGCCCG
The DNA here is from genome assembly GCA_046727115.1 of Actinomycetota bacterium. GTDB lineage: Bacteria > Actinomycetota > Actinomycetes > Actinomycetales > Micrococcaceae > Arthrobacter. The sequence goes on along the minus strand of JBKPBZ010000275.1, from coordinate 2,763 downwards.
CCACGCAGCCCGCGCTGCCTCGGAGAAGCTTGCCGAGGACATCGTGGCCCTGGATGTCAGCGAACGGCTGGCCCTGGCTGACGTCTTCCTGATCGCCTCGGCACCGAGCGAACGCCAGGTCAATGCGATCGTGGACGGCATCGAGGACGAGCTCGCCAAGTTCGACCAGAAGCCGGTCCGCCGCGAGGGCCGCTCCGGCGGTCGCTGGGTCCTGCTGGACTACTCCAACGTCGTCATCCACGTCCAGCACGAGGAAGACCGCATCTTCTACGCCCTCGAACGCCTGTGGAAGGACTGCCCCGTCGTCGATCTGCAGCTCGGCGACGACGCATCCGCCAAGGCCTCCGCCGGAACCGACACGGAGTAGCAATCCGCGCACCGGCCGTGCCCGCTGGGGCGAATATGCCCGATTTGGAATTTTCCGAAGGGCTGGTCTAAGATATTTGAGTTGCTTCGGAGAGATCTGGACAAAGAACCGGAACTTTGCAGGTCAGTAGACGTGCTCGGAGCAGCGAAAATTCGGGGCTGTGGCGCAGCTGGTAGCGCACCTGCATGGCATGCAGGGGGTCAGGGGTTCGAGTCCCCTCAGCTCCACCGGATAATCCGCCGGAATCGAAAGATTCCGGCGGATTTTTTTCTGCCCGGATTAGGGATGCGGTGCGGTCCGGGGGCACTTTGACACGGACACGCCGCGGACTCCGTATCCGAGCGCCGGAACTGTGTCCAAAGACGCCCCGGACGGCGGAGGGCGCTGGGAAGCAAGTCCCTCCCATTCACACGTTCTGTCCCATAGCCCGTCCCCGGACGGGGTGGGGCGGACGAATTCACCGGTCGGCGAGCCGATTAGCGCGAACGCGATTTGTGGTTTAAGCTAATCAGGTTGCTTGCGGGACGCGGATTGGTCCCCAGCAAATTCGGGGCTGTGGCGCAGCTGGTAGCGCACCTGCATGGCATGCAGGGGGTCAGGGGTTCGAGTCCCCTCAGCTCCACCAGAAAGGGAATCACCGTCAAGCGGTGGTTCCCTTTTTCGTACCCTCCGCCGGTGTCCTGCGGGTCAATACGTGCATCCGTCAAAACCGTCTCATGACCGAACGTCACAAACTGTCATTTAAGCTCTCCACCCTGAGCTTGACCTTGCTATCGTCGCTAGGAGACAGGCCGCCCTGCGGCTCAGCTGGAAGGCCATTTCCGGCTCGACGACTAAGGATCATCATGAAGCGCACACGACTTTCCGTTATCGGCCTCATTGCAGCAGCAGGACTCGCCCTGGCAGGCTGCGGCTCGCCGTCCACCGCTCCGGCCAGCTCGGCGCCGGCAACCGGTGCGGACACGTCCCTGAGTGACGTCAAGAGCGCGGGCGTGCTCAAGGTCGGCACGGAAGGCACCTACAAGCCGTTCACGTTCCACGCCAACGGCAGCGGTGAACTGACCGGGTACGACGTGGAGATCATCAACGCCGTCGCCGCGAAGCTGGGCGTCAAGCCGGCCTTCCAGGAGACGCAGTTCGACGCCATCTTCGCCGGCCTGGACGCCAAGCGGTTCGACGTCGTCGCCAACCAGGTTTCCATCACGGACGAACGGAAGGCGAAGTACGATTTCTCCACCCCCTACACGGTAAGCACCGGCGTCATCGTCACCAAGGCTGACGACAACAGCATCACCTCCTTCGACAGCCTGAAGGGCAAGACCACGGCACAGTCCCTGACGAGCAACTGGTACAAACTGGCGCAGCAGAGCGGCGCGAACGTCGAGGCCGTAGAAGGATGGGCGCAGGCCATCACCCTGCTCAAGCAGGGCCGCGTCGATGCGACCATCAACGACAAGCTGACCTACCTGGACTACCAGAAGACTGACCACGACGCCGCCATCAAGATCGCCGCCGAGACCACTGACAAGTCGCTGAGCGCGTTCGCCCTGCGCAAGGGATCGACCAGCCTGACCGACGCCATCAACAAGGCCCTCGGTGAGCTGGCGGCCGACGGCACCCTGACGAAGATCTCCCAGAAGTACTTCGACGCCGACGTCTCAAAGTAGGCCTGTGAAAGCCGCCGAGAAACGCCGCGTCCAGGCATGAATATCAACTGGGAACTCGTGTGGTCATCGCTGGGCCCCCTCCTGGTGGGGGCAATCACCGGCACTATTCCCTTGGCGCTGGCCTCGTTCAGCCTGGGCCTCCTGCTGGCCCTGGTGGTCGCCCTCATGCGGCTGAGCCGCAATCGCGCGGTCTCCGCGGTGGCGCGGACCTACATCTCCGTCATCCGCGGAACCCCGCTCCTGGTCCAGCTGTTCGTCATCTTCTACGGGCTGCCGTCCGTCGGAGTCACCATCAGCCCCTGGCCCAGCGCCATCATCGCTTTCTCCCTGAACGTCGGCGGGTATGCCGCGGAGGTTATCCGCGCGGCCATCCTGTCCGTCCCCAAGGGGCAGTGGGAGGCCGGCCACACCATTGGGATGTCGCGCCACCAGACCCTGGTGCGGATCATCCTGCCGCAGGCCGCGCGGGTCTCGGTCCCGCCGCTGTCCAACACCTTCATCAGCCTGGTCAAAGACACCTCGCTGGCGTCGCTGATCCTCGTCACCGAACTGTTCCGCGTGGCGCAGCAGGTGGCAGCCTTCAGCCAGGAATTCATGCTGCTGTATCTGGAGGCGGCCGTGATCTACTGGATCATCTGCCTCGTTCTCGCCAGCGGACAGTCCGCCCTGGAGAAGAGATTGGACCGCTATGTCGCCCACTGAACTCCCGCCCCCTGAACGGCATCCTTC
>JBKPBZ010000274.1:0-3936 GCA_046727115.1 Actinomycetota bacterium | reverse complement strand
CGGTGTTGAGGTGGTCAACACCTGCCCGGTGAAGCTCGGTCCAAAGGGCTTCGCGTGCCTCGCCGGGCTGGTCCGGAGTGGCCCAGAAACGGACCCGGTGTCCCTTGGCGTGTGCGTCCGCGACGTAGGCGTGGAGTTTGGCGCGCTCCGCCGCGGGCATCGGGCCGACACCCTGCCACGTGAACAGCTTTGTCCAGTTGTCGCTGACCAGCGGCATGAGCGTTGACGGCATTCCGGAGGCGAGGTCGGAGGAGCGTCCGTCGAAGAACCCGTAGCGCTTGTCCTCGGCCTGCATGGTGGTCAGCGGCCTGTTCCCGCTGATCACGGCGGTCACCGGCCCGGCGCTGACTTTGCCCTTGCTGTAACGGGTCATGAGGGCCGGGTGCTTGCTCAGCTCCTGCTCGACCGCAGCGTACGTGCTCTCGCCGTCGCTCTTAATGTCGATAAGCAGCTGCAAGCTGCCATCCCAGCCCGGATAGACGCTGTGGCCCTCCTGCCGGACGAGGTTGTCCAACGGATCAAGATACAGGCTCGCCAGGGTCTTTCCCGGCCGTGCGTTCTCCCGGTCGTGAGCGACCAAAAGTTCGCCGTCAACCAGCCAAACGTCCGCCTCGACGCTGGTGAACCCATGCTCCAACGCGTCCAACAGCGGGCGGCCGTGCTCGTAGTCGTTGTGTGCATGGGCCTCCGCCAGGGGCTGGCCCAGCACCACGTCGCGGGATGAGATGGCGGCAGAGGAGGGGACGGCGATTCCGGTCAGGGACGTGAGGGCCACCAGCGCGGCGACAGCACTTTTGATAAGCACGGGGTTCTCCTTAGTGCGGTTCAGGGGCACAGTTCAGCTCGACCGATCAGGCGCGCCGATGCCTCAAACAGGCTCCCCGATCCGTACCAACAGGGAAGGGCCACGCGGTGGAGTGCCGGTAAACAACAGCGAACGGCCACGCGGAGCCGTTCCGTGACCCGAAGTGGGCCGTTCGGCCGGGAGCACGACACGGGCTCTGTGCGCCGGGAAGGGCAGCACTTTCGTAGACTCAATGGAGATCCGACGTGTCTCCTCAGGAGACAGCCCGCCACAGGAAGAGCCATCGATGAAGATTATCGTCCTAGTAAAGGAGGTCCCCGACACGTACGGGGACCGAAAACTGAACCTTGAAACAGGCCTCGCCGATCGGGAAGCCAGCGAGACAGTCATTGATGAGATCGGCGAGCGGGCCTTGGAGCTGGCACTGACGTACGCCGACGCGAACCAGGGCACTGAGGTCGCGATCCTCTCGCTCGCTCCCGAGGGTGCGACCGCGACAATACGCAAGGGGCTGGCGATGGGCGCGTCGAGCGCCACCCACATCTGTGACGAGGCGCTGCGGGGTGCGGACCTTGGCCTGACCGCTGAAACCCTCGCAGCGGCGATCCGTCGCCTTGAGTTTGACCTTGTGATCACCGGCAACGTCTCCACCGATGGATCCGGCGGCATGATCCCCGCCATGCTTGCAGAATTGCTTGACGTGCCGCTTGCCACCGGCCTCAGCTCCGTCGAGATCAGCGACGGAGCCGTGTCTGGCACCAGGCCCCTGGAATCCGGTGTGCAGCAGGTATCCGCGCACCTGCCCGCGGTGATTTCCATTACCGAGGCGCTTCCCGGGCCGCGGTTCCCGAACTTCAAAGGAATTATGGCCGCGAAGAAGAAGCCCCTGGAGGTGCTTACCCTCGCGGACCTAGGGATCACGGCCGACAACCCGGATGCGGCCCGGTCGATCATGCTTACCGTTGCCGAGAAACCCCCGCGCGCGGCGGGCGTAAAGATCGTTGACGAGGGTGATGCCGGCGAGAAGCTGGCTGAGTTCCTTATTGAAAACCGACTGGCGTAAGGAGTATCGACATGACTGACTTCCCTCGTGACGCAATCCTCGTCGTCGTGGAAACCCGGACTTCCGGTGAACTCGAGAAGGCTGCACCCGGACTCTTCGGCGCCGCCGCTGCAGCTGGCACGCCAGTTGCGTTGCTACTCGCCTCACCCGGGACCGGGAGCGCCGCCGCCGCGGAGGCCGCGGCCTTGGGTGCCGCGCACGTGCTGATCGCCGAGACTCCGGATCCGTCCGCGCTGGGTGTGCCGAGCGTTGACGCGCTGGCCGCGGCTGTGGAGCAGGTGCAGCCCGACGCGATCCTGATTTCGCATTCCCTGAATGGGCGCGACCTTGCTGGCCGCTACGCTGCACGTTCGCGTGCAGCGATTTCTGTCGATGCGATCGGGGTGTCACGTGATGACGAGGGCGTCGTGGCACACCACTCCGTCTACGGCGGCGCCTACAACGTGACCTCAACGTCCACGTTTGGGGCGCCAATCATTACGGTGCGCCAAGGCTCCGTCGAGGCCCGCGCCACGCCCCAGCCGCCGGCGTCGGAGACCCTGGCAGTGACGCCCTCCGGGAAGCCGGCCGCGCGGATCGACTCGTTCGACGAGGCAGTTGCCGCCACCTCGCGGCCGGAGCTGCGTGGCGCCGCGAAGGTTGTGGCCGGTGGCCGCGGCCTCGGGTCGGAGGAACAGTTCGCCCTCGTCGGACAGCTCGCCGATACCCTCGGCGCCGCCGTTGGCGCTTCGCGTGCCGCGGTGGATGCCGGCTACATCCCGCAGTCGCAGCAGGTGGGCCAGACCGGGGTTTCCGTGTCATCACAGCTGTACATTGCGCTGGGCATTTCCGGCGCGATTCAGCACCGGGCCGGCATGCAGACTGCGAAGACGATCGTCGCCATCAACAAGGATTCAGACGCACCGATCTTCGAGATCGCCGACTTTGGTGTGGTGGGCGACGTCTTCAAGGTTGTGCCCCAGCTGATCAGCGCACTTGAGGCCCGGAAGAAGTAGCGATGGCAACTCTGTCTCGGAACATCCGGCGGGGCCTGCCGCGCGTCGAAGGCGGAGAGCCCTGGCCCGCAGCAGGCGAGGTGCCCGCACGCATTGTCACGGCAGGAGCGGAACCTCGTTCAGTGCCTGTTTCCGCGGCGGAACCGGCCACCGCCGCGCCAGCGGCCGCCGCTCCCCCCGTCCCCGCGGCCGGACAGGAAACGACGCCGGCAACGGCACCGGATGCGGCATTGTCCGCTCCGGTCCCTGCAGTGCAATCAACCGCCGCGGTATCGCGGCCGCTTCGCCGGGGCCTGCCGCGCGTGCCGGGCGGCGAGCCGTGGCCGCCAGCGGGCGAGGTTTCGGTATCCGCGCCGGCTCCTTCCGCGGCTCCCACCGCCGTCGCCACGCCAGAGCGGGCCGCAGGTGCTGCTGCCGGCGCTGCTGGGAAAGCAGCAGTGCCGGCAGCGACGTCGGTTGCAGCTGCTCCGGCCACAGCACGTGCCACGCTGACGGCGGGAAGCACCCCGCTGCGGCGCGGGCTTCCCCGCGTCCCCGGTGGTGAACCCTGGCCGCCCGCCGGACTCGCTCCGGTTACCAGAATGGTGGCGGCCGCTGCCGCCCCTGCGGTGCAGGCGGCTGCCGAACAGACTGCGCAGGCCCCTGCGCCGGCTGCCAGCGTGGCAGAGGCCGTTGCCCCGGCGGAGACCGTTGCCGAGGCTGCCAGTGTGGCAGAGGCAGTTGCCCCGGCTGCGAGCGTGGCGGAGCCGCCGCAGACCGCGACTGCACCCGCGGTCACCGCCGCCCCGGCACCGGTGGCGCGGTCTGCCGCCCCGCCATCAGTCGAAAAGCCCGTCGCCGCTGAAAAGCCCGTGAAGTCAAAGACCGAGGCGAGGCTCTACGGTTCGCGCACCCTTGGCCAGTGGATCAAGCTCGCCGTGCTCTTCGCAGTCGGTGCCGTGGCCGCCGCTGGGATTCTTGTGCTCGCCGCGCGCGGTGTGACGACGCTTCCGGGCGTGCCGGAGTTCCTCGAGAGGTACCCCGGCGCGTATCAGCTGCCCGAGACGGCCGAACCCGGATTCCCCTGGTGGGCG
>JBKPBZ010000273.1:0-4815 GCA_046727115.1 Actinomycetota bacterium | reverse complement strand
CGTCAACCTTGACCTCAACGCCGGCAGGAACGGTGATGGGGAGACGTCCAATACGTGACATTATTCTCTTCCTTTCCCGTTACCAGACGTAAGCGAGGACTTCGCCGCCCACGCCCTTCTTGCCGGCCTGCTTGTCAGTCAAGAGGCCGGAAGAGGTGGACAGGATTGCGACACCCAGGCCACCGAGCACGTGCGGCAGGTTGGTGGACTTTGCGTAAACGCGCAGTCCCGGCTTGGAAATACGACGAACGCCAGCGATTGAACGCTCGCGGTTCGGACCGAACTTGAGCTCGAGGGTCAGCTTCTTGCCAACCTCAGCGTCTTCTTCTTTCCAGGAGGCGATGTAACCTTCAGCCTTCAGGATGTCGGCAACGCGTGCCTTGAGCTTGCTGTACGGCATGGACACGGAATCGTGGTATGCCGAGTTAGCGTTGCGCAGACGCGTAAGCATGTCTGCGACGGGATCTGTCATTGTCATGTGGGCTCTTGCCCTTCCTCATAACGGTTTCCGCCGTGCCGGTAGTTCCGAACAGAATTCGGAAAGGAGCGCGGTCGGACCTTTTACGTAGCTAGATTAGTCTTCGGTCTTGAACGGGAAGCCAAGCGCCTTGAGCAGCGCGCGGCCTTCGTCGTCGGTCTTGGCAGTGGTCACGACGGTGATGTCCATGCCGCGTACGCGGTCGATGGAATCCTGGTCGATCTCGTGGAACATAACCTGCTCGGTCAGACCGAAGGTGTAGTTGCCGTTGCCATCGAACTGCTTGCCGCTGAGGCCACGGAAGTCACGGATACGCGGCAGAGCCAGCGTGACCAGACGGTCCAGGAATTCCCACATGCGGTCCCCACGCAGAGTTGCGTGTGCACCGATCGGCATGCCTTCGCGCAGCTTGAACTGTGCGATCGACTTGCGGGCCTTGGTTACCTGCGGCTTCTGGCCGGTGATCAGGGTCAGATCGCGGACAGCGCCGTCGATCAGCTTGGAGTCCTTGGCGGCATCTCCAACACCCATGTTCACAACGACCTTGACCAGGCGGGGAACCTGGTTGACGTTCTGGTACTTGAATTCCTCAGTCAGCGAGTTCTTGATGGAATCGGCGTACTTGGTCTTCAGACGAGGAACGATCTTGCTTGCCGGAGTCTCGAGAGTCTCAGTCATTAGATGTCCTTCCCTGAGCTCTTGGCCACGCGGACGCGCACTTCGCGCTTCACGCCATCGCGCTCAACGGTCTCGGTGCGGAAACCGACGCGGGTGGGCTTCTTGGTGGACGGGTCAACCAGAGCCACGTTGGAGATGTGGATCGAAGCCTCGACGACCTCAATGCCACCGGTCTTGGTGCCGCGCTGCGACTGACCGACCTTGGTGTGCTTGGTTACGCGGTTAATGCCTTCAACCAACACGCGGTTGGTCTCCGGGAATACGCGCAGAACCTTGCCCTGCTTGCCTTTGTCGCCGCCGCGCTCAGCCTTGGCGCCAGTGATGACCTGAACGAGGTCACCCTTTTTGATCTTAGCCATGGACTAGAGCACCTCCGGAGCCAGAGAAACGATCTTCATGAACTTCTTGTCACGAAGTTCACGACCAACCGGTCCGAAGATACGGGTACCGCGGGGGTCACCGTCGTTCTTCAGGATGACGGCTGCGTTCTCGTCAAACTTGATGTAGGAACCATCCGCACGGCGGCGTTCCTTCTTGGTACGGACGATGACAGCCTTGACGACGTCGCCCTTCTTTACGTTGCCGCCCGGAATTGCGTCCTTGACGGTAGCGACGATTACGTCGCCAATGCCTGCGTAGCGACGGCCAGATCCACCGAGAACGCGAATGGTAAGGATTTCCTTAGCACCCGTGTTGTCGGCGACCTTGAGTCGCGACTCCTGCTGAATCACTATTTACTCCTTGCGTCGCGCTGGTTCTCAGACCGAAAATCTTCCTACGGAATGAGCCTTGCGGAACGGTTGATCGGGGTGTCTCTTGACCTGCCTGGATTTTGCCAGACCAGGCCTAAACGCCCGTGCCAAAAACATTTGCTTCCCAAGCGGTTCCCGACTAGTCGGGGCGCGAGGGGGCACTATGCCGTGGCACGATTGTTTACGAGGTTGATGACGGCGCGCTAAAGGCGCCATACAAACTCAAAATCTTAGCACGTTTCGGGCGTATCCCCATATCACAGCCTTGGCACCAGCACACGCCGGCCCACGTTTCCTACGGCGCCACAGGGCGCATCAGCACCGCAACGGCCGACGACGGCGTCACGCAGGACAGGCTTTGGGCCCGCCTGGCGCAGCGCTCCCCCGCAAACCCGGCCCGCCGGCGTCGTGAGCCTTCCCAGAGCCTGCCCCGCGTGACACGGACACTGTCGGGACGCTGCACGGCAGCCGGCGAGGACAACGCCTACAACGGCTCCTCCACCGACCGCCGGCAACGCAGAAGCCCCCGCTCCCCCAAAGGGGAACGAGGGCTTCTGCTGTATCACCAGGCAGCTAAGTGCAGGTGTTACTTGGCCTTCTCGAGGATCTCGACCAGACGCCACCGCTTGGTAGCGGAGAGCGGGCGGGTCTCGGCGAGGAGCACGAGGTCGCCGATGCCGGCGCTGTTCTCTTCGTCGTGTGCCTTGATCTTGGCGTTGCGGCGGATGACCTTGCCGTAGAGGGCGTGCTTCACGCGGTCTTCGACCTGGACAGTGATGGTCTTTTCCATCTTGTCCGAGACGACATAGCCGCGCTTCGTCTTACGGTAACCGCGCTCGTCAGCCTTGGCTGCGTCGGAAACAGTTTCCGTCACGTTCTCGTCCTTCTTTTCACTCACTTGGCATCCTCCTCGGTCTCAACCGTTTCAGCCTTGTCGGCCTTCTTGGTTGCAGCCTTCTTGGACTTCTTCTCTTCCTTGGCTTCCACAACCGGTGCGGCAACCTCGGCACGAATGCCCAGCTCGCGCTCACGGAGAACGGTGTAGATGCGGGCGATGTCCTTCTTTACCGCGCGCAGACGACCGTGGTTCTCCAGCTGACCGGTGGCGGACTGGAAACGCAGGTTGAACAGCTCTTCCTTGGCCTTGCGGAGTTCTTCAACGAGACGCTCGTTGTCGAAACCGTCCAGCTGTGCGGATGCAAGTTCCTTGGATCCTACTGCCATTTCTACTCACCACCTTCGCGACGCACAATGCGTGCCTTCAACGGCAGCTTGTGGATTGCCAGGCGCAGGGCCTCGCGAGCTACCTCTTCACTGACACCGGAGAGTTCGAAGAGAACCCGGCCCGGCTTGACGTTTGAGACCCACCATTCCGGAGAACCCTTACCGGAACCCATGCGGGTTTCGGCCGGCTTCTTCGTCAGCGGACGGTCCGGGTAAATGTTGATCCAGACCTTTCCGCCACGCTTGATGTGGCGAGTCATCGCGATACGGGCAGACTCGATCTGACGGTTCGTGACGTAGGCCGGGCTCAGAGCCTGGATGCCCCACTCACCGAAGGAGACCTGGGTACCGCCCGTAGCAGCGCCGGAACGACCCGGGTGGTGCTGCTTACGGTGCTTTACTCGACGTGGGATAAGCATTTAAGCCTGTCCTCCTTCTACTGACTGTGCCGTGCCTGCGGCACCGGCTTCGACAGCCGGAGCTTCGGCGGCAGCCGGAGCTGCCTCAGCTGCGGGGCGGTCGGGACGACGGCGGCGGTCACCACGGTCGGCGCCACCCGGGCGGCCCGGGCGGTCGCCGGCACGGCCACGGGACGGAGCAGCAGCTGCCTGCTGAGCCAGTTCCTTGGCAGTGACGTCGCCCTTGTAGATCCAGACCTTCACGCCGATGCGGCCGAAGGTGGTCTTGGCCTCGTAGAAGCCGTAGTCGATGTTCGCACGCAGGGTGTGCAGGGGCACACGGCCTTCGCGGTAGAACTCCGAGCGGGACATTTCTGCGCCGCCCAGTCGACCCGAGCAAGCGATCCGGATGCCCTTGGCACCGGCGCGCTGTGCGGACTGCATGGCCTTCTTCATCGCACGGCGGAAAGCCACGCGGGAAGTCAGCTGCTCTGCAACGCCCTGGGCAACAAGCTGGGCTTCCATCTCGGGGTTCTTGACCTCGAGGATGTTCAGCTGTACCTGCTTGCCCGTGAGCTTCTCAAGCTCGCCGCGGATGCGGTCTGCTTCAGCGCCACGGCGGCCGATGACGATGCCCGGACGTGCCGTGTGGATATCCACGCGGACACGGTCGCGGGTGCGCTCGATTTCGACCTTGGCGATACCGGCGCGCTCCATGCCCGTGGACATGAGCTGGCGGATGCGGATGTCTTCGCGAACGAAGTCCTTGTACCGCTGGCCGGCCTTGGTGCTGTCAGCAAACCAGTGCGATACGTGATCGGTGGTGATGCCGAGTCGGAACCCGTGCGGGTTAACTTTCTGTCCCACTTAGCGAGCCTCCTCTTTCTCCGGGGTAGCAACTACCACGGTGATGTGGCTCGTGCGCTTCTTGATCTGAAATGCACGACCCTGGGCTCGCGGCTGGAACCGCTTCATGGTCGGGCCTTCATCAACATACATTTCGCTGATGATGAGGTCACTCTCGTCAAACGCCACGCCGTCGCGGTCCGCGAGGACCCGGGCGTTGGAGATTGCCGACTGAACTACCTTGAATACCGGCTCTGAAGCTGCCTGCGGGGCAAACTTCAGAATTGCCAGAGCCTCATTCGCTTGCTTACCACGAACAAGGTTGACGACGCGCCGGGCCTTCATAGGCGTTACGCGGATGTGACGCGCAATTGCCTTGGCTTCCATTGCTTTCCTTCTCTCGTCTTTGACGTAAGTGCAGGCGCCTAGCGGCGCTTGC
>JBKPBZ010000272.1:0-4683 GCA_046727115.1 Actinomycetota bacterium | reverse complement strand
CTGCTGCCTGGCCGGCCGTGGTGATGCTGTAGATGACGTGCCCGTCGCCGTCGCCGCCGTCGTTGCGGACCAGGCCGTCGCGTTCCAGCCGGTCAAGGGTGGTGTAGACCTGCCCGATGTTCAGCGGCCAGGAGGAACCAGTGCGGTCCTCGAATTCGGTCCTGAGCTGATAGCCGTAGCGCGGACGGTCCTGCAAGAGGGCGAGGAGACTGTGACGGATAGACATGGCGCTCCCGGAGGTCACGAAACCACACAGCATACACGCGCCCCAAGACGCGTGTATACCGCGTATGGACCTACGCTATCGCTTTTACCGCCCCTGCCGCAAAACAACGCATGCACCGGACGGAATAAGTGGCCCCCGGCCTGCGGTTTAAGCCAGAAAGCGCCCTGCTACATGACCAGCAGGACCTTGCCCACGTGGTCGCCGGAATCGAAGTAGGTGTGCGCGGCCGCCACCTGGTCCAGCGGGAAGCTCTTGGCCACGAGGGGCCGGATCCTGCCGTCGGTCAGCATCGGCCACACGGCGTCGCGGACGGCGTTCATGATCACGGTCTTTTCCTCGACCGGGCGGGGACGCAGCGCGGTGGCGATGATGGCGGCCCGCTTCCGCAACAGCTGCCCCAGGTCCAGTTCCGCCCGCGCGCCGCCCTGCAGCCCGATCACCACGAGGCGGCCGTAGTCGGCGAGCGCATCGATGTTCTGGTCGAGGTATTTGGCCCCGACGACGTCGAGGATGACATCTGCGCCTTTGCCGCCGTTCTGCGCGCGCAGGCTCGCCGGGAAGTCTTCCTCGGCGTAGTTGATGGCGATGTCCGCCCCGAGGAAGGCCTTGGCGGTGCCGACCTTTTCCGCGTTGCCCGCCGTCGTGGCCACCCGGGCGCCAACCGCCTTGGCCAGCTGGATGGCCATGGTGCCGATGCCGCCCGTGGCCCCATGGATGAGGACAGTTTCGCCCGGCTGCAGCTGCGCCGTCATGATCAGGTTGGAATAGACCGTCGCCGCGACCTCGGGCAACGATGCCGCCGTGACCAGATCCACGCCGTCGGGGATCCTCAGGACCTGCCCGGCAGGAACGGCCACCTGCTGGGCATAACCGCCGCCGGCGAGCAGTGCCACCACCTTGTCCCCCACGGAAAATGCCTTGGTCACCCCGGGCCCGAACCCTGCAATCCGGCCGGAGACCTCCAGCCCGGGGACCTCGGAAGCGCCCGGGGGCGGCGGGTAGAACCCTTTGCGCTGTTGGACATCGGCACGGTTGAGTCCCGCGGCCACGACGTCGATCAGCACCTCGCCGGGGCCGGCCACCGGGGCCTGAACCTCACGGACTTCCAGGACCTCGGGTCCGCCGGGCTCTGAGATATAGACAGCCTTCATGGAGCACTCCCGATTCCTAACTGGCTCCGCGCACGTTCGCCGCGATCGCCAGGTCCGATCAACATCACTCCCCAGAATATGGCGGGGAGCGGCACGCGTCCGCAAGCGCACCGTGTTTATGGTTTTTGTGGCAGCCGACTGCCTATGAAAGACTACTCGTTAGGGAAGGTTGTCCGAGCGGCCGATGGAGCTGGTCTTGAAAACCAGTGTGCGGTGACCCCGTACCAAGAGTTCGAATCTCTTACCTTCCGCGAACAATGCCCCCGCCTCCTGCATTTCATGCCGGAAGCGGGGGCATTCTTGCGCTGTGGCCGCTGCCGCATGGTCCCGCGTGGTCGTTTCGCGGGCGTGGACGTCCTGGCGGGCAGATCAGGGCGGGTTCGAGGCCGGCATTCGCCCTGATCTGCCCCACAGCCGTCTGCCTGCCGTGAGCCAGGAGCACGGAGCCTGTCAGCCGGACCACCCCTGTGCCCGCAATGCCTGGCGCACACGCACCAGCACCCAGGCCTCACCGGCCCGGACATCTAGGTTGTTGAGCACAAGTTGCCGCCACCCCGCACCAACAGTGCGTTCGGTGCGGAGTGCGTCCGCCTGATGCTGGGCCGGCGTCAGGTGGTGTCCGCCGTCGTACTCAACCGCAAGCTTGTAGTCCGGGCACCCAAGGTCCACCCACAAAGGGAGTCCCTGCTCGTCGATCAGCACGAAATCCGGCTCGAAGCGCGGCAATCCCGAGCGGCCAAAGAGCAGGCGCAACCGTGTCTCCGGCGGTGAATCGACGCCCACCCGCACCAGCATGAGCGCCTTCCGGAGCAATGGAAGACCGGCCGCGCGGCGCTGGCGTGCTGTGTAGTCCCGGAGCTCCGTCAGGGGAAGCTGCGCAGTTTTCGTGTGTGGCCAACGGAGATGTTCACAGACCAGGCCGTCGGCAATGACCACGAGGTCCTCAAGGGTCAGGTGGCCGGTCCCGGCCAGGTCCAGCAGGGTCCGGGCCTCGCTCGTAACAGGCACCCCTGCACGGAGTACGACGTCGGAAGGGTCCAAGGTCGCGCGGTGACCAACCACCCCCTTTCTGCGGGGAGCAGCGGATCCGTTGCGCGTCAGGTGAAGCAGGCGGGCCGACGGCGGAAGGCGAGTCCCCCGCGGGTCTGGCATGCGGAAAGCGTGGATCTGGGCCGCGGAATAGAAACTTACGGCATCCGGCGGCCCGAGCTGCGTGTACGGCCGGGCCCGGGCGAGCAGGGACTGCCCCTGGTTTGCCGGAACCCTGATGCCGCGGCTGGGTACGTGGAGATCGCGAGCCTTGATCCGTCCCGGCGATAGGCCGTGGAGGCGGGCCTCGCCGATCGTGAAGGAGCCTTCCGACAGTGCAGGAGGCAGGGGTTTAGCCGTGGCCATTGGACCATTAGGCCATATTGCGCATCCGCGCGTTCCGGTTATCCACAGGCCGGCGCTCTGGTCCGAGCGCTAGCAAGGTCATTTCCGTCGTGCGGGCAGGTCAGGGCGGATCCATCCCCGGCAGGCGCCCTGATCTGCCCCCGAGACGGCAGCTCTCCCTGCCGGGCCCATTGAAAGTGTCGGCGCCCCGCCATAGTCTCACTGTGTCTCCACCAGTCCGTCTCCACCCAACACGGATCATCAGCAAAACAGTCTCCATCAGACCCAGAGTCCGGCGGCCGCACAACGATGCCCGAGCCGCCACAGAGAGCAGGAGCCCTCATGCCTACACCCGACCACTCCAACGGCGCGCCATGCTGGATCGACCTCATGACAACCGATGCCGAGAAGGCCAAGACGTTCTACGCGGCGCTGTTCGGTTGGACCTACCAGACCGGCGACGAGGAAAAATACGGCGGCTACATCACTGCCTGGAAGGACGGCAAGTCCGTGGCCGGCTTGATGCAGAAGCAGGCGGATCAGGCCGCCTGGCCGGACATGTGGTCCACCTACCTGCGCTCGGAGGACGCCGCCGCCACCGTCAAAGCCGCAACCGAGCACGGCGGCCAGGTCTACATGCAGCCCATGGACGTCCCCGAGCAGGGCAGCATGGCGCTGATCGCCGACGCCACCGGCGCGTCGGTTGGCGTGTGGCAGCCGGCTGAAATGACGGGCTACGAGCTGGCGGCCGAGCCCGGCGCCCCGGCCTGGCACGAGCTCCATGCCAAGGACTACGCCGCCGCCGTCAAGTTCTATCAGGACGTGTTCGGATGGGACACCGACGTCATGTCCGACACCCCGGAATTCCGCTACACCACACTGGGCGCAGGCCCGGCGGCCAAGGCCGGGATTATGGACGCTTCGGCGTACCTCCCGGCCGAGGTCCCGTCCAACTGGCAGGTCTACTTCGCCGTCGCGGACACCGACGCCACGATCGCACAGGCCCTCTCCCTGGGCGCCAAGGTGATCGACGGACCGGACGACACCCCGTTCGGCCGGCTCGCCACGCTAACCGACCCCACCGGCGCCATGTTCAAGATCGTCGCCGACACCGGACAGGGCGATCAGCCCACCACGGACGCCTAGCGGATCGGGGCCGGGAGGCCTCTCCCACCCAATTACAAAATTTGTTGTAAGAAATACCGGCCAGACCCTTTCCCAAGGGCTACTGGCCGGTATTCTGCTGTGGAGCGTCCGGTGTAGGCACCCGGCCACCGCTCACCTGCAACACCAGTCACCATTGCCCGGGGCTTCGAGCCGCTCCGGGAAGGCTGCGGCGCGTCTCGCTGGGGGACGTCCCGCCGAATGCACGTCTAATCCACGCGTTGTTCATTCACCCCTGTTTTGATGGGCCCGGCACGACTTGACCAGGAGTTCAGGCCGGCCACTGTCCGCTGCACCCGGCGGACGCACTGCACCCTGCCTTTTAACTGCACTGCCCCTTACCCGGGGCACCCTAATGAGAGTTAGCGCGGATGAAACTAACACCCTGGAAAACAGTGCTTGGCACAGCCTTGTCGGCGGCGCTCACAGCGGCTCCGCTGGCGGCAGCGCCGGCCAATGCCGTGGAGGCAGTCCCGGCAGCAACCGGAACCTCACCGGTGGTCATCAACGAGGCCTACCTCAGCGGCGGCAGCGCCGGCGCGGCCTTCAAGAACAAGTTCGTCGAGCTCTATAACGGCTCCGACCAGCCGGTCTCGCTGGAGGGCTGGTCTCTCCAGTACCGCTCCGGCATCGGGACCGGGGCGCCGAGCTCGGTGGCCGCCCTGACCGGGAGTATCCCCGCCAAGGGCTATTACCTGCTCAAGGGCGGCAGCAACGGCACATCCGGCGCGGACCTGCCGGCCGCAGACGCCACCGCCACCGGCTTCA
>JBKPBZ010000271.1:0-4071 GCA_046727115.1 Actinomycetota bacterium | reverse complement strand
CCCGGAAAGCGCCAGAAATTCCAGAGCGCGATTAGTAGGACTGCGGTCATTTTCCGTCGGCGTCCCGGCGTCGGGCAATTCAGCGGGCCGCGTCTCCGTTCGCCGTGACCTCGTCGACGGCACCACGCAGCCCGGCGGTATGGAGTTCGGGGAGTGGACTGCGACATATTGCTCGCGCTTCACTGGCAGACACACCCAGCATTCGCAGTAGCGCCTCGGTCGCCTGATCCGTCGTCTCGGCGTCGTCGCGGTCCGGTTCGGCATGGATGAGCTGTCCGAGGAAGGTCGCCGCCCCGACGGCGCACACCACGGCGACGTCGACGTCTTTCATCGTGAACCGACCGGATTCGACGCCGGCCTCGATGTCACGCCGGACACGCGGCGTCAGTCCTTTCTGCGCGCCGAGGAGGTCGAGGGCGTTGTGCAGGATCACCTTGCTGAGCTGGGGTTCGCGGCGATGGAAGCGGCCGGTCAACCGGAAGCTGGTCGCAAACGCGACGGCGGGGTCGTCGACGTCCGTGGTGAGCTCGTCGAGGACCGCGCCGAGGAGGTCCATGACGTGCTCGACAGCAGCCTCGAACAGCTGGTCTTTCGACTCAAAGTGGTTGTAGAAGGAGCCGATCCCAACGTCCGCGGCCTGAGTGATCTCCAGCACCGGCGTGTTGGTCTGCCCTTGAGCCAGGAAGGACTGTGCTGCGCGGACCAACGCGGCGCGAGTCTGCGCCTTCCGTCGATGGGACCGGGTTGGTTCCGGGGACGAGGCTGGGGCTTGGGTCATCGCTGGCTCCTTGAAGTCATCCGGTCATAGGAATCGTACCAGCGCCCCATCAACAGTGAAGAAATCTTCAACTGGCCTTGACTGACGATATCTTCATAACAGAATATATATTCAGAAAGTGAGGACATCCATGAACGACCACCATGACCACCCTGGGACCCACAGCGACGTGCACACTGACCTGCACAGTGAGCAAGGGGCCCTGCGAGGCGAGCACCGCGGACGGGCGGCGAACCCGATCATCAAGGTGCATGACATCGCCTGGCTCGAGTTCCAGAAGCCAGACCTGCTCGCTGCAGAGACCTTCGCGCGCGCCTTCGGCTTCGTCACGAGCCTGCGCACCCCTGACGAGCTGCACCTCCGGGGCACCGACACCGGTGCGCCGTGCGTGATCGTACGGCGCGGACCGAGATCGAAATACCTGGGCGCCGCATTCACTGCAGCCGAGGCCTCGGACGTCCTTCGCCTGGCTAACGCGACAGGCACGACCCCGAAAAAACTATCGGAGACCATCGGCGGCATAGGGGTCGACCTCGTGGATCCGAGCGGCGCCGCGATTCGCGTCGTCGCAGACACGCACAAACTCCCGTCGCTGCCGGCTCAGACGCCCCTGACGTTCAACGTCGGCCACGAACTGGCACGGGCCAACCAGACCCAGCGGCCACCGCGTCAACCAGCGACGGTCCAGCGCCTCGGTCACGTCGTTCTTCAGAGCACAAAGTACCGTGAGACGCTCGACTGGTACCTGGAGCACCTCGGCCTGATCGTCAGTGACTTCCTTTACTACCCCGGCCAGCGTGAGCGCGGTCCGACAATGAGCTTCATCCGCTGCGACCGGGGTTCGACGCCCACCGATCATCACACCATCGCGATGACACTGGGACCGACGAATCGCTACGTGCACTCGGCGTACCAGGTCGCTGACATGGATGCCCTTGCCGCCGGCGGTGAGCTACTGCACGACCTTGGGTACCACCGTTCGTGGGGGATCGGCCGCCACATCCAAGGCAGCCAAATCTTCGACTACTGGCGCGATCCCAATGGCTTCCTGGTCGAACACTTCACCGATGGGGACATGTTCGACTGCACCCTCGAGCCCGGTTGGGCACAAATGTCCGCCTCCAATCTCGCCCAGTGGGGCCCTCCGGCGAGCAAGGACTTTCTCGGTATCGCCCCTGGCCGGGAGTCACTGCGTGAGCTGGCCTCGATGGTCTCCGCCCTCCGCGACGACAACGAATTCGATTTCACGCGCCTACGCGGCCTGATGAAAGTAGCCACCTCATGACCGTCTCCATCCTGCGTACCTCCGACGGTTGGTGGGTCCACACGCCCACCGGCGCCGCCCGGATCGCCACTCCTGCGACCACCACGGGCGAGCTCATCGCCGATCGGGCAGCCATCCAAGCCGCGATCGGCGGCAGCGACACTGTGCCGGTGGAAAACCTGGACCTCATCTCGCCGATCACAATGCCGTGCCGCGTGGTGGCCCAGATGACGAACTTCACCTCGCATGTGAAGGACGCCGGCATGGATCCCACGAAAATCCCGCTGACCTTCTTCCGCAAGTCCTCGGGCTCGATCAGCGGGCCCCATGACGACGTCGTCCGGCCCGCGCACGTGCGGTTCCTCGATTACGAGGCTGAGATCGGCCTCGTGATGGGCCAAGAGACCCCGGTCGGCTCGGTCATCACCGACGACACGATCGCCGACTACGTCGCTGGGCTCGTGATCACCAACGACATCTCGGCCCGCGACCTGCAACTCCCGAAGACCCAGTTCTACGAGTCCAAGTCCTACCCGAGCTTTACGCCCACCGGGCCGACGCTCGTGCTTTTCGATGCCGAGGACTGGAACCGCTTTGGTGAGCTGCGGTTGCGGCTGTGGGTGAACGGCGAGATCCGTCAGGACATGACAGTGGCCGACATGATCTACCTCCCCGTCCAGGCGCTGCGGGCACTCACCCGCTTCCAGCACCTCTCCCCCGGCGACCTGGTGCTGACTGGTACCCCTGTCGGCACCGCACTGAGCGCGCCACCGAAGCCAGCCGAGATCATCAGCAATCTGCTGCCCGCGGCCACTAAGTGGCGCCTGTTCTTCAAGGCCCAGGGCCGCAATCCGAAGTACCTCAAGAGCGGTGACGTCATCGAGATCGCCATCAGCACCGAAGACGGGAAGATCGACTTGGGGCGCCAGCGCACGACGGTGAGGGACGCCCGGTGAACGGCATGCCTCTCTGGCCGACGCGGTACTCGGGCCCAGATGACATCGCCGACATCGAGAGAACCCCACTCTCCAACCGCGGACTACCGGCATCGACGTATGAGCTGCTGTGCCGAGCCGCCCGGCTCTGGCCGGATCGGACGGCAGCGGCAGTTCTTGCGAACACAGAGCGCTGGCAGGAACCCGTCCAGCTGACGTTCGCTCAACTTCTCGCCAGTGTGAACCGGACAGCGAACCTGCTGACACAAATCGGGGTGGGCCGCCAGGACACCGTGGCCTTGCTCTCGCCCAACTGCCTGGAGCTCATCTCCGCGACCCTGGCTGCCCAGGCGGCCGGAATCGCCGTCCCGATCAACTCCGGCTTGTCCGAGGACCACATTGCCGAGCTGCTACAGCGCTCGGGCGCGCGTGTGCTGGTGGCGGCCGGGCCCGACCTTGATCCCGTCGTCACCGAGGCCGCTTTCAGCCTCGCGAAGAAGGGCCTGGTGGACCATGTGCTGCTCATGTCACCGACCGGACAGGAACCCGCCGGCCCGGCCTCGACGGTCGGGCATGCAAGCGTGGACTACCTGGCACGCCGGGCAGCCTACGCGTCGTCCGAGCAGTTCCACGGCCCCCAGCCCGGGCCAGGCGATCTAGCGGCGCTCTTCCACACCGGTGGCACCACCGGCACCCCGAAGCTGGCGGCACACACCCACGCCAACGAGGTTGCCGACGCCTGGATGCTCGCAGCCAACGACCTCCCCGACGAGGACGCCGTGTATTTCGCCGCCCTGCCGCTGTTCCATGTCAATGCCCTGGTCGTAACCGTCCTCGCTCCCCTTTTCAAGGGCCAGAAGGTCGTGTGGTCCGGACCGCTGGGCTACCGCGACCCTGCCCTCTACGGCGTCTTCTGGAAGCTGGTGGAGCAACACCGGCTTACCGCCATGAGCGCCGTTCCTACCGTCTACGCCACGCTCGCCGCGTCCCCCGTGAACGCCGACATCAGCAGCCTGCGCCACGCCATGGTCGGAGCCAGCCCCTTGCCCCCGGCCGTGCGTGCCGGCTTCGAGACAGCCACCGGCGTCACCCTC
>JBKPBZ010000270.1:0-11999 GCA_046727115.1 Actinomycetota bacterium | reverse complement strand
TTCTTCGCGAATACCGCTGTCCCAGCTAGGCCAGCCGCTCCGTGGGGGGAATAATGGCACCATGCGTCTAGGCGTCCTCGACATCGGGTCCAACACTGTCCATCTCCTGCTGGTCGACGCCCATCCCGGCGCCCGTCCGGTGCCTTACGCCTCGCACAAGCGGCGGCTGTCGCTCGTGCAGTTCCTCGAGGACGATGGCAGCATCAACGACGCCGGGCAGCATGAACTCGTCGAGTTCGTCCTTGAAGCGTGGGAATTCGCGGCCAAGCACAAAGCCGACGACCTCCTCGCGTTCTGCACCTCGGCCATCCGCGAGGCCACCAACGGCGCGGCCGTCCTGGCCCGCGTCAAGCATGAAACCACCGTCACCCTCCGGGAGCTCACCGGCAGCGAAGAGGCGTCCATGACGTTCTTCGCCGTCCGGCGCTGGTACGGCTGGGGCGCCGGGCCCATCTTGAACCTGGATATCGGCGGCGGCTCGTTCGAGATGGCCCTCGGACAGGACGAGCTGCCCGAGCTGGCGATGTCTGTTCCGCTGGGCGCCAGCCGGCTCACGCGCGACTGGCTGCCCGAGGACCCGCCCTCGGCCAAGAGCATCAAGGAGCTGCGCCGCTACATCCGGTCCACGCTCAAACCCGCGGTGCGCAAATTCGAGAAGCTGGGCCGGCCCAACCTCGTGGCGGGCACGTCCAAGACGTTCCGGTCCCTCGCCAGGATCGCCGGCGCCGCGCCCAGCGCCGCCGGGCCCTACGTCAAGCGGGAGTTGCTGGCACTGGACCTGGGGCTCTGGGCGCAGCGGATCTCGGCCATGGAGGTAGGGGACAGGCTGCACCTGCCCGGTGTCTCCGAGGCCCGCGCACCGCAGATCCTCGCCGGCGCCCTCGTCGCGGAAGCGGCGCTGGAAATGTTCGAGTTCGACAGCCTGGTGACATGCCCGTGGGCCCTGCGTGAGGGACTCATCCTCCGCCGCTTGGACCAGTTGGTGTTTGAGGGGCCGGCCGATCCCGCGCCGCATGTGGCGGAGCAGCCGCCGGCGCGGCTCCAGTCGCCGACAATAGCCTCCTGAGACCGCCCGGCCTGCGACGGTGTCGAGACGGTGTCGATCCACAGCGTCCCCGATCGTGTAACTGCTGAGAGGCCGGCACACCGCCGGCTGATTCGCCAAGGAGGCACCCGAAATGACGCAGTACCTGCTCAGCATTTACCAGCCGGACGGCCCCGCCCCGGACCCTGAGTTCCTCGAACCGATCATGCGTGACCTGGCGGCCCTGAACCGTGAAATGCAGGCGGCCGGGGCCTGGGTGTTCGCCGCGGGACTCCACCCCGCGGAGTCCGCGACGGTCCTCCGGCCCAGCGGCGGCGAGATCCTGGTGACCGACGGGCCGTTCACCGAAGGCAAGGAGCACCTCGGCGGATTCACCGTGATCGAGGCCGAAGACCTGGACGAGGCCCTCGGCTGGGCACGCAAGCTGGCCGGCGCCACCACTCTTCCCGTTGAAGTCCGTCCCTTCCAGCACTAGCGGGGGCCGAGGGGGCTGCTGTGGGCGACCATGGTGCACATGACGGCGCGACCGAGGCGGACATTGCCCGCGTGTTCAGGCTCGAATACGGCCGCGCCGTAGCCGCCCTGACACGGACGTTCGGGAACATCGATATTGCCGAGGACGCCGTCCAGGATGCTTTCGCCGCCGCGGTCCAGCTCTGGCCGTCGGCGGGCATCCCGCCCAGCCCGGCCGGCTGGATCATCACGACGGCGCGGCGCCGGGCAATCGACCGGCTCCGGAGGGAGGCGTCCCGCGAGGACAAACATGCGCAGGCGGCCTTGCTGGCGGCCGCGCGGTCTGGGACCGGACCCGCGCCGGCCGCCGACGAGCAGTTCCTGGCGGAACAGTCAGGAGCCGAGAACGTGGACGACGACACTTTGCGGCTGATTTTCACCTGTTGCCACCCGGCCCTGGCCAGATCCGCCCAGGTGGCGCTCACCCTGCGGCTGCTGGGTGGATTGACGACGGCGCAGATCGCCCGGGCCTTCCTGGTGCCGGAGGCGACCATGGCACAGCGGCTGGTCCGGGCGAAGGCGAAAATCCGCGATGCCAAGATCCCGTACCGTGTCCCGCAGGGCGCCGAACTGCCCGAGCGGCTGCAATCGGTGCTGGCGGTCCTGTACCTGATCTTCAACGAGGGCTACACCGCGGGCCCCGCGGACAGCCCGGCCCGTGCGGAACTCTGCACGGAAGCCATCCGGCTGGGCAGGCTGTTGTCGTCCCTGATGCCGGACGAGCCAGAAGCAGCGGGTCTGCTGGCACTGATGCTGCTCATTGAGTCCCGCCGCGCCGCCCGATTCGCCCCCGACGGCGGACTCGTGCTGCTCGCGGCCCAGGACCGGGGGCGCTGGGACAGCGCCCTTGCCGCCGAAGGCCAGGAACTGGTGCGCCGGTGCCTGCGCCGGAACCGTCCCGGGCCGTATCAGCTCCAGGCGGCGATCAACGCCGTCCACAGCGACGCCCCGACGGCCGCGGACACGGACTGGTCCCAGATCCTGCAGTTGTATGACCAGCTCCTGTCCGTCGCGGCCGGACCGGTCGTGGCGCTGAACCGCGCCGTCGCCCTTGCCGAACTGCGCGGCCCGGACGCCGCGCTGGCCGCGGTAGAGGAACTGCCACTGGAGAACTATTACCTCTTCCACGCCGTCCGAGCGGACTTCCTGATGCGCCTGCACCGCTATCCGGAGGCCGCGGAAAGTTACAGGCGGGCCCTGGCGCTGGCAGGAAGCGCCGCGGAGCGCCGGTTCCTGGAGGACAAGCTCGGCAACCCGGTGTTCGGCGGAACCGGTTAGGCACCGGCCCGCCCGTGCACTGATGCGGGCCGGTTAAGACGATTAATGCCGGTTAAAAGGAGTAGCGCCGGGCGGTTGGAGCAGGACTTGGGGGAACTCTGCTGTCAATCGCCCGGCGCACCGGCGGCTCCGGGGAGCCGACTATCATCACTCGCACCTGTTGAGGCACTTTCCAAGGTAGTGGCCGATCATGGGCGCCGGGCGAAATTTCCCTGTGCGTTCGCTGGCAATCCGACGGCGTCCCCCGGGCTGCGGCCCGCTCCGCCGCCGGGTCCTTAAGCTGGGTCCTTAAACGGCAAAGGCACCGGCGGTCCGCTGCGGGAAAAATGGGAAAACCCGCTGCAAACCACCGGTGCCGCGCAGGCATCCGCATGCCTGCTGCATCACTCGCACCCTCAATGAGGTAACTCCTACGTTAGGGGCCGAAGTTGTGCGCTGACTGCGGTGAAGGTGTGAGGTGGCTGGGAATCACGTCCGACTGCCATGATGGGGACATGAGCAACCGAATCGCATTCCTGGGCTGTGGGTCAATGAACGAAGCAATCCTCGGTGGACTGATCGAGGGCGGCGTCGACCCGGCCGACATCGTCGCTACCGTCCGCCGGGCCGAGCGCGCGGCCGAGCTGGCCCAACGCCACCACGGAATCACGGCCATCGCGGGCGAAGAAGAGCCCGACAACAACAAGCAGGCCGCCACCGGCTCCGGCGTCGTGATCCTTGGCGTCAAGCCCGTGGGCATCGCCGATCTGGCCCGGGAAATCAGTGAGTCCCTGTCACCGAACACGATCGTCATCAGCGTCGCAGCCGCCGTGTCCCTGGAACAGCTGGAGGCGGCGCTGCCGGCCGGCCAGCCCGTCATCCGCACGATGCCGAACACGCCGGCGAGGCTGGGCCGCGGCGTCGTCTCCGTCTCTCCCGGGACCAACTGCTCCGCCGGGCAGCTCCAGCACGCCAAGGACATCCTCGCAGCCGTCGGCACTGTGGTGGAGATCCCCGAGGACCAGGTGGACGCCCTCTCCGCGATCAGCGGCTCGGGCCCGGCGTACGCCTTCTACCTGGCGGAGGCCATGGCGGAGGCCGGCGCACAACTGGGCCTGGATCCGGAGCTGTCCCTGTTGCTGGCCCGCGAGACGGTCGCCGGGGCCGGTTTCATGCTGGCCGAGCCCGGCGCGGATCCATCCACGCTGCGCAAGGCGGTCACGAGCCCGAACGGCACCACCGAACGGGCCATTGCCACGTTTGACGCGCGGGGACTGCCGGCCATCATCGCCGACGGCGCCCGCGCGGCCGCTGCGCGCGCGGCGGAAATGACCCGGCAGCTCGCCTGACCCTGCCGGTTCTGGCCGGGGCGGCCGCCGGCGGCTCCCCGCACCGGAAGGTTCCGGCCTAGGGGCGGGCGGCGAACCGTTCGAGCAGGTCCACGTG
The DNA here is from genome assembly GCA_046727115.1 of Actinomycetota bacterium. Lineage (GTDB taxonomy): Bacteria > Actinomycetota > Actinomycetes > Actinomycetales > Micrococcaceae > Arthrobacter. Next base: position 7,738 of record JBKPBZ010000270.1, on the reverse strand, counting down.
GCCCGAAACGATGAGCATGTCCCGCGAGGAAACCTTGGTTTCCGGCCGCGCGTAGGTGAAGTCCTCGCCCGGGGACTTCACGCCCACGATCGTGACGCCGTACTTGGAGCGGACCTTGGACTCATCGAGGGTGAAGCCCACGGTCTCGCGCGGCGGGTACATCTTGACGATCGCGAAGTCATCGTCGAACTCGATGAAGTCCAGCATGCGCCCGGAGACCAGGTGCGCGGCGCGGACACCGGCGTCAGCCTCCGGGTAGATGACGTGGTTGGCGCCGATCCGGGTCAGGATCTTGCCGTGAGAGGGCGTGATGGCCTTGACCCAGAGGTGTTCGATCCCGAGGTCCACGAGGTTTACGGTGATCAGCACCGAGGATTCGATCGAGGTGCCCACGCCCACGACGGCGGAACTGAACTCCTGGGCGCCGAGCTGGCGGAGGGCGTCGATGTTCGTGGCATCGGCTTCCACGACATGCGTCAGGACACTCGCCCACTTCTGGACGAGGGTGCGGTCGCGTTCAATGGCCAGGACCTCCCGGCCCTGCTTGACCAGCTGCTCTGCGGTGGAGGCGCCAAAACGACCCAGCCCGATCACCAGCACGGGGGCGTTGTGGGCGGGGCGGTTGACGGCGCCTGAGGAACTAGCCAATGATCGGTCTCTCTTCCGGATAGTGGTACAGCTGGCTGCGCTGGCGCAGGGCCAGGGCGGCGGCAAGGGTGACAGTCCCGACGCGCCCGGCAAACATGAGGGCCGCGAGGACGTAAACCCCCGACGGCGGCAACTCGGCACTGAGGTTGGTGCTGAGGCCCACCGTGGCGAAGGCGGAAATGGTTTCAAACAGGACCCGGTCCAGGGAGGCGCCGCTGATGTGCAGGAGCAGGAGGGCCGAGACCGAGACCAGGGTGGCGCCGGCGACGATCACGGAAATGGCCACGCGCATGGTGCCCTCCGGGATGGTGCGGCCATAGATCTTCACGTCGGCGTCGCCGCGGGCCTCGGCGGTGATCGCCAGGAACATCACGGCGATGGTGGTGACCTTGATGCCGCCGGCCGTGGAGGCCGAGCCGCCGCCGGCGAACATGAGGGCATCGGAGAGCAGCATGGTGGTGGACTCCATGTGGTTCTGATCCACGAGGTTGAAGCCGCCGGACCGCAGCATGACTGAGGCAAACAGCGCATGCGTGATCTTGTCGCCGAGGTCCATGTCCCCGATGGTGCGCAGGTTGTCCCACTCCAGGAAGCCCCAGAGGACCGTGCCGGCGGCGAGCAGGATGAAGGAGACCTGGATGGTCAGCTTGGTGTGGAGGTTCCATTTCTTCCACCGCAGCCCGTTCTGCTGCAGCACCATGACGACGGGGAAGCCCAGGCTGCCCAGGAAGACCCCGAGCATGAGCGGGACGAGGATCCAGAGATCGGTTTCGTACGGGACGATTCCGTCCGAGTGAGGTGTGAAGCCGGCGTTGTTGAAGGACGAAATGGCGTAGAAGACACCGTGCCAGACGGACTGCCAGAAGCTCTCCCCGAGGACCAGGAATCGCGGGATGAGGGTCAGCGCCAATGCACCCTCGATCACCACGGACGTCACGATCACGATCCGGAGCAGCGTGCCCACCTCGCCGAGCCTTCCGGCGTTCAGGGCCTCCTGCGCGATCAGCTTGCCGCGGACACCGAGCTTCTTGCTGACCATGAGCGCCAGCAGTGACGCGAGGGTCAAGGTGCCCAGGCCGCCCACGAAAATGGCGATCAGGATCACGAGCTGGCCGAAGAAGGACCAATGTATGGCCGTGGAGACGACGGTCAGGCCGGTGACGCAGACTGCTGACACCGCCGTGAACAGGGCCTCGTGCAATGGTGTAGCTTCCCCCCTCGCCGAAGACACGGGCAGGGAGAGCAAGACGGTGAAGACCAGGATCACGAGGCCGAATGCTGTGAGCGCCAAGCGGGCCGGCGAGCTGTTTGCTATGCCGTCAATGAAGTCGCGCAGGCGTGTGAAAATCCACAGGCCGTCCCGCTCCGGCATGCCTGGCTGCCAGCTGGCCGGGCTCTTGGACCTCGACTGGCTTTGCGTCATGTTTTTCCTCGGTTGAAACTGCTTCCCCAAGTAGTAAACCACTAATCGCCGGGTAATGACCGGGGGAGCACCCGTGCACGCGCGGGAAGCCGGGGACCGCTCGGGTAGCCTGTGATTGATGACATTCCTGCCCGGACTCGATCAGACCGCGCCGCCGACGACGGTGGTGTGGGCTCCTGCCATGACCGCCTACAACTTTGGCCACTCCCACCCGATGGCGCCGGAGCGGATGGAGCTCACCGCGAAGCTGGCCGGCAGCCTGGGGCTGCTGGACCTGGACCACGTCACCGTAGCGGCCCCGGACGTCGCCGCCGACGCGGAGCTGTGCGCGGTCCACAGTCCGGAGTTCGTGGCGGCCGTGCGGCGTGTGAGCGAAAATCCGGACATCCCCGACCACGCCAGGGGCCTGGGAACCGAGGATGATCCCGCCTTTGCCGGCATGCACGAAGCCAGCGCCCGGCTGGCCGGCGGCTCCCTGCTCGCGGCCGCAGCCATCCTGGACGGCAGCGCGGTACGGGCTGTGAACTTCGGCGGCGGCATGCACCACGCCTCCCGGGACCGCGCGAGCGGTTTTTGCATCTACAACGACGCCGCCCTCGCGGTCCAGCGGCTGCTCGACGGCGGCGTCCAGCGCGTGGCCTACGTCGACGTCGACGCGCACCACGGCGACGGCACGCAGAGCATCTTCTGGGACGATCCACGCGTGCTGACTATTTCGCTGCACGAATCCGGGCTGACCCTCTTTCCGGGCACCGGGTTCGCCAACGAGATCGGCGGCCCGAACGCGCAAGGCAGCGCCGTGAACGTGGCCCTCCCGGCCGGCACCGCGGACGCCGGGTGGCTGCGGGCCTTCCACGCCGTCGTGCCCCAGCTCATTGGCGCGTTCGAGCCGGAAGTCATCGTCAGCCAGCACGGCTGCGACTCGCACCGCCTTGATCCGCTCGCCCACCTGAACATCAGCGTGGATGGCCAGCGCGAGGCCGCCACGGCCATCGGCAACCTCGCCGCGCGCTACTGCGAGAACCGGTGGATTTCCACAGGGGGCGGCGGCTACAACGTCGTCAGCGTCGTGCCGCGGGCCTGGAGCCACCTGATAGCCATCGCCGCCGGCCGCCCAGTACCGCTGCGCACCCCGGTTCCGGAGGAGTGGCGGCGCTATGTCAATGACAAGTACGGGGCCAAGTTCGGTGTGGAACCCCCCGAGGCGATGGGCGACGACGTCGACCTCTGGTGGCGGTCCTGGGAAGTGGGGTTCGACCCCAACGACGAGGTGGACCGCACCATCATGGCCACCCGCAAGGAAGTGTTCCCCCTGCACGGGCTGGACCCATGGTTCGACTAGGTCCGGGTCCGGGTAAGGCCCGTACCCCGCAGCAATTGGTGGATGCCATCTGGCGTATATGTCGCTAGTGTGGAGGGCATGGTGACAGACGACGTATTTGCCGTCATTGCTGAGGCAACCAGGCGTGACATTCTGATAGCCCTCCGCAAGGGGGACAAAGCAGTGGGGGAACTGGTCCAGGAGCTTGAAGCAAGCCAGCCCACCATCTCCAAGCATCTCAAAGTCCTCCGCGAAGCGGACCTGGTGAGCATGCGCGCCCAGGGCCAGAAGCGGTACTACACGCTCAACCCCAAACCGCTCGCCGGGATCGCCAACTGGCTGCAGGCGTTCGACGTCGGCCCCGCCGCGACAGCGGACACGGCCACAGCCCGCCACCCCGAATCCAATCCTGCCGCCGTCCCTGACGGCCTCGCCGCAGCGGCCGTCCCGCAGCCAGTCGCCGCGCAGCCCGCCGCAGCACTGGCGGCCCGCCCTGCCGGCAGCCCGCTGAGCCCCGCCGTCGTCATCCCGGTGGGAACGGCAGGGGAGGACAAGATGCCCCAGCAGATCGGGCGGACCGTGGGCCGTGCCGCCACCAAGGCCGCCGATCTCCTGGCCAACCTGCCCAAGTTCGGCCGCAAGAAGTAACCCGTCCCGCCCGGCGTATGCCTCCCGGGGTACGCGCTCTTTTCACGCACCCGGCCAGCAGTCGGGCGTGCTACCTGCCGAGGATCCGCACGTGGTCCGGGGTGAGGTCCGCGATCCGGCTGACGCCCAGCAGGGCCATGGTGCGCTCCATGTCCTTCGCCAGGATTTGGAGGGCCCGGTCCACACCGGCCCGTCCGCCGGCCATGAGCCCGTACAGGTAGGCGCGGCCGATCAAGGTGAAGTCGGCACCGAGGGCGAGGGCGGCGATGATGTCCGCGCCGCTCATGATGCCGGTGTCCAGGATGATGGCCGCGTCGCTGTGGTCGGCCTTCAGCGCGGCAGAGACCTCCGGGAGCAGGTGGAACGGGATCGGCGCCCGGTCCAGCTGGCGGCCGCCGTGGTTGGAGAGCACAATCCCGTCCGCGCCGTGGTCCACTACCTTGCGGGCGTCGTCGACCGTCTGGATGCCCTTGACCACGAGCTTGCCCTTCCAGGTCTCGCGCAGCCAGTCGAGGTCGGCGTAGGTCAGGGTGGGGTCGAACATGGAATTGATCAAGTCCGCGACAGTGCCCGTGTACCGGGACAGCGATGCGAAGGTCAGCGGCTCATGGGTGAGGAAGTTGAACCACCACGCGGGCCGGTAGGACGCATCGAGGACGGTCTTGAGCGTCAGGGCGGGCGGGATGGTCATGCCGTTGCGGACGTCGCGGAGCCTGGCGCCGGCGACGGCGGTGTCCACCGTGACCATGAGGGTGTCGTTGCCCGCAGCGGCGGCACGTTGGATCAGTTCCAGCGAACGGTCCCGGTCCGTCCACAGATAGAGCTGGAACCAGTTGCGGCCCGTAGGCGCGGCGGCTGCCACGTCCTCCAAGGACGCCGTGCCCATAGTGGAGAGGGTATAGGGAATGCCGGCGGCTGCGGCGGCCTGGGAACCGGCGTATTCGCCCTCGGACTGCATCATCCGGGTGAAACCTGTCGGCGCGATTCCCACCGGCAGCCGGGACGGCCCGCCCAGGATGTCGGTGCTGAGGTCGATGCTGGAGACATTCCGCAGGACCCCGGGCCGGAACTCGATGTCCAGGAACGCCTGGCGGGCGCGGCGGAGGGAGATTTCGGCCTCGGCGGCGCCGTCGGTGTAGTCGAATGGCGCCTGGGGCGTGCGGCGCTTGGCCATGTCCCGCAGGTCCCAGATGGTGCTCGCCCGGCGCAGCCTGGCGGCCCGGCTGAACTCCGGCTTCTTGAACTGCATCAGAGGAGCGAGATCGGCGTATTTGGGCACGCGGCGCTTCAACGCGGCGGGCAGTCCGGGGCCGGCCGACGCCCCTGTGTCTTGCCCGGACGCGGAGGCCCCAGGGTCCGTGGCGGTGGCCCCGGGAGTGGTCGGAGCCTCGGGGTTGCCGGGCGGGACGGTCTGCGTCATTGCTGCCTCCATAGTGGTCGGAGTGAGTGGTCGGATGCTCGTGCTGGGGTTCCTCACACTCTAGGTGGCGGCATGCGTCGACGGGACACTTCGCGTCAGTGTTTGAGCGCCGAACACCGGCGCGAACTGCACCCTCGAGAGCTGGGGCGGCGTCCGGGGGCCGTGGGGCCGGTGAATTGTTACGTCCCAGGTTTGCCCCTGCCGCGGCCCCGGAGCTATGGTCGACGCTATGACTAACCGTTGGTATGCGTATTTTTCGTTGGCTCTGGAGGGGCCCGCGTCTAACTGACACGCATCCAACTTTCCTTCAGAGCCAACAGGGCAGAGATTATTCTCTGCCCTTCGCCATTTCTCCGGCGGGTTCTGATCAGGGCCCGCTCCGCATCCGGAACAGGACCCGAACATGAGCATCGAAGCAGCCCCCGGCACCCAGCACTCCACCTCGAACCTGCGCGTCAGCGAGTTCACCCCACTCCCCACTCCGCAGGACCTCATGGCGGAACTTCCGCTGGAAGCGCGCCTGGCCGAGGTTGTCGGACGGGGCCGGGACGAGGTCCGGGCCATCATGGACGGCGTGGACGACCGGCTGCTGGTCATTGTGGGCCCCTGCTCCATCCACGATCCCAAGGCCGGGCTGGAATACGCCCGCCGGCTGGTGAGCCAGGCGGAAAAGCACCGCGAAGACCTGCTGGTCGTCATGCGCACGTACTTCGAAAAGCCGCGCACCACGGTGGGCTGGAAGGGCCTGATCAACGATCCCCGGCTGGACGGCAGCCACGACATCGCCGCGGGCCTGCGCGCGGCCCGGGCGTTCCTGCGGCAGGTCACGGCCCTCGGATTGCCCACCGCCACCGAGTTCCTTGAGCCCATCAGCCCCCAGTACGTCGCGGACCTGGTCGCCTGGGGCGCGATCGGTGCCCGCACCACGGAGAGCCAGATCCACCGCCAGTTGGCTTCCGGGCTGTCCATGCCGATCGGCTTCAAGAACGGGACAGACGGCGACCTCCAAGTGGCGCTGGATGCGTGCAGCGCCGCCGCTGCCGCCCAGGCGTTCCTCGGGATCGACGACGACGGCAGGGCCGCCCTTGTGGCCACCGCCGGCAACCCGGACACCCACGTCATCCTCCGCGGCGGACGCAAGGGACCCAACTACTCCGCCGCTGACGTTGCGGCGGCCTCCGCCAAGCTCGCCGCGAAGCAGTTGAACCCCCGCCTGATCGTCGACGCCAGCCACGCCAACAGCGGCAAGAACCACCACCGTCAGGCCGAGGTGGCCCTTGAAATTGGTGCCCAGCTGGAAAGTGCCGGACCCGCGGCCGGGGCGATCGCCGGCGTCATGCTGGAGAGCTTCCTGGTGGGCGGGGCGCAGACCCTGGAGGTCAATGCCGCCGTCACAGCCGCCGGCACTGCCGGAGGTGCCGGCCGGGACGAGCTGGTCTACGGCCAGAGCGTCACGGATGCCTGCATGGACTGGGATGTGACGGCGTCGGTCCTTGGCCAACTGGCCGCCTCGACCCGCACCCGCCGGGCGCGCGCCTGAGCGTTGAACAGGAGGCGCGGTCGGTGCGAGATTTTCGGAGATTCCTGCGGAAATCGTGTGGGGATTCCTGAGGAAGCCTTTCACATTGGCACCATGAGCAACTAGTGTTGCTAACACATGGTTGTTAGATGGCTCAGCATCGGCACACCGCCATGTCACCAGGTGGGGCTGCCGTTCGCTTGAGCAAAGGAATAGGGAAATGTCTACGGAGGCCAACTTCTCCAAGGCCCGTTTTTTGACCGTGGCCGAAGTCGCGGAACTTATGCGGGTATCAAAGATGACTGTTTACCGTCTTGTGCATTCGGGGGAGATGCCGGCCGTGCGGTTCGGCCGCTCTTACCGAGTGCCGGAAAACGCCGTCGAACAGTACCTCAAGGGTGCTGTCGTCGACCGCAGCGACGGGCACGCCGGAACTGGCTGAACTGCCAGCGGCAAACAATCACAGCGTGAATTGACCGCTTTGGGCCCCGCATCGGGCCCGCGGTCGTGGGGTACCTCGCAGAGGCGGTACCCTGTTAAGGAACGTTTTACGTCATTGTAAGAACCTGTCAGTTGTTTCAGTCTGCTGCTTAGCCCGCGGACCCTTCCCAACAGGCAGGTACTGCATCTAGCCGGTAAGGAACTTTCGTGGGTTCAGTTATTAAGAAGCGTCGCAAGCGTATGGCCAAGAAGAAGCACCGCAAGCTGCTTCGCAAGACGCGCCACCAGCGTCGCAATAAGAAGTAGCAATACTTCGAA
>JBKPBZ010000269.1:0-23692 GCA_046727115.1 Actinomycetota bacterium | reverse complement strand
GCTCAGACCCGCCGCCCGCTAACCCGCCGCCGTCGGGCGCGCCGCCAGCCAGCCCACGGCAAGCAGGCAGACCGGTGGCGCTCAGGGCGCGGTAGTGCGCGACGGCGGCCGCCGGACCGCCGTCGAACACCACCTTCCCGTCGTCCACCACCAGGACACGGTCCATATCCAGGGCAAGGTCGAGGTCATGGGTGGACAGGATCACCTGCTGGCGGAGTCCGGCCAGCGTGCGCCGCAGGAGTTCGCGGTTGCGGAGGTCCAGCAGGGTGGAGGGCTCGTCAAGAACCAGCACGTCCGGATCGACGGCCAGGACCGCGGCCAGCGCCAGGAGTTGGCGTTCGCCGCCGGAGAGCTCGTAGATGCTCTGGTCCGCCAGCGGCAGGAGGCCGAACCGTTCCAGGACTGATTCCGCGCGGTCCCGGCGCTCTGTGCCGTTGCGGATGGAGCGGCGCAGGGACAGTTCCACGTCCTCGCGGCCGGTGGGCATGACGAGCTGGGAGAGCGGATCGGTGAAGACAAACCCCACGCGGCGGCGGACCTCCCGGGCCGAGCGGACGGTATCGGCGCCGTCGATCCGCACCGTGCCGTCGCTGGGGGCCACTAGCCCGTTGAGGAGCCGCAGGAGGGTGGACTTCCCCGAGCCGTTGGCCCCGATGACCCCGATCCGCCGTTCCGCGAGGTCCAGCGAGAGCTCCTGCAGCAGCGTTTTCGGTGCGGGCCGGCCGTCAACCGACACGCGCACCGTCACGCGGTCCAGGATGATGCTGCTCACGGGCGGGGGTCAGCCGCCCGGACGCGGCGGAGCAGCAGATCCGGGAAGGCCTTGTGCAGGGCCAAGGCGATGCTGACGGCCAGGACGTTCTTGATGATGTCGCCGGGATAGAACGCGAGATCGGCCAGGAAGGCTTTGGAGAAGTCCAGCTTGGCGTTGACCATCATGCCCAGGATGCCCAGGCCGTGGATGAAGACGATGCTGCTCGCCATGGCGGCGGCGAACAGGAGGATGGGGCGCAGTTTGCCGGTGCGCAAGGCGGTGCGGGCCAGCACGACGGCGGCCAGCCAGCCGACGGCTGTGGCGGCCAGCAGGAACCCGATGATGTAGCCGGCGGAGGGCCCGGCGAGGACGCCCAACCCGCTGCGGCCGCCGCTGAAGATCGGCAGGCCCGCGAAGCCCAGGAGCAGATAGAGGCCGACGGCGGCGAAGGCCCGGGCCGGGCCGAGGGCCAGCCCGGTAAGCATGACGGCAAGGGTCTGCAGCGTGATCGGCACGCCGAGCCCCCCGACCGGAATGGCGGCGATCAGCGCCGAACCCGCCACAAGGGCGGCGAAGACGGCGATGAGCCCAAGGTCGGTGGCATTCCAGCGGCTCCGGAGGCGCGGGGTCCTGGCTGTGGCGGGATGGTCGGTTTGCGTCATGGCGTTCCTGTCGGGTGCTGCTGCGGATGTCGGACTAGTGATATCGACTGTACGGTCGCGCCGGGGCGGGTTTTTTGTAGGCGCCCCACTAACCGGCGGCCCGGAAGCTGGAGGGCGCCGCCAATGACCACGGTCCGGGGATCCGGCCGGCCGCCGGCTGCTGCCATATGAGCCCATGTCAGCGACAAGGGGCGGTGCCGGTAGACTTGTAAAGGCTGTGCTCTCGCACCGCCCTGCCCCGGCCCCGCCCAGACTCCACCCGTTGCGCCGCGGCTTCCCTGTTGTGAAAGGCCTTACCTGCATTGATTACCGTCCAGGATCTTGAACTGCGCGCCGGCGCCCGCCTCCTTATGGACCAGGTGAGCTTCCGGATCGACAAGGGAGACAAGATCGGTCTCGTCGGCCGTAACGGTGCGGGCAAGACAACGCTGACCCGGGTGCTCGCGGGCGAGGGCCTGCCTGCCGCAGGCAAGGTAACCCGCACCGGTGAGATCGGCTACCTGCCGCAGGATCCGCGCACCCCGGACATGGAGCAGCTCGCGCGGGACCGGATCCTGTCCGTCCGCGGCCTGGACATCGCCGTGGGCAAGCTCCGCCTGGCGCACGAAGAGATGGCCAGCGAGGACGCCGCTGTCCAGCGCAAGGCGATGAACCGCTATGACCGGCTGGAATCCGAGTTCCTGGCCGCCGGCGGCTATGCGGCCGAAGCCGAGGCGGCAGCGATCTGCTCGAACCTGGCCCTGCCCGACCGCCTGCTGAACCAGCCGCTCAAGACCCTGTCCGGCGGGCAGCGGCGCCGTGTGGAACTCGCGCGCATCCTGTACTCGGATGCCGAAACCATGCTCCTCGATGAGCCCACCAACCACCTCGACGCAGACTCCATCTCCTGGCTCCGCGAGTTCCTCAAGAACCACCAGGGCGGGCTGATTGTGATCAGCCACGACACCGAACTGCTGGAAGCGACTGTCAACAAAGTCTTCCTGCTCGATCCCAACCGCGCCCAGATCGACTTCTACAACATGGACTGGAAGCGCTACCTCACCCAGCGCGAGACGGACGAGCGCGCCCGCAAGCGTGAGCGTGCCAACGCTGAGAAGAAGGCCCAGGTCCTCTTCGACCAGGCCAACAAGATGCGCGCCAAGGCCACCAAGGCCGTCGCCGCGCAGAACATGGCCAAGCGTGCCGAGCGTCTGCTGGGCGGCCTCGAGGCCGTCCGCGCGCATGACAAGGTGGCAGCACTCCGCTTCCCGGATCCGTCACCCTGCGGCAAGACCCCGCTCACCGCGGATGGCCTCAGCAAGTCCTACGGCTCGCTGGAGATCTTCACCGACGTCGACCTCGCGATCGACCGCGGCTCCAAGGTGGTCATCCTGGGCCTCAACGGCGCCGGCAAAACCACCCTGCTGCGCATGCTCGCCGGCGTCGACAAGCCGGACACCGGCGAAGTCGTGGCGGGACACGGCCTGAAAGTGGGCTACTACGCCCAGGAGCACGAAACGCTCGACGTGGACCGCAGCGTGCTGCAGAACATGCGCTCGTCCGCCCCGGACATGAACGACGCGGAAGTACGCAACATTCTGGGCTCGTTCCTGTTCTCCGGCGACGACGTCGACAAGCCCGCCGGGGTGCTCTCCGGCGGCGAGAAGACCCGACTGGCGCTGGCCACCATCGTGGCCTCAAGCGCGAATGTGCTGCTCCTCGATGAGCCCACCAACAACCTCGACCCTGCCAGCCGCGCCGAAATCCTCGGGGCCCTGGCCAACTACACCGGCGCCGTCGTCCTCGTGAGCCACGATGAGGGCGCCGTCGAGGCGCTCAACCCGGAGCGCGTCGTCCTGCTGCCCGACGGCATCGAGGACCACTGGAACGAAGACTACCTGGACCTGATTACGCTGGCGTAAGGCCATCTGACTGACCCGCACTTGCGGCCGTTTTCAGCACTCAAACGGCAACAAGTGCGGGCCGGTTTGGCTTAACGGACCGGCATCTCTTCCGCGCCCGTGATCCTGTGCAGGTCCTGGTAGCTGATGGAGAACATCGAGTTGTGATCGCCTGCCCCTGCCCACAGGACACGGTGGACTGACAGGGACTCGTCCAACAGGGTCCGGATCTTCTCCGGGTGCCCGACCGGGGCCACGCCGCCTACCTCCTGGCCGGTGTGTTCCAGGACGAACTCGGGGGAGGCCCGGCGAATCTTGCCCGTGCCCAGCTGCTCGGCCACCTTGTGGACGTCCACTTTCGCCGCGCCGCTGGCCAGGATCAGCAGCGGAGTGCCGCCAAGATCGAACACCAGGCTGTTGGTGATCGCCGCGACGTCGCAGCCCAGCGTGGCGGCCGCGGCGGCCGCCGTCGGGACTTTTGACTCGAACACAGTCACGGTGTCCTTGGCGCCCAGGGCTGTGAGGGCGCGCTTGACGTTCGCCACCGGTCCGGGAACGGCATCAGGGCTCACCGCTTAGAACCCCTGGGCATCGAGGATGGCGTCTTCCTCTTCTTCCGCCGTCGCGTTCTTGCCCTTGCGTGGAGCGGGACGGCGCCGCACGGCCGGGCCGCTGGAGTGCAGGAACACGCCGTCGGCCGCCTCGGCTTCGGCGTCTTCCGCGTCAATCGCGGCGTTGCGGGCCTGCTGCCGGGCCGCGTAGCCGAACCCGACAAACATCAGCACGCCGAACGCGAACCACTGCAGGGAGTAAGACAGGTGGGTGCCTTCATCGGTGGAGGGCTTGGGGAACGGGAACGGCATGTCCTGCACCGCCGGCGACTCGGAGGCCAGCTGCCCGTAGGCGCCCGTGAGCAGCGGATAGCCCAGCTGCGCGGAATAGGCGGCCAGGTCGATTGAGGCCAGCTGGCCGTCAGGGGCGCCGCGCTGCAGCGCGGGCTCGGCCGGCTTGAGTCTGGCCACCACCGTCGCCGGGCCCTGGGGCGGCGCAGGCACTGAGTCGGGCCGGCCCGGGGTGTTGTTACCGATGGGCAGCCAGCCACGGTCAATCACCACGGTTTCGCCGGACTCGAGCTTGAACGGAACCACCACCTCGTATCCAGGCTGGCCGTTGAGCGGGCGGTTGCGGACGATGCGCTGGCCGGCGACGTCGTAGCTGCCCTTGAGCGCAACCTGGGTCCACTCCCGCTCCGGGTTCAGCCGGCTGAACTGATCCCGGACTTCCGCGAACGGCACGGGGTCGGCCGAGTAGTTCGAGACCACCCGGTTGATTTCCGCCAGGGTTTCGGCGCGACGGTCCATCTGCCACCGGCCCAGCCCGACGCAGCCCGCGGCGAAGATCGCGGCCAGCAACAAGTACCCCAGCCATTTACTGGAGAAGAGAAAGCGGTACATTCAGCCGATCCTGCCTGACGGGTCAAGGGGCGAGGGTTCTGCGGAGGGGTGGGCGGGCTCTGCGCCGAGGGCCACCGTCTCTTTCCACAGGCCGCGCGTCTGGAGGTAGTCCTCAAGCCAGGCCCGGTGCTCACCGCATGCCAGCCAGATCTTGCGCCGCTCCGGGGTATGGATCTTGGGATTGTTCCACAGCAGCTGCCACTCCGCTGCCGTGCGGCAGGCCTTCCGGGAGCAGACGGTGCCGGGGGGTGCGGCGGGGTTGCCGCCGGTCCCGGCCAGGTCAAAGAGGTTCATGAAGCTGCCCGTCCGTGGTCGTCGTCGTCGTTCTCGTCATCGATCAGCTCGCCCTGCAGCAGCGTCCCGGAGCCGTCATCGCCGTCCCCGCCGTCGGCCGGGTGCTGCCCGGCCGGGCCCTCGGGTGCGGCGTCCAGCTCGGCCAGCGGAGCATAGTCCAGGAGGGAGTCGCTATGGATTTCCGCCCTGTCGCTGCCGTTGGCGATCACCACCGCAACCCAGGGCAGGAAGACGGCCCCAAGCACCGGGATGAGCTTGAACCAGCCATCCACGACAAATATCAGGATCAGGCAGACCATGCGGATGCCCATGGCGACGGCGTACTTAATCATCCGTTCGCGCATCTCGTCTGAGTGCGCAGCGGCGGCGTCTGTGATGCTGTGCACCTCGGTACCGCCGGACTCGGCGTCCGGCCTCCCGGGCACATGCGCACCGGGTCGGTTTTTGAGTGTCACGGCTGTCAGATCACGCTCCCAAGGCTTACTTCGATTCTCTCACCATCGGCGGAGCCGCCCAAACGGATGCGAACCGGGCGCTAAGATCGGAGGCAGGAAAATTCCAGCCCCCAGCGCGGCCCTCCCTGCCGCAGAACCCGGAGCCCCATATGTCTGAGACACCCACCACCGGCCGCAGCGTTCTGATTACCGGCGGAAACCGGGGAATCGGCCTGGCCATCGCAGAGTCGTTCCTGGCCAACGGCGACAAGGTGGCGGTGACCTTCCGCAGCGAATCGTCGCTGCCTGACGGCATCCTCGGCGTCAAGGCCGACGTCACCGACGAAGCCTCGGTCGACGCTGCGTTCGCGGAAGTCGAAGCCGCGCACGGTCCTGTGGAAGTACTCGTAGCCAACGCCGGCATCACCAAGGACACCCTCCTGATGCGCATGAGCGAGGACGACTTCACCTCGGTGATCGACACGAACCTCACGGGCGCCTTCCGGGTGATCAAGCGCGCGTCGAAGGGCATGATCCGGGCGCGCAGGGGCCGCGTGGTGCTCATTTCCTCCGTTTCCGGCCTGTACGGCGCGCCGGGACAGATCAACTACTCCGCCTCGAAGGCGGGCCTGGTGGGCATCGCCCGGTCCCTGACCCGCGAGCTCGGCGCGCGCGGGATCACCGCGAACGTGGTCGCGCCCGGCTTCATCAACACGGACATGACGGCCGAGCTGCCCGAGGCCACGCAGAAGGACTACCTGACCAAGGTTCCCGCGGGCCGCTTCGCGGAGGCCTCCGAGGTCGCCAACGTTGTCCGCTGGATCGCCAGCGACGAGGCGTCCTACATTTCCGGTGCGGTCATTCCGGTCGACGGCGGCCTCGGAATGGGCCACTAGCCCCCGCGACGCCGGACGCGGGTGCGGCGGACGACGCCGGCGGTATCCGGCGTCGTCCGCAGGCCGCTGCGCTGGGCCTTTTTGCCCTTGGCACTGCGGCGCTGGGAGCGTGTAATGGGCTCACAGCCCCCGACCATGCCACGGCAGGGGCGTGGACCCAGGAGGAAAATCATGAGTGATCTCAGCAAATGGACGCCCTCGGACATGCTGGAACCGGTCCGCCGTTTCCTTGACGGTGATCTGTCCATCGCGCCCGGGATCAAGATCGAACAGTTCCAAGAGGGCAACACCCTGGTGGTTCGGGCGGAAGTGCCCGGGATCGACCCCGACCAGGACGTCGACGTCTCGGTCAGCGAGGGCATGCTCCATATCGCGGTGGAGCGGCAGGAAACGTCCGAGCACAAGAGCAAGGCCGGGTACCGCTCGGAGTTCCGCTACGGCCGGTCCGCCCGCAGCATTGCCCTGCCCCCCGGGGCGAAGGAAGAAGACATCACCGCCACGTACAAGGACGGTCTCCTGGAAGTCCGCGCACCGGCTCCCGAAGTAGTGACGGGGGAAACGACGAAGAAAATCCGGATCGACCGCAGCTGACCCGGCCGCGGGCGCACTCCCGGCATGACACGGCGGGAACTACACCGCCGGGGCTTCTTTGTGGATGCTGAACAACTGCAATGGCGCGATCCGCTGGCATGATGGATTGCAGACCCACAGTGTTTGGACGTTTGGAACAAAAGGAGCTCGTATGGGACTGCTGGAAAATAAGACTGCGATCGTGACCGGTTCGTCGCGCGGAATCGGCGCCGAAGTCGCCAAGATCCTGGCCGCCGAAGGCGCGGCCGTCGTCGTGAACTACCGCCAGAAGGCGCCGCGCGCCAACAAGGTTGTCGCGGAGATCGAGGCCGACGGCGGCCGTGCCGCGGCCGTCGGGGCAGACCTGACCACCCAGGAAGGCGTGCAGGCCCTGGCCAGCGCCGCCATGGAGAAGTTCGGCTCGCTCGACCTCCTGGTCCTCAACGCCTCCGGCGGCATGGAGACCGGGATGGAAGAGGGCTACGCGCTGAAGCTGAACCGTGACGCCCAGGTGAACATGCTCAACGCCGCCGTGGCGCTCATGCCCGCAGGCTCGCGCGTGGTCTTCGTGACCAGCCACCAGGCCCACTTCATCGACACGGTTCCCACCATGCCCGACTACGAGCCCGTGGCCCGCAGCAAGCGTGCCGGTGAGGACGCACTCCGCGCACTCGTCCCGGCCCTGGCTGACAAGGGGATCTCGCTCGTGGTTGTCTCCGGCGACATGATCGAGGGCACCGTCACGGCCACCCTGCTCGACCGGTCCAACCCCGGCGCCATCGAGGCGCGCCGTGCCGAAGCGGGCAAGCTGTACTCGGTCAAGGAGTTTGCCGCGGAGGTCGCCAAGATGGCCACGGCCGACGTCGAGTCCGGCCACACTGAATACGTCGGCGGCGCCGACTACTTCGATAAGACAGCCGGCAAGAGCCCCAGCTAAGCGCTCACCCGGCCGAGAAGGCACGTCGCGGCAATGTTTTGACTGAACATTGCCGCGACGTGCCTTCTCGCGGTTAACGCATCAGACCCCCGCGATGTACCGCACGGCGTCGAGATAGGGAAGGTTGACGGCGGCGTCCGCGGCGGCGCGGACGGCCGGCTTGGCGTTGAAGGCAATGCCGATCCCGGCCGCGCCCAGCATGTCGAGGTCGTTGGCGCCGTCTCCCACGGCAATGGTGTGCTCCATGGGAATGCCCTCGGCTGCGGCCCACTCGCGCAGGTACTTCTCCTTGGCGGCCCGGTCGATGACGTCGCCGAGCACTTTGCCGGTCAGCGCGCCGTCGACGATTTCCAGTTCGTTGGCGATCCAGTAGTGCAGCCCCAGGTCTTCGGCGATCGGCCGGAGGATCTGGTTGAACCCGCCGGACACCACGGCCACGGCATGGCCGGCGGCCTGGAAGGCCGCCACGAGTTCGGCGGCGCCCTCGGTCAGCCTGACCTCGGCGCGGACCCGTTCGACGACGTCCGCCGGCAGTCCGGCGAGCACCGCCACCCGGGCGTGCAGGCTCTGGGCGAAGTCCAGCTCGCCGCGCATGGCCGCCTCGGTCACCGCTGTCACTTCCTCGCGCTTGCCGGCGTAGGCGGCCAGGAGTTCGATCACTTCCTGCTGGATGAGTGTGGAGTCCACGTCCATGATCAGGAACTTTCGCTGTGCGCTGCGCAGCCCTGCAGGAACCAGTGCCGTGTCCACGCCGTCGATACCGGCGGCCGCCAGCGCGCGGCGCGGCCCGTCAAGCCGGGCTCCTGTCAGGGCGTCGGGCCCGCTGCCCCCTGCGGCCTCCAGCGCGCAGTCCGCCGCATACACCGCGAAGCGCCCGTCCCCGGCGCGGGTTTCGGCACCCACGCTGAGCCCCGCGGCCGTCAGGAGCGAACGCAGCCGCTGGATCTCGGGAAGGGACAGTTTCAGGCCGTAGCTCACTGCGGTCACGTTCGAACTCATGGCCTCAATCCTAGCGAGCAGCCGTTGGACGGCCCGAATTCGTTGCGCCCGGGCCGGCGCCGCGTGACGCCGCACGGCAGCCCGCGGCGCCGGTTATCAGTCGTCCGCTTTTTTGTCCTAGTGTCTACTCCTATGAGTGATGTTCTTGAAATGGCCGGCGTCAGCGTTGTACGTGGGGCTAAAACCCTCCTGGACAAGGTGGACTGGCAGGTCAAGGAGGGCGAACGTTGGGTGATCCTGGGACCCAACGGCGCCGGCAAGACCACACTCCTGCAACTGGCCGCGGCACGGATCCACCCGACGTCGGGAATGGCGGGCATCCTCGAGGAAGTCCTCGGCGCCGTCGACGTCTTCGAGCTCCGGCCCCGGATCGGCCTGTCCTCGGCTGCGCTGGCCAGCCAGATCCCTGAACACGAGAAGGTCCTCAACGTGGTGGTCACGGCCGCCTACGGCGTGACCGGCCGCTGGCGCGAAGGCTACGAGAAGAACGACGAGCGGCGCGCCTTTGGGCTGCTGAACGAGTGGGGGATGGGCCCGCTGCTCAACCGCCCCTTCGCCTCGCTCTCCGAAGGGGAGCGCAAGCGCGTCCAGATCGCCCGCGCCCTCATGACCGATCCTGAGCTCCTGCTCCTGGACGAGCCGGCCGCCGGGCTCGACCTCGGCGGGCGCGAGGACCTGGTCCAGCGCCTGAGCGAACTCGCCAGCGACGACGCCGCCCCGGCGATCGTCCTGGTCACCCACCACCTCGAAGAAGTGCCCCCGGGCTTCACTCACGCGATGCTCATGCGCGACGGCGGCGTAGTCGCCTCCGGTCCGCTGCCGGAGGTGCTCACCGCCGAAAACCTGAGCGAAACGTTCGGCCTGCCGCTGGACGTCACTGTGAACGCCGGCCGGTACACCGCGACCGCCAGCCGCTGACGGTCTGCTGACCCCGCGTGGAGTTCCTCAATAGCGCCCTCATTTTCTTCGCCGGGCTGTGGGCGGGCACCATCAACAGCGTCGTCGGGTCCGGCACCCTGGTCACGTTCCCGGTACTGATCGCCCTTGGCTACGCCCCGGTCACAGCCTCCATCAGCAACGCCATGGGGCTCGTGGCCGGCAACGCCACCGGCGCCTGGGGCTACCGGAAGGAGCTCGAGGGCCGCGGCAAACAGTTGGTCCGGCTCCTGCCGGCCTCGCTGCTGGGCGCCGTCACCGGCGCCTACCTGCTGCTCCACCTGCCCGAGCAGGTCTTCTACTACGCCGCCCCCGTCCTGATCGTGCTGGCCCTGCTGATGGTGGTCTTCCAGCCGCGGCTCCAGCGGTGGGTGAAGAACCGCGAGGAAAACCCTGAGCACGCCATCCGGGACCGCCGCCACGGTGTCCTGCTGCTGGTGCTTGTGTACCTGGCCGGCGTCTACGGCGGTTACTTCGTCGCGGCCCAGGGCATCCTGTTGGTGGGCATCCTGGGCGTGTTCATGACCGGGACCATCCAGAACGCCAACGCGATGAAGAACTTCCTGGTCCTGGGCGTGAACGTGGTCGCCGCCTGCTCCTACCTCTTGTTCGCCTTCGACCGGATCGACTGGGGCGTGGTCGGACTGATCGCCGTGAGCTCCCTGATCGGCGGCGTGATCGGCTCCAAGGTGGGGCGCCGGCTCTCCCCGGCGGTCCTGCGCGGGGTCATTTTCGCCCTGGGCCTGGTGGCACTGGGATTCATGATCGCCAACCTGTTCAAATAGCCATTGTTCCAATCGCCACTGTTCAAATAGCCGTTCCGATATGAACCAGCTGAAATGACCTGCCCGTGACCTTTCACTATCTCGAATCCGCCGACGACCCGCGGGTTTCCGACTACACGCAGCTCACCGACGTGCACCTGCGCAAGGTCCGGGAACCCGCCGAGGGCCTGTACATCGCCGAATCCTCCCGTGTCCTGCGCCGGGCGCTGGCCGCGGGGCACCGGCCACGGTCCTTCTTCCTGGCCGAGAAGTGGGCCGAGGACCTGGCGGATGTCTTTGGGCAGTACCCGGACGTCCCTGCGTATATCGGCTCCGCGGCACTGCTGGAGGAAATCACCGGGTTCCACCTGCACCGCGGCGCCATGGCCGCCATGCACCGGCCCGCCCCCGTACCGCTGGCGGACCTGCTCGCCGGGGCCCGCCGGGTTGCCGTGCTGGAGGACATCGTGGACCACACGAACGTCGGTGCCATCTTCCGCTCGGCCGCGGCCCTGGGTGTGGACGCCGTCCTGGTTTCGCCGCGCTGCGGGGATCCGCTCTACCGCCGCAGCGTGCGGGTCAGCATGGGCACCGTGTTCCAGGTGCCTTGGGCCCGGCTGGAAGACTGGACGGGCGGCCTGGCCGCGCTTCAGGAACAGGGCTTCACCGTGGCTGCCATGGAGCTCACGGATGACGCCGTGGACCTGGACGTACTCGCGGCCCGCCGACCGGAGCGGCTGGCCCTGGTGCTGGGCACGGAGGGCGCGGGCATGAGCGCCGGGACCCTGGCCGCCGTCGACCTCGCCGTGAAGATCCCGATGCGCCCGGGCGTCGATTCGCTCAACGTCGCCGCGGCGTCGGCGGTGGCGTTCTGGGAGCTTCGTCCGAAGTAATCCGAATGATGTCGTCAACGGATTTGGGGTGCGCATGACTCCAGACGGGGCATGCGCACCCACGTGGGCCGGGAGCCGGCTCTGCTGTGTCAGTCGCGGCGGTCCTCCCGCCGGTCGCCGCGGTCGTCCCGCCGGTCGCCGCGGTCGTCCCGCCGGTCCTCACGGCGGTCGCCGCGACGATTTATCCCGTGGGCGACGACAACGGCCCCGCCAACGGCGGCGGCGGTCCTGCGTCTGCGTCGTGCTGCCAGTGGCATGTCAGGTTCCTTCCTTTGCTTCTTCCGATGACTGGGCTTCGGCGTCGGCCTCGAAAGCGGCAATGACGGCCTGGGTCGGGATCCGACCGCTGGCCACGAGTTGTCCGCCGGCCTTACGGACGGCCGCGCCGAACGGGGCCGCCCACTGGTTTTCCCAGACCAGCACTGCGGCGGAGTGGCCGGGCGCGATCGTCTCGGCCAGGTCCATGACGTCCTGCTCGGAGAGCACCATGGCCAGGTCGGCCTCGGCCATGCGCACCTCGCCGAGCTCACTCGGGTCGAGGTCGGAGATTTCGGCCGTCTCGAGCGTGCCATCGTCGGTTTTTCTCAGGAACACCATGTCGAGCACCCTGATGAGGTCACGCTTGACCAGGTCCTCCAGGAACGGGGCGATCTGGCCCTTACCGAAGTCGGGCCCGGGGAACTCCACGACCAGCCAGTCCACCGGCCCTAGTTCATCCAGTGTCTCAGCCATACTGATGACCTCCGTTTCTCAATTGGATACAGGCAATCCGACGGACAGCCGCAGTTCCATCCTGTGCCCGGGTGAGCTGCGGCGCCTCACCCGCACCGGGTGAGCTCCGGCACCGGCCCTGGGCATGACCCGAGACGAACCGGCCGATCGTCGCCGAAATGCGGGGGCAGGCGTGCTGGTGATCCGGGAACGCGATACCCCGGCGGCTCACGCCACGGTGCCGCGCTGACGTGCGCCAATGGTGTTCGTCAGGGGTCCGGCTATCGGCTATGATTGATAGCTGGCCGTCCGGTGATTTCCGCCGGCCATCCCATTCATACCTGGCAACTGGCAAAATCCAGTTGTGCGAACAAAGGTCCAATTATGAAGTCTAATACTCACCCGAAGTACGAAGCTGTTGTTTTCAACGACCTGGCTTCCGGCGTCAAGTTCCTGACCAAGTCCACCGTGTCTTCCAAGAAGACCATCGAGTGGGAAGACGGCAACACCTACCCGGTCATCGACGTCGAAATCTCCTCTGAGTCCCACCCGTTCTACACGGGCAAGCAGCGCATCATGGACTCCGCAGGCCGCGTCGAGCGCTTCAACGCTCGCTTCAAGGGCTTCGGCGGCAAGAAGTAACTTTCTTCCACTAAGGTCTGATGGAAAGCCCGCACCGGCAACGGTGCGGGCTTTCTGCGTCTCCGCTCCGTTCCGGCTTACGGGGCTGCCGGTTTCGCGGGTTTCCGGAGGCATGCGGCAGGATGGATGTCATGACATCCCATCCCGTGGCCACCGCCCCGAACACTGACGACGACGGCGGCCGCCACCACGGCGAGTACAAGGTCCCGGGTGGCAAACTCGTGGTCGCCGATTTCGACGTCGTGGACGGCGTACTGGCCAACGTCTCGCTCAGCGGGGACTTCTTCCTGGAACCGGACGAGGCGCTGCCGGAGATCAACCGGTCCCTCACCGGGCTGCACGTCGACACCAGCGCCGCCGACATCGCGGACGCCGTGACGGCGGCCCTGCCCGAAGGCACTGTGCTGTTCGGCTTTTCCGCCGACGCCGTCGCGGTCACCGTCCGCCGCGCCCTTGCGAAGGCGACCGGCTGGGCGGACCACCACTGGAACATCATCGCCCCGTCCGTCCTGCCCACCCACGTCAACGTTGCCCTGGACGAGGTCCTGACCGAGGAAGTCGGCGCCGGCCGGCGCAATCCCACCCTGCGGTTCTGGGACTGGGAGGAACCCTCCGT
The DNA here is from genome assembly GCA_046727115.1 of Actinomycetota bacterium. Classification (GTDB taxonomy): domain Bacteria; phylum Actinomycetota; class Actinomycetes; order Actinomycetales; family Micrococcaceae; genus Arthrobacter. The sequence continues at coordinate 10,250 of JBKPBZ010000269.1, read as the reverse complement.
GGTGATCGGCAGCTTCCAGTCCGTCCGCAACGAACTCCACCCCGAGGGGGTGGCCCGGCACGGCATCAGCGTGGTCCGGCGGATCAGCGGCGGGGGAGCGATGTTCATGGAGGCCGGGAACTGCATCACCTACTCGCTCTACCTGCCGCAGACCCTCGTAGACGGGATCAGCTTCGCGGACTCGTACCGCTTCCTGGACGCCTGGGTGATGGCGGCCCTGGAAAAGGTCGGCATCAGCGCCTTCTACGTACCGCTCAATGACATCGCCACGGAGCACGGCAAGATCGGCGGGGCGGCGCAGAAGCGGCTCGCCAACGGAGGGATGCTCCATCACGTCACCATGAGCTACGACATCGACGCCGAGAAGATGGTCGAGGTGCTGCGCATCGGCAAGGAGAAGTTGTCCGACAAGGGCACCACGAGCGCCAAGAAACGTGTGGATCCGCTCCGCCGCCAGACTGGCATGGCCCGGGCCGAGATCGTCGCAGCCATGATGGACGTCTTCGCGGAACGCTACAACGCGACACCGTCCGTCCTCACCGACGCTGAGCTGGAGGCCGCCCGCCGCCGGGTGGAGTCCAAGTTTGGCACCGCGGAGTGGCTGCACCGAGTTCCCTAACGGCCCATGTTCCTTAACAACCCGTGCCGATACGCCCGGCGCCGAGCGCCCCTCGGGCTTAGGGCGCAGGCGGGCCAAGGGCTGGCGGTTTAGGAGCCGAGGGCCGGTGCCGTCAGTGCCTGCGCCTTGAGGGCCCGGTGCAGGTGGCTGCGCTGCTCGATGATGATCCGGCGCAGGGCGCGGGGCGCGTCGGGATGGGCGGCCAGCCAGTGGTCGGTGCGGACAATCACGGCGTGGGTCTCGGGTGTTCCGCCGTGGCCGTCCAGGTCCTGTCCCGCGGGATAGAAGCCGCGGACAATCCGGCTGGCGATCTCGATGCTCCGCTCCGCCCAGACTTGCTCGAGCGATTCGAAGTACGGGTCAATGAACTCGGCCAGCAGCGAGGCGGCACCGGTGTTGAACCCGGCGATGGTGGCGCTCAGGAGCTGGTTGGACAGCCCCGTGCCGTGGACGGCGGCCTCCCAGGCTGCGGCCTTGACGGACGCCTCGGGGCGGGCGGCCAGGGCCGTGGCGTGCCCGGACTTGCCGGCCGCCGTGTTGTCCCGGGCGAGCTCCTGGTCCAGCTGCTCCGGTGTGGCCTGGCCGTTGGCTGCCAGCCCGTGCCAGAGATTCCAGCGCAGTTCGGCGTCCACCGCGAGACCGTCGATTACGGTGCTGCCGTCCAGGATGCCCCGGAGCAGGTCCAGGCGGCCGGCGTCGTAGCGGCTCGTGGCGGCCAGGGTCCGGGCCCAGGCCAATTGCTGGTCGGAGCCCGGCTCCGCCGCAAGCAGCTGTTCGGCGGCCGTGGTCAGGAAGCCGCGGCGCACGGCGTCCCGCTGGCTCCGGGGTACGTAGCGTTCGACCGCCGTCGAGGCGTTGCCCAGCACGTTGAGCAGGACGCCGATACCCGGTTCCGCGGGGCCGAAGCGCTGGACCGCGTCGACGTAGCGGGAAGCCGGTGTGACGGCGTCGCGGGCCGAGTCCCACAAGGCCGTCCAGCACAGCGCGCGCGCCATGGGGTCCTTGAGCTTGTCCAGGGAACCGCGCACCGTGGCCTCGGAATGCGGGTCGAGGCGGACCTTGGCGTAGCTGAGGTCATCGTCGTTGACCAGCAGCAGGGCGGGACGTGGTTTGCCGGCCAGTTCGGTCACATCGGTCCGGGCGCCCCTGACATCGGTCTCGACGCTGTCCGTACGGACCAGTGCGCCGGCGTCGTCGAAGTCGTACAGGCCAATCCGCAGCCGGTGCGGCCGCGGCTCTTGCCTGCCGGTGGCGGGATCCACGGCGTCCTGCAGGACGGCGACGGCACCGAGCCCGTCCCCGTGCCCGGTGATCTCACACGAGAGGGTCGAGATGCCGGAGGTCTGGAGCCATTGGCGGGCCCATTCGCCGAGGTCACGGCCGGATGCCGCGCCCAGTGCCGCCAGCAGCTCGGCGAGGGTGGTGTTGCCGTAGGCGTGGTCCCGGAAGTAATGGCGGGAACCCGCAATGAAGGCCTCGAACCCGACGTAGGCCACGAGCTGCTTGAGCACCGAGGCGCCCTTGGCGTAGGTGATGCCGTCGAAGTTCTGCTTCGCGGCTTCCAGGTCCGGGATGTCGGCAACGATGGGGTGTGTGGTGGGCAGCTGGTCCTGGACGTAGGCCCATGCCTTGCGGTTGTTGGCGAAGTTCACCCAGGCCGTGTCCCAGTCCGTGGTCCGGTCCACGCCGAGGGTCCCCATGTAGTCGGCGAAGGATTCCTTGAGCCACAGATCATCCCACCACTTCATGGTGACGAGATCGCCAAACCACATATGCGCCATCTCGTGCAGCAGCGTGTTGGCCCGGGCCTGGTACTGCGAATCGGCGGCCCGGGAGGTGAACACGTAGCTCTCGGTGAAGGTCACCAGGCCCGGGTTTTCCATGGCGCCGAGGTTGTACTCGGGCACGAACGCCTGCTCGTATTTGCCCCACGGGTAGGGGAAATCGAAGAGCTCGTTGAAGTAGGCCAGCCCGTTCTTGGTGAGGTTGAACAGCGCTGCGGCGTCGAAGGACGGGGCCATGGAGGCCCGGCAGTAGAGCGCCAGCGGCACGTCAAGGACAGTGCCGTCGCCCAAGGTGCCGCTCCAGGCGTCCTCGGCCTTGAAGTACGGTCCGGCCAGGACGGTGGTGATGTAGGTGGACATGGGTTTGGTGGGGGCGAAGTCCCACCGGCTCGTGGCGGGATCGGACGTCAGCTGGGTGCGCAGCACCTCGGCGCCGTTGGAGGACACCTGCCAGTCGGAGGGTGCCATGACGTGGAAGGTGAACTCGGCCTTCAGGTCGGGCTGTTCGAAGTTGGCGAACACCCGGCGGGCGTCGGCGGGTTCGTACTGCGTGTAGAGATAGCACTGCCCGTCGGCGGGATCGACGAAACGGTGCATGCCCTCACCGGAGGTGCTGTAGAGCGCTGTGCCCGTGATGGTGACCTGGTTCTCCGGCTGCAGGTTCTCGAGCCGGATCCGGGAACCGTCCACGACGTCGGCTACGGGAAGGCCTTTGCCGTTGAGGAAGACGCTGTGCACGCTGTCCGCGATGAAATCCACGAAGGTCGATGCCCCGGGTTCGCTGGCCGCGAAGGAGATAACGCTGCGGCTTGTGTAACCGGCGACGTTCGGGTCGGCTGCCTGCCGGACGTCGAGGGAGACGTCGTAGCTGTGTGTGGTGATGAGGGCGGCACGGGCCGCGGCCTCGTCGCGGCGCAGATTCTGGTTTGACACCCAGCTATCTAATCACGGGAGCATGTGCGCGGGATCACGCCGGCGGGAACATCAGGCAGGCGGCGGCCAGGCCCAGCAGGGCGATCAGCAGCCAGGACGCCAGCGCGGCCAGCAGGGCGCGTGCGCCGGTGTGCAGCAGCTGCCCCACCCGGACGGCGGAGCCCAGCCCGAACAACGCCATGCCCAGCAGCGCGTCCTGGAGGGCGGCGGCCGCGTCCAGCACTGCGGGGGAGAGCCACCCGGTGGTGCGCAGGGCCGCCAGCGCCACGAATCCAATGACGAACAGGGGGATCACGGGCGGGCGCTTGGCGCCGTCGGCTGCGGTGCCCAGCCGGTGGTGGAACCCTGCGGCGGCGACCATTGGCGCCAGCAGGATCACCCGGGTGAGTTTGACGACGACGGCGACGGCGAGGGCCGTGGCGCCCGCGGTCTGGGCGGTGGCGACCACCTGTCCGACGTCGTGGACCGACGCGCCGGTCCAGGCCCCGAAGAGCTCGGGGCCGAGGCCCAGCGGCCGTGCGAGGAGGGGCAGTACGCCGATCGCCAGTGTTCCGCACAGGGTCACGAGCGCCACCGGCAGGACGGTTTCCTCCTGCCGGATTCTGCGCACAGCGGCCATCGCCCCGATCGCGGAGGCCCCGCAGATGGCGAATCCCGTGGCCACCAGCAGCGATACGCGCGGAGGAAGCCGGAAGAGCCTGCTGATCCCGTAGGTGCCAGCGAAGGCGGCCAGCACCACGGCCGTCACGAGCAGCAGCGCCGCCCAGCCCAGGCCCAGCACATCGCCGAGGCTGACTTTCAGGCCCAGCACCACGATCCCGGCCCTCATGAGGTGCTTGCCGGCGAAGTCGAGCCCGGGACGCGCCGGCCCCGCGGTCCATCCAGCGGCGCCGGGCAGGTTTGCGGCCAGGAGCCCGAGTAGCACGGCCAGGGTCATCGCCGGCAGCGCCGGGAGCAGCAGATGGACGGCGACGGCGGCAGCAACGGCCGCGGCGGCGCCGATCAGGCCGGGCGCGGCCTCGGCCGCGGATTTCTTGGGGAGCACGCCCCTACATTGCCGTACCCGGCCGGAAAACCTTAACCGCGGCCGTCCCGGCAGTCAGCCCCGGGCTGTCCGGCCCGCACTGAGCGCCGTGCCGCGGGCTGTCGAAATGATTTCGTAACGAAAAGATGGTTGGCTAGTGACCATGTCTGACCTATTCCAGGATTACTCCGCGGCCGCCGGCCGAAGCGGCGCCTACGACGAGATGTTTGCCCCCGGCCAGCAGGCCCGGAAGTCCTACGGGCAGGTGGCTGTGGCCCTGCGTGAACTCTCGTTGGCTGACGTCAGCGCCCGCGCCGATTCCATGGCACGGACCTTCCTGGACCGCGGCGTGACGTTCGACTTCGCAGGCGAGGAGCGGCCCTTCCCCCTCGACATCGTCCCCCGGGTGATCCCCGCCGATGAGTGGAGCGTCCTGGAACGCGGTGTGGCCCAGCGCGTCCGTGCCCTGGAAGCCTTCCTCAATGACGTCTACGACAAGATGACCGTGGTGTCCGATGGCGTCATCCCGCGCCAGCTCGTCACGACCAGCGCGCACTTCCACCGCCAGGTGCACGGCTTTGAACCTGCCGGCGGCGTCCGCGTCCACATTTCCGGAATCGACGTCGTCCGCGACGCCGCGGGCACGTTCCGCGTCCTGGAAGACAACGTCCGCGTGCCCTCCGGCGTCAGCTACGTCCTGGAAAACCGCCGGGCCATGGCCAAGGGCCTGCCCGAGGCCTTCGGCCAGCAGCTCATCCGCCCGGTCGAGGAGTACCCCCGCCGGCTCCTGTCGGCACTGCGGAAGACGGCGCCGTCCGGCGTCGACGATCCCACCGTGGTGGTCCTGACCCCCGGCGTGTTCAACAGCGCCTACTTCGAGCACACCCTGCTCGCCGGCCTGATGGGTGTCGAACTCGTCGAGGGCCGCGACCTCATCTGCCGCGGCAACCGGGTGTACATGCGCACCACGGCCGGCGAGCAGCGCGTGGATGTCATCTACAAACGCATTGACGACGAATTCCTGGACCCGTTGCAGTTCCGTGCCGACTCCATGCTCGGCTGCCCCGGCCTGGTCAACGCTGCCCGCGCCGGCGGCGTCACGATCGCCAACGCCGTCGGCAACGGCGTCGCCGATGACAAGCTGGTCTACAGCTACGTGCCCGACCTCATCCGGTACTACCTGAACGAAGAGCCCATGATCGCCAACGTGGACACGTTCCGGCTGGAAGAGAAAGAGGCCCGCGAGCACGTCCTGGACCGCCTCGACGAACTCGTGGTCAAGCCCGTGGACGGCTCGGGCGGCAAGGGCCTGGTGATCGGCCCGGACGCGTCCAGGGACGAACTCGATGCCCTGCGCAAGCGGATCATCGCCGACCCCCGCGGGTGGATCGCCCAGCCCGTGCTGCAGCTGTCCACCGTGCCCACGCTCAGCGGCGACAGGTTCGGCCCCCGGCACGTGGACCTGCGCCCGTTCGCCGTCAACGACGGCGAGGACGTCTGGGTTCTCCCCGGCGGCCTGACCCGTGTGGCGCTCAAGGAGGGCTCGCTGATCGTCAATTCCAGCCAGGGCGGCGGCTCGAAGGACACCTGGGTCCTGGCCGATTCCCCGCAGGTTCCCGTCGAAGTGATCCCCCGGCCCACCATCGCGGTCCGCGAACGGGTTTCTGTCTGGCCCGTGGAGAGCAACTGGCGCGACAGCCAAAAAGAGCAGCAGCAGCAGCAGATTTCTGACGCGCAGGAGGTAACCGCGAATGCTTAGCCGTATTGCCGAGTCACTGTTTTGGATCGGCCGCTACGTGGAACGGGCCGACGGCACCGCCCGGATCCTCGACGTCCACCTCGAGCGGCTCAACCATCTGCCCATGGAGGAACAACGCAGCGTCGCGCAGGAACTCCTCGCCGTCATGGGGGCCCGCGCGCAAAGCGAGGATTTCGGCCTGCCCGAACTGCTCAACGCCCTCGCCTACGACAAGCAGAGCGCCACGTCCATTGCCGGCTCCCTCGGCGCGGCCCGGGAGAACGCCCGCCGCGCCCGTGAGACCGTCTCCTCCGGACTCTGGGAGAGCCTGAACACGACCTACTACGGGCTGAACCAGCACCGCAAGGACGTGGTGGGCACCTACCGCTTCTGCAACTGGGTTCTGGAGCGCACCGCCATGGTCAGCGGCCTGGCCGACACCACCGTCAGCCACGATGAGAGCTGGCAGTTCCTGGTCCTGGGCCGGTCCCTGGAGCGGGCCGACATGACCGCGCGTATGCTTTCCACCCGCGATGTCCTCTCGGCCGGCATGTCCTGGGTGAACATGCTTCGCTGCGCCGGCGCGTACGAATCGTTCCTACGGACCCGCCGGGCGGCGTTCGGTGACCAGCACGCGGCCGAATTCCTGCTCCTGGACCGGCTGTTCCCGCGGTCCATCGTCTACGCCCTGCGCGACGCCGACGAGTGCCTGGCGAAGCTCGACCCCTCGGCCCAGCGTGTCGGCTTCATCAACGACGCCCGCCGGATTGTCGGCCAGGCCCGCACTTTCCTGGAGTTCCACCGCACCGATGACCTCATGTCGGAACTGCCGGAGCACATGGAGCGTGTGCAAAAGGCGGTCTCGCAGGCCTCGGACGCCATTTCCCGTAAGTACTTCAATCAGGCAGACGAGCTGGCCTGGGTGGGAGAAGTTTCATGACCCGGCTGAATATCGTCCACAAGACGGCCTACAAGTACAACAAACGCGTCACCCTGTCCTACAACGAGGCCCGGATGACCCCGCTGACGGACCCGCAGCAGGTGGTCCTGGAGTCCTCCATGAAGGTCTCGCCCTCACAGGCGGCCATGAGCAGTTACCGCGACTACTGGGGCAGCCGCGTGACGGCATTCGACATGCAGATGCCGCACGAGCACCTCGAAGTCCTGTCCACCACCACCGTTGAGGTGCACCGGGTCGAGAAAATCGCTGCCGAAGCCGACATCGTCGGCTGGGACGTCCTGGCCGCACCGGAGACGCTCAACCAGTTCAGTGACTGGATCCCGCAGTCCCAGCTGACCAGGCCCGGCTCCGAGGTGCTCGACATCATTCCCGGGGTTGTGGAGGGAAAAACGCCGCACGAGGCGGCCATGGCGGTCTTTGCCTGGATGCGGGGCGAAATGACCTATATGAAGGGCTCCACCGGCGTCACCACCAACGCCGAGCAGGCCTGGAACCAGCGGCAAGGCGTCTGCCAGGACCTGGCACACCTTGCCATCGGCTCACTGCGCAGCTGCGGCATCCCGGCCCGGTACGTTTCCGGCTACCTGCACCCGCGTTCGACGGCGGACCTCGGCGAGACGGTTGCCGGCCAGTCCCATGCGTGGCTCGAGTGGTGGGACGGCGAATGGCGGAGTTGGGACCCGACGAACCACAAGCCGGCGGGGGACTTCCACGTCACTGTGGCCCGGGGCCGCGACTACCGCGACGTTCCACCGCTCAAGGGCATCCTCTCCGGCGGCGGGGGATCGGCCCTCACCGTCAGCGTGGAGATCACGCGCCTGGCCTAAACCGCGCCGTCGCCCCGTTGCGCTATCGGATCGGGCTGCTCTGAGGCCCTCAGAGCAGCCCGGTCTGATAGCGCATGCCGTGTTTTGGGGGTTGTCTATTCGAGGCCGGAGCGGGTGGAGTCGTCCAGCGGCGTCCACCACGTCTGCGGCGGCACCACTTTGAAGCGCCGGCCGGTGACGGTGTCCGGAGTGATCCGGACGAAGTGTTCTTTTTGTCCGGCCTGCCATGGGAACAGCAGCAGGCCCACCGTGTCCATGACTTCCTGGGGGTTCTGCACCGGCGCGGCCTGGCCCTTGACCACGACGCTCCAGGCGATTCCAGTGTCGGCGTCCACCCCGTCGGCTTCCAACGCCACCGGCGTGTCGCCGGTGGCCGCCTGCAGCTTGGTGCCCTCGGCCGTCCGGAAGACCAGCGTACCGTGGTCCACTTTGTAGTTGATGGGGAAGATGTCGGGGTGGTTCTCCACCCAGACCGCCAGTCGGCCGACCGACACGCTGCGCAATAACTGCCAGCATTCGTGATGGTCCAGGTTTTCCACCATGTGGGCCTGGTCCTTTGCTTCGTGACTGCCCGGGTTCGAATCAGTACTCATGCCGGCGAGAGTACGCTGCCGCGCTGTGGGCGGCTAGGGCAAATGGTCCCAGCCGCCGGTAAAATACTGTGGAGCCTGAGGCTTTCCTGAGTGGTTCGCTGTATTCTGGCATGGGGCCGTCAGCGTCGACATTGGCCATAGCGATTGGGGGCAATGACATGCATTCAACGGGTGAAGGTTCAGGCCATGCCGTATCCGAGCCAAACCCCGTGGTTGAGGAACTGCTGAAGGGGTTCGGCGCCCGGGCAGAAGAACTGCTCCAATCCAAGGAACGTATGGCGGGCCTGCTGGAAGCGGTCGTCGCCCTGGCCGAGGACCTGAGCCTGGATGCCGTCCTGGAACGCGTGGTCGAATCTGCCTGCCGGTTGTTGCATGCCCGCTTTGGTGCCCTGGGAGTCATTGGTGATGACCACGCGCTGAGCCACTTCATCACTGTCGGCATCGACGGCGAACTGGCGCGGCAGATCGGTCCGCTGCCGACCGGCCACGGCGTCCTTGGCCTCCTGATTACAGACCCCCGGCCGCTTCGGTTGCATGATCTGAGCAAGCACGCTGAAGCCTACGGGTTCCCTGCACACCACCCTCCCATGCAGTCCTTCCTGGGGGTCCCGGTCCGGGTCCGGGAGGTGGCGTTCGGGAACCTCTACCTCACGGAAAAAGAAGGCGGGGACGACTTTACCGCCGAAGACGAGGCTTTGGCCGTCGCGTTGGCAGCTGCCGCCGGTGTGGCCATTGAGAATGCCCGGCTTTATGACGACGCGCGCCGCAGGGCCCGCTGGCTGGAAGCCTGCATGGACGTGTCCGGGTTGATGCTGAGCACGGACCGTGACTACACCTCGGGGGGCCTGGACCCGATCGCCGGCCGCGCGCTCCAGGAGTCCGCGTCCGATCTCGCCCTGCTAGTGGCTCCCGACGCCAACGGCGGTGCGCACGTCGTCATCGGAGTCGCCGGGGAGCGGGGCACAGCGTTTTCCGGAAGGTCATTGCACCTGGAATCAGGGGTCCTTGACAGTGTCCTCGAAGGCGGCGAGCCGGTGCTTTTCGACGACGCGTCGGAGGTGGTCGGGGAGGTCGACGCCGGCGTCACCGGTCCGCTGCTGGCCGTGGCACTGAGCACCCAGGGCGCCCACCATGGCCTCCTGCTCCTGGCACGAAACAAGGATTCGGTCCGCTACACCCGGACCGACATCGAGATGGGGGCCGTCTTCGGCTCCCACGTGGCCCTCGCCCTGGAACTGTCCCGGGTGCACCGGCTGCGCGAGGAGCTCCTGGTCTTCACGGACCGCGACAGGATCGCCCGGGACCTGCACGACCTCGTCATCCAGCGGCTGTTCGCCGCCGGGCTGAGCGTCCAGAGCCTGACGCGGTTCACCAAGGACGACCTGGCGTGGGAGCGCATCCACATCATCACAGGTGAACTGGACGAGGCGATCCGCAGCCTGCGCGACACCATTTACTCGCTGAAGAGCAATGTCGCCGATACCGAATTGCTCAGCGGACGGATCCGTCGGGTCACGCGGAGTTCGGCGAAATCCATGCCGTTCGCGCCGCGCCTGACCATCACAGGACCCGTGGATGCCGTGACGCCGGACAAGGCCGACAACGTCGTGGCTGTGGTTTCCGAAGGGCTCAGCAACGCCATCCGGCACTCCGGGGCGGATACGATCTCGGTGTCGGTGGCGGTCGTCAAGGGCCGGGTGACGGTGGTGATCAGCGACAACGGCGCCGGATTCGCCCAGCCCGGAAAACGCAACGGGCTGAGCAATCTTGA
>JBKPBZ010000268.1:0-4944 GCA_046727115.1 Actinomycetota bacterium | reverse complement strand
CACGGTGATGGCCAGCAGCGCGAGAAGTCCGGCCCAGCTGGTCCAGGGCGAGCCCGGCATGGGGAGGCTGGAGACGCGGCCCTTCTGGTGGCGCAGTGCGATCTGGCTGGCGAAGATGGCGCCCCATGTGAAGATCACGCCGATCGAGGCGGTGTTCAGCGCGAGGTCGAAGGCGTGCGAGCCGCCCAGCCAGATGTTCAGCATGATGCCCACGAGGTAGAACGCGGCGATCGCGAGGATCGCGGCGTACGGCACGTGGCGCTTGGACATCTTGGTGAGCCACTGCGGGGCATGCCCGTTGTTGGCCATGGTGCGGAAGACACGGCCGATCGAGTACAGGCCCGAGTTGCAGGAGGACAGCGCGGCGGTGATGACGATCATGTTCATCACGTCGCCCACCCAGCCGAGGCCCATCTGGCCAAACACGGTGACGAACGGGGACACGCCGGCCTTGTACTGGTCCGAGGGCAGCAGCATGGCCAGCAGCAGCACGGAACCGACGTAGAACACCACAATACGGAGGACGACGGCGCGGATCGCCTTAGGCACTTCGCGCTTGGCGTTCTGCATCTCGCCGGCGGTGATGCCGACGAGTTCGATGCCGTTGTAGGCGAAGATCACGGCGTTGAGCACGAGGACCATCACGAGGGCGCCCTTGGGGAACATCCCGCCGTCGTCGGCAAAGAGGTTCGCCACCGAGGCGTGGCCGTCTCCCACCTTGGCGTTGGTGACCACCATGAAGGTGCCAACGGCCAGGAAGATCAGGATGGCGCCGACCTTGAGGCAGGACGCCCAGAATTCAAACTCGCCGAACGCCTTGACGCTGAGCAGGTTGACGGCCACCAGCAGCGCGAGGGCGGCAATCGCGGAGGCTTCCACCGGCACGTTGGGGAAGAAGAACTGGAAGTACAGGCCGATCGCGATAAGTTCCGCGATCCCGGTCATGCCCCAGTTGATGAAGTACATCCAGCCGGAGAGGAAGGCGCCCTTCTTGCCGAACATTTCGCCGGCGTAGCTGACGAAGGAGCCCGAGGTCTGGCGGTACATGATGAGCTCGCCCAGCGCCCGCATCAGCAGGTAGGCGATCACGCCGGCAATGGCGTAGGAGAAGATCAGCGCCGGACCCGTGGAGGCCAGGCGTCCGCCGGCCCCCATGAACAGGCCGACGCCGATTGCGCCGCCCATCGAGATCATCGTCACGTGGCGGCCGCTCAGGGTCTTCTTGTAGCCCTCGGCGCTGAGGGTCGAGTCGACGGCGGGTTGCGCCGGCGCGCTCTTGAGTTCTGTGGGGGTAATTGATGGCACAGCTGATTCCTTGTAGGTCGAGGTATGGCCGGAACAGGACTGAGGATTCAAGTACACAAAATTCGGTCCTAAGCCTCTTCCAGAGGCCAAGACATGTACCGAACCTCACAAGTGTCGAAGCTCGCGCGGCTCATCTATCGTACTAGCACTCAGGACCCCGGCGTGACCCGGGCAACACCCGGATCCGCCCCAAAACCGCCACAACCCCGGTAATTTCACGAAAAAGCGCAGGTCAGAGGGCTGTTTCCATTAGCCTAAGCACACCGGCGGGAACTTTCCGTCCGGGGTGCCTGCACCATCAGTGCAGGCCATGGCAGGAACGCCGTGAGTCAGGGGGGACCATGAAACAGAGAGCGCTACTGCCTGCAGTGTTGCTTCTCGTACTGGCGGGGTGTTCGAGCGGCGGTTCCGCTCCGCCCGGAACCAGCACCGCAGCAACGCCAGCACCAACAACATCACAGACATCAGGATCGCCGGCGCCGGATACCTCCGAGCCTGGCGATGTTTCCACGTCGCTGAACGCGCCCGACGCATTGCGGCAGCACGTCTGCACCGCAACAGCCGACGGGACGTGGTCCTTCAAGGGCACCCTCGTCAACAACTCGGATAAGAACAGGGTGTTTACCGTGGCCATCGCGGTCACAACCGGACCCACGGTGGCAGGGCACGCCCTCATCACCCAAGTCGTTCCCGCCGGCCAGTCGGCCGACATTGCCGCACCGGACTTCGCCAAGACCAAGGACGGCGGCGGGACCTGTACGCCAGTTGTCTCCGTAGAGGACGCCCCATGACAAAGAAGTTACTTCTCATCACGGCCGTGGTCCTCGGGCTCACTGCCGGGCCGCTGGCAGCCGGGCCGGCCTTCGCCGAGGATGCACCGGCTGCACCGCCGGCAACCAGCCCGGCGGCCACGCTGACCGCAACGCCGACACCAACCGGAACGCCGGCACCAACCGGATCGGCATCTGCTCCCGCAGGTCCGGTTCCCGAAGGAACTGCAACTCCTACTGCGACGGCGAAAGCCACCGCGGAGCAGACACAGCCCCTTGTCGAACCGACGGAGACCCCGACGACAGAGCCCACGCCTCCGTCCGTCGTCGTCCGAGGAGGCATCGAGACGAAGTGGACGGCGCTGAACGGTGCCGCCGGGGCTCTCGGCGCGCCGACCGCCGACGAGGTCTGCTCACTGGGCGTCTGCAGCCAGACGTTCGACGGCGGATCCATTTTCTGGACCAAGGCAACAGGGGCGCACCCGGTCCTGCTGACCGTGGGACACACCGGCCCCCGCTGGCACGCTAAGGGCGGCCTGGCGACTTTCGGTTATCCCGTCACGGATGAGAAGGCGGTGTCCGCAGGAACTATCCAGAAGTTCTCCAGTGGCCGCATCCTGGCATGGAACGGCACGCGGATGCTGGAGCTCTCGGTCACCAGCGGCATCGGGAGCCGATGGGTCGCCGCCGGCGGCGAGGCCGTCCTGGGCCTGCCCGTAACCGCCGAGGCGTGCGGGCTGAAGGCATCCGGGTGCTTTCAGCGGTTCGACAAAGGCAACATCTACTGGGCGCCGGGAATCGGCGGCCATGTTGTCTGGGGCGGCATTCTGGGCCGCTGGACGGCCGGCGGGGCACAGAACAGTTCGCTGGGCTACCCGATCACCGAGGAAGCCTGCGGGAGCGCCGGGGGCTGCGTGCAGCACTTCCAGGGCGGCAGCATCTTCTACTCGCCCGCCACCGGCGCGCACGTGACCCGCGGCGCCATCGGCAGCCGGTATTCCGCCGCCGGAACGACGCGAAGCCTGCTGGGATACCCGATCACAAGCGAGAGCTGCGGACAACCCGCCGGTGGCTGCGTGCAGCGCTTCCAAGGCGGAAGTATCTACTGGTCACCCGCCACGGGTGCATGGATTTCCGGCAGGGGTATCGACAGCAGGTTCGTCTCGGCGGGTGGCCTTGGCGGCCCGCTGGGGTATCCCATCGCGAGCGAGCGTTGTGTTGCCACCGCCTGTTCGCAGTCCTACCAGCGCGGGGATATCACGTGGACCAGCTCCGCCGGGTCCCGACTGTATGGGATGTCTGAATGCCACAAGCTCAACAACGGCCAGGCCAAGTACTCCACGTACGGAGCGAACCGCGTCCTTCTCACTTGGACGCAGGACTACGGAAAGTCCCATGCGACCAACCTGTACTGCCTGAACGTCGCCGGGGCTTATGTGCCGGACTGGCGCACTGACGGCTACGTTGGTGCGTCAGGGTTCAAGCCGCCGGGCGTGCCGTCCGGTCCCACCCGGAACCTGTACTCCCCCACGGGTTCATTTTCCGTGACGGAAGCCTTCGGCCTGGGCAACCCGGGGACGAAGCTTTCCTACCGCACGCTGAACCCCCGTTCGCGGTGGGGCGGCAACCCCTGGACGCCCACGTACAACAAGTACCACGAGTCTTCCTCCTGGGTCGGCTGGGACGAGAACATGTGGTGGTTCGCCAGCGGGGGCTACTACCGTCAGGGCGTGGTCATCAACTACAACCGGCCCAACATCGTCCAGGACGCGGGCTTCGCCATTTTCCTGCACATGAACAAGGTGCCGACAGCCGGTTGCATCTCGCTCGATGACTGGGCAGTGGTTGACTACATCCGCAAGTCCACCCCGGGCGACCGGATCATGATGGGGACCTACGGGGCCCTGTTCCGGTAGATCACTGTTCCGGTAGATCACTGTTCCGTTAGATCCCCAGCACTGCAGCCTCACAGCTAACGCCCGGCGCCTTCGGCCCGGGCGTTAGCCGTTTCCGGGCGCAAACCCGGTGGTTCGTTCTGCTAGACCAGAGCGCCGTCGCGCATGGCGTATTGGAGCCAGTTTCCGGAGCCGGCCCCGTGCCCGGTTTCGCTTCGCTTGGCGCATGTCCTGAACCACTCCCCCAGCGCGCGGTCGTGGCTGACCATGACCAGTGTCCCTTCGAAGCCGGAAAGGGCCGCTTCAAGCTGTTCCACCAGCACGGGCGCCAGATGGTTGGTGGGCTCATCCACCAGCATCGTCCCGTAGCCGCCCAGCAGGAGCCGGGCCAGCGCCAGCCGGCGTTGTTGCCCCGCGGAAAGGCCGCCCACGGGCACGTGGAATTCGCTGGTCCGGAACAGCCCCAGGCGCAGCAGCGCCTCGGCGTGCTCATCGATGTTGCCGCCCAGGCCGGAGGCGAAGGCGGGCAGGAGCCGCAATTCCGGGCGCTGCGGGAGTTCCAGCTCCTGCTGCAGGTAACCGATCCGGCCGTGCCTCACCACGGTGCCCTTGGCGGGCACCAGCGTGCCAGCCAGGACGGAGAGGAGCGTGGACTTGCCGGCACCGTTGGGGCCCGTGATGAGGATCTTCTGCCCCGCCTCCACCCGGAAGTCCGTGGGTGCCAGGCGGCCGGGCACGGCCACCCCCTTCGCTTCCAGCGCGGGGCCCGCGGCAACGTCCGCCCGCAGATCCGTCGCCAGCTTCAGGGGCACCGGGGGACGGTCGATGGGATTTTCCTCCAGCCGGCGCAGACGCTCCTGGGCGTTGCGGACCTTGCTGGTGGCCGCCTTTTGCCACGTGCCGGCCTTGAAGTCGAACCCCATTTTGTCGCCGTCGCGTTGGCGGGCGTAGCCCATCTTCCCGGCGACCGTGTC
>JBKPBZ010000267.1:0-11978 GCA_046727115.1 Actinomycetota bacterium | reverse complement strand
TGCCGGCGTTGGTGCCTGCGCCGTAGGCTGCAGGAGGTTTTGCGCGCTCCACAGGGTGAACCCGGCCAGGGGTGCGGCCAGCAGCAGGGTCAAGGTTGCCGCGGCTGTGCCACGGATCAGCACCTTCCGTCCCAGCCCGGTTCCGGCCGTCCGGTCGGCGGCGTCCAGGAGTCCTTCCGCTGCGATCAGGGCGGCCCCCAGGAGGGCGAAGGCCGCCGCCGAAACGGCGGGGCCGGGGAACGGTGTGACCAGGACATCGGCGCTGGCGCCCGAGGCGACATGCCCGGCGAGCCAGCCGCCGGCCAGCATCAGGACTGCGACTGCCCACAGGCAGCGTGCCGTCCAGGTGCGTCCTGCCAGCACCAGCCGGCGCGGCATGAACAGCGCGGCGAGGGCCAGCAGCAGCACCGGCAGCCCGAACAGCAAGGCCAGCAGCAGTGCCCACGGCGGTCCGGCCGGGCCCGCTGCGGACCCGCCGAAGGCGCTGAGTCCGGTGAGTCCGGCGCCGGCGTCGAAGTTCAGCGGCTGGCCGAGGGCCTGCTGCCACAGCGGGGCGGCGTCGAAACCGAGCGGCAGGCCCGGGTCGGCCAGGAGTGCCCGTGGCCGGTCCAGCACCGAGAAGGCGAACGGCAGGAACAGTGCCAGGCTGGGCAGGAGCGCCCACCACACCGTGCGCCCGCGGCGGCCCAAAAGCACTCCGCACAGGGCAACGACTGCGATGGAAGGCACCAGCAGCGACGGCGCCGCGGCGGTGACCACGGCCATGGCCAGGCCGGCCGCGGCCGCAGCCGTCCAGGAGGGCGTCCCGTTGATGCCGGGCCGGGCGGGGGGCATTGGGGTCGGCCGGCCGTGGCCCGGCGCCGGGGCGGCATGGACGCCGCGGCCTGCCGCCGTGCCGGTCGCCCGGAGCAGCGCAAGGACGAGCACCGGGATCATGACGTGCGCAATCAGGGCGCCCAGCCGGCCCTGATTGAGCGAAACCTGAAGCGCCGGTGCCGCGGCCCAGACGAGAGCGGCCGCCAGGCGCAGCCTCCGGCGTCCCGTCAGGGCACCGGCCGCGAACCATGCGCCCAGCGCGGACAGCGGCATGGCAAGGATCAACAACCAGCCGACGGCGCCGTTAGCGTCGCCGGCACCGAGCACTCCCAGCACCCACAGAAGGTAACCGAAGGGGTCGCCGTGGCCCGGAAGGCCCGCGCCGAGACTGATCCACCAGGTGGAGGCATGGTTCCAGATTTCGGAGAGGTGCAGTGACAGCGGGATCAGCGCGCCGCCGGAAACTGCCGGGGCCCGGAACAGGCTGAGCAGTCCCGTCAGGGAGACCGCCAGGGTCAGGAGTACGGCCAGCAGGGCACCGTTGCCCACCCAACCGCGGTCCGGGGTGGCGATGGCGGCGAAGTCGTCGGCGTCGCCGGTGGGCTGCTCTGCCAGCGGATCGGTGCCCGCGGGTCCGTCGCCGAAGTCGTCGGCGCCCAGCGCCTCGATCAGGGAGCGCCGGTGCGCCCAGACCTCACGGCGCGGCGTCTGCAGCCCTGTCATGACGGAGCGCCTGATCCGGCGGGTGCGCGCGGCATTGCGGCGTCCGCGGATCACCGCGGCCGGGCGGCCCAGCGCGGCAAAGGTTGCCAGCAGCTGGGAGAACCCGTGCCCCGGGTCCTTGACGGCAATGCTCAGAATAAGTTTGAAAAGGCTCCCGACGAGCGCGCCGGCGGCGTGCAGCGGGACTTTCCAGCCGGCGGCGTGCTTGAGCCGCAAATGGACCTGCGCCTTGCGTGCGGCGGCGGCGTTGCCCAGCGCATGAGGGCGGTGCGTGACGTGGAACATCCTCGCGCTGGGAACGACCACCACGCGGTGCCCGGCGAGCCGGTTGCGCCAGCAGAAGTCGACGTCGTCGCCGCTTCCGGGCAGTGCCGGATCGAAGCCCCGGAGTTCCTCCCAGATGTCGCGGCGGACCAGCATGCCGGCGGAATTGACGGCAAAGGTGTCGCTGCGGCCGTCGTACTGGCCCTGGTCGAGCTCGTCGGCGTCGATCAGCGTCAGCCGCTCGGCCCACCGGCTTGTGGAGAGGCCGACGTCGATCAGCCGCCGCTCGGCGTACCAGTCCAGCTGCTTGCAGCCTGCCACCGTGACCGAGGGCGCCCGCTCGACCGCGTGGAGGAGTTCGGCGAGGGCCTCCGGGGCCGGTGCGGCGTCGTCGTGCAGCAGCCAGATCCACTCGGCACCGGGTGCGCCGGCGCCGTCCCCAGGCCTCGGCGAGAGGGCCTTGAGCCCGGCCGTGACGGCGCCCCCCATGCCGGACCTGGGCTGGTCGACGACCGTGACATTGGCCTTGCCCAATTCCTGTTCGAGGAGGGCGGCGGAGTGGTCGCGGGAGCCGGTGTCGACACCGATCACAGCGTCGGCAGGCCGTGTCTGGGCCGCCAGCGCCGCAAGGGTCCTGGGGAGAAAAGCACCGCCGTCGTGGGAGACCACGACGGCGGTGACTCGTACTTCTTGAAGAATTAGACTGCTCGCTTCCTAAGCCGGCGCCGCTCGCGCTCGGAGAGGCCTCCCCAGATCCCGAAGCGCTCGTCGTTAGACAAAGCGTATTCGAGGCACTGTGAACGCACGTTGCAGGCGCCGCAGACTTTCTTGGCGTCGCGGGTGGAGCCGCCCTTTTCAGGGAAGAAGGCCTCGGGATCCGTCTGGGCGCACAGGGCATCGGTCTGCCAGCCGAGCTCGCCCTCGTCGTCGAATTCCTGCCGTGACGGCAGTCCGATCCAGACGGGCTGCGCAATGGAAACGGAACCGGGCGAATGGAGTTCCATCGGCGGGTCGAGGGGATCGGTGTCATGATCCGGGCCGGCGAGGAGTTCGTCGTGCGCTGCGAGGAAGGCCGTGGCGGCCTCCTGCAGGGAATCCTTGGTGTGTTCGTTATAACGCTCAGCCGCGTCCGGATCGGCCGGATCTACGTACCAGTCACTCGGCACGCCGCGTGACCGGTATTTCGCCGTGGCCTGGCCGGCAACTACGGCATCTTCATGGATACGCTCTGCTAGCCCCATGGCGTCCCCCTCCTGATTTGCAGCCACTGCAAGACCCCCTTGGTACTCGGTTGAGTGCCGGTTTATGTGCAGTGGCTTTAGATAACTAATTACACGCGTGTAAGTATCCGGGAGTCAAGCCACGGCGGAGATAATAATCAACTTGATACACAAAGTGCAGGCACGCCACGCCCGGATTTTTTTCGCTCCTTCCGCGGGATCCCGCGGAATAATCAGGGTACTGAGCACTTCTGCGGGTTTTCATTGAGTTTTCGGGAAATTTTTCCCGCCCCCACGCAGCGGCCACCGCACGGGAGAACCGGCGGCGTGACCGACGTCACGCCGCCGGGAACTGATCGGCCGTGACAAGAGCCGTGGCAAGATGAGGACATGAGCATTCCGGCAATCGAACTGATGACAGCCCTGCGGTCCGGCCAGTCCACAGCTCCCCGGCTGACGTGGTACGGCCCCGATTCGGAGCGGGTTGAACTCTCAGGCCGCGTGCTGGACAACTGGGTGGCGAAGACTTCCAATCTGTTGCAGGACGAACTCGACGCCGAACCCGGCATGCGGCTGCGCCTGGACCTGCCCGCGCATTGGAAGTCGGTGATCCTCGCCCTGGCGGCCTGGCAGCTCGGCATGGAAGTGGTCTTCGACGACGCGGAAGCGGAGCTGCTGGCCACCGCGGACCCGGGCCCGGGCGCTGCGGCGGGCGGGTTCGACGCCGTCCTGGCTGTGTCCTTGCCGGCGCTGGCCATGCGCTGGACCGGCGAGCTGCCCACCGGCGTCCTTGACTACGCCGCCGAGGTCCGCTCCCACGGGGACATTTTCATGCCCCACACCGACCCGGAGGCCGATCGCCTCGCGGTCCGCACCTCTGACGGCACAGTCCATGCCCACGGCGCGCTCCTGGAGGATTTTGCCGCGGCCCGCGACACCGGCCTGCGGCTGCTCGTTCCTGCGGCGGACGGCCTCGAAACGGTCCTTGCGCAGTCACTGGGAACCTGGAAGGCCGACGGTTCCGTGGTCCTGGTGCACCCCGAGGTCGAGGTGACTGGCAAGCTCCGGGCCGCCGAGCGCATCAGCGCGAACTGAACTCAGGCACTGGACCGCGCGTGCTAAACCGCGGGCACTAAACCTCGGGTACTAGAGCTCGGGCACTAGAGCTCGGGCACTGTTCCTCAGGCCTGCGGGCCGGGCAGCTCCGGGTCCCTGACGGCCGTCCTGGAAATGCTGGCACTGGGCTGGCTGTCGTGCGGCGCGTGCGGGTGCCGTTCGATGATCTCGTGGTCGTGCGAGAACTCCGGCTCTTCGTCGAGTTCCTGGTTGAACACGAGGAATCGGTAGGCAAAGAACCGGACGACGGTCGCGACCAGGATGCCGACCACTCCGGCCAGGAACAGCATGTTCTTGTCGGTGACACCCATGCCGTACTTCGCGATGGCGGTGAGGCCGGTGGAGATGCCTATGCCGATCCCGTTGATGATGACGAACATCACGAACTCGCGCAGCACATTGGCCTGCCGGCGGTGCCGGAACGTCCAGAAACGGTTCGCAATCCACGAGAACACGGTGGCCACGCTCGCCCCGAAGAAGCGGGCCTTGGCCTCGCTGTCGGTCATGGGACCGTGCATCAGATAAAACGTCAGCCCGTTGTCAATGATGAACGCGATGCCGCCGACGGCGCCAAACTTGGCCACTTCGCGCCAGAACAGCGAGGCCAGCCCGCGCATGCGCTCGTTAAGTGTAGTAATCATGACCCTCCGTGGCCTTCTGGAACTGTCGGCCATTGGGCCAAACGCCCATTTTAGCGCCGATTCCCGGGAGTCCGCCCTCAGTGGCCGTTCCGACGGTTCCCCGCGCATCCTCCGCCGGGCGGCGCCGGCGCGGGCACGGAACCCTCCCGCCAGCAGCGTTCCCGCGCTTGCGAATCTCCAAAAGCCGGGTTCCCGTGAGGTTTTCGGTAGGCTGGGACTTGTGACTTTTCCTGTAATCGGTGTTGTTGGCGGCGGCCAGCTTGCCCGAATGATGGCCCCTGCCGCGACCGCCCTGGGCTTTGAGCTCCGTGTTCTCGCCGAAGGCGAGGACGTCTCTGCAGTCTCTGCCGTGGCTAACGCCCCGGTCGGCGACTACACGGACCTGGAGCATCTGCTCGAGTTCTCCCGCGGCCTGGATGTTCTCACCTTCGACCACGAACACGTCCCCACGGCGCACTTGCGGTCCTTGATCGGCGCCGGCGTGAACGTCCATCCCGGCCCCGATGCCCTGGTCAATGCCCAGGACAAGCTCGTGATGCGGGCCGCGATCGACCGGCTCGAACTGCCCAACCCCGAGTGGGCCGCCGTCGCCAATGTCGCGGACCTGGTCGCCTTCGGCGAGCAGACCGGCTGGCCGGTGGTTCTGAAGATGCCCCGCGGCGGCTACGACGGCAAGGGCGTGCGCATCGTGTCCTCGGCCGAGGACGCGGCCGCCTCCGCCGACTGGTTCGAGGCCATGTCCCCCCTGCTGGCCGAAGCCAAGGTGGAATTCAGCCGTGAGCTCTCGGCCATGGTTGCCAGGACGCCGGACGGTGAAACACGGGCCTGGCCGGTGGTGCACACCATCCAGGTCGACGGCGTGTGCGATGAAGTGATTGCCCCGGCCCTGGACATCCCCCTGGATGTTGCCGCGGCCGCGGAGAACGCCGCGGTCCGGATCGCCAGCGAGCTCGGCGTGACCGGCGTCATGGCCGTCGAACTCTTCGAGACGCCGGGCGTGGGTGCGGGCTTCCTGATCAACGAGCTCGCCATGCGCCCGCACAACACCGGTCACTGGACCCAGGACGGCTCAGTGACCAGCCAGTTCGAGCAGCACCTGCGGGCCATCCTGAACCTGCCGCTGGGCGCCACAGACCTGCTGGGGCCCGTCGTGGTGATGAAGAACTTCCTCGGCGGAGCCAACCAGGACCTCTATTCCGCCTACCCGGCGGCCCTCGCGAGCGAGCCGGCCGCCAAGGTGCACTGCTACGGCAAAGCCGTCCGGCCCGGCCGGAAGATCGGCCATGTCAACCTGGTCGGGACTTCAGCGGCCGACGTCGACTCTGTGCGGCAGCGAGCCACTATCGTGGCAGACATCATCCGGAACGGCCGGGCCCACGCCGGCACAATGCCGGCAACCTCCGAGGAGACCGCATGAGCACCGCACCCCGCAACGCTGGTACGCCTCCGACCCGCGCGGGCTCTCCGATCGTGGGCCTGGTCATGGGTTCGGATTCTGACTGGCCCGTCATGGAAGCCGCCGCCGAAGCCCTCGCAGAGTTCGGGATCCCGTTCGAGGCCGACGTCGTCTCGGCCCACCGGATGCCCACGGAGATGATCCGCTACGGCCAGACCGCCCACGAGCGCGGCCTTCGCCTCATCATCGCCGGCGCCGGCGGTGCCGCGCATCTTCCCGGCATGCTCGCCTCGGTCACCCCGCTGCCCGTAATCGGCGTCCCCGTACCCTTGAAGACCCTGGACGGCATGGATTCCCTCCTGTCCATCGTGCAGATGCCGGCCGGTGTTCCGGTCGCCACCGTCTCGATTGGCGGGGCGCGCAACGCCGGCCTCCTGGCCGTGCGCATGCTGGCCTCGGGCACGGACGAACTCGCGATCCAGCTCCGGGCTGATCTCCTGGACTTCGCCCAGGAACTGAACGACGTCGCAACCCGGAAGGGCGCGAACCTGCGGCACAAGGTCAGCGAAGTGTTCGCCGACGGCAACGTCACCCCGCGTAGCAACCCTTAAGGCAGCCATTAGGAATCCCGGCATGAGCAACAGCTACGCCCCCACGCACCGCACCGACAGCCCCGGGCAGCCCGGGGCTGTGCTGAGCGACCCGGTCCGGCACCCTTCCGGCGCCCCGGCCCCGGTGCTGACCAAGCGGGCGTTCGTCCTGATCCTCCTGACGCTGCTGGTCCCCGGCAGCGCCCAGATCGTCGCGGGCCAGCGCCGGCTCGGCCGGGCCGCGCTGCGCGTGACCTTCACAGTCTGGGCGCTGGGCCTGCTGGCCGTGCTGCTCCTGCTGCTGTCCCGCTCCACGCTGATCAACATCCTGGCCGGCCCGGCGCCCTCGCTCTTGCTGGTGCTCGGCCTCGCGCTGCTGGCCATCGGCTGGGCGGCCCTGTTCCTGAACACCTTGCGGCTGATCCGGCCCGGGCTGCTGACGCCCAGGATCCGCCCCGCGGTGGTGCTGGCGCTGGTGCTGGCCATGATCCTCAGCAGCGGGTCCCTGGGCTACGCGGCCTACCTGCTCAACGTCAGCCGTGACGCCATCGGCAGCATCTTCTCCGGTTCCGGCCCCACCCTTGAGCCGTCCGATGGCCGGTACAACTTCCTGATGATGGGCGGTGACGCCGGGGCGGACCGCACCGGCCGCCGGCCGGACAGCCTCTCGGTGATCAGCGTCGATGCCAAGACCGGCAGCACGGCAATCATCTCCGTGCCCCGCAACCTCCAGAACGCCCAGTTCAGCGCGGACTCCCCGATGCGCCAGGTGTATCCCGAAGGCTACAACTGCGGCGACGAATGCCTGATCAACGCGATCAACACCGAGGTCACCAACCAGCATCAGGACCTCTACCCCGGGGTGGCTGACCCCGGCGCGCAGGCCACTCTCGAAGCGGTGTCCGGAACGCTGGGCATCAAGGTCCAGGCCTACGTCCTCGTGGACATGGACGGTTTCTCCAAGCTCATCGACGCCATGGGCGGCATCCGGATCAAGGCCGGCGGCTGGGTCCCCATCAGCGGACCGATGGTGGATGAGGCCAACGGCATCCACGGCATGCCGGACGGCTGGATCCCGGCAGGCGACCAGACGCTCGACGGCTTCCACGCCCTCTGGTACGGGCGGTCCCGGGAATTCGTGGACGACTACGCCCGCATCCAGCGCCAGCAGTGCGTGCAGCAGGCGATGCTCAAGCAGCTCGACCCCGCAAAACTGCTGGCCAAGTTTGAAGACATCGCCAAGGCCGGCACCAAGGTGGTCGAATCGAACATCTCCTCCGGCCAGCTCGGCAGCTTCGTGGACCTGGCCATGAAGGCCAAGGGCCAGGACGTCAGCCGCCTGACCATCGGTCCGCCCGACTTCGACGCCGCTTTCTCCACCTCGCCGGACTTCGACATCATCCACCAGCGGGTGGCCAAACTGCTGGCCAGCCCGTCCGCCGGGGCGGCAGATGACACCGTCCTGCAGCCCGGAACGGCCGCCGGGCCGCTCTCGGCCGCCGGCGCGGCGCCGGGCACCCAGCCCCCGCCCTCGCCGTCGGACTTCACCCCGGTGACCACCACGCCGGACGGGCAGCCGATCACCGAAGAGATGCTCAACCAGTTCAAACGCAACGGTGACGAACAGTCCATCCGCGACCTCGTCGCCACGAACGGCAAGTGCGCGCCGCTCTGACACCGTTCGTTAGACGAGACATTCATTCCACAAGACAGGGACCAGGCCATGTACGAACTTGAGAACGTCCTCCGGCCCTATGCCTGGGGCTCCCCGACGGCCATCGCCGATCTGCTCGGCAGGCCGGCTTCCGGCGGCCCCGAAGCGGAGCTCTGGATCGGCGCCCACCCGGACTCCCCCTCTGTTGCGCTGACGCCGGCGGCCGGGGGCGCCGGCCGGCACGCGCCCGAGACGCACGACGACGGTCGGCTGGCGCTGGACGCCCTGATCTCCGAGGACCCGGAACACTGCCTGGGCAGCGCGAGCGTGGCCGCATTCGGCCCGCGCCTGCCGTTCCTGCTCAAGGTCCTCGCGGCCGAGACGCCGCTGTCCCTGCAGGTGCACCCGACGCTCGCCCAGGCCCGGGAGGGCTTCGCACGCGAGGAAGCCGCCGGCGTCGACCCCGCCGCCCCGGACCGCAACTACAAAGATGCCTTCCACAAACCGGAAATGATCTTCGCGCTGACGCCGTTCGAGGCCCTCTGCGGTTTCCGGCCTGCGGCGGAATCGCGGGCAGTCTTCCAGCACCTGGCAGCGTGTTTTGACCTCGCCGGGCTCGAGCTGCCGCCGCTTGTTCCGCTGCTGCTCGAGGACCTGGCCCAGCCGGACGAGCCCGCGGCCCTCCGCTCCGCCTTCGAGCGGCTCATCGCCGGAGGCGAGGACGTCTCGCACGCCACGGCCGTGATCGTGGCGGCCCTCGTCTCCGGCGCGCCCATGGGATCGCACGTGGCGGAGCTGACCACGGTGGTGGACCTCAACCATGACTACCCGGGAGACCCGGGCGTCCTGATTTCGCTGCTGCTGAACCGGATCTCGCTCGCGCCGGGTGAGGCCGTTTACCTGCCCGCCGGAAACGTCCATGCCTACCTGCACGGCCTCGGGATCGAGGTCATGGCGTCCTCGGACAACGTGCTCCGCGGCGGGCTGACGCCCAAATTCGTGGACGTGCCGGAACTGCTCAAAACGGTCGCGTTCGAGGCCGTCGCCGTGCCCATGCTCCCCGCGGAGACCACGATGCTGGGCCAGGAACTCTTCCGGCCGCCGTTCCGGGAATTCCAGCTGCAGCGCATTGTTCTGGCGCCCGGGGCGGACCCGGTGCCGCTGGCGCAGTCCGGTGCCGCCGTCGTCATTGTCACGGCCGGCTCCGTCCGGCTCGACTCCCCGAAGGGTGAGTTGCGGCTGGAGCGGGGCGCCAGTGCCTTCCTGCCCGCCGCCGAGGCCCCGGTCAATGTCCACGCCGTCTCCGGCGCCACCGGACCCGCCCTGGTATTTGCCGTGACCACCGCATTGGAAGCCTGACACCATGGACTATTTCCTGCAGAGCCCGCAGTGGGCACAGTTCCAGCGTGCGCTGGGGCGCACCGTCCACGAACAGGCCGGCCCCGGGTGGCGTTTCCTTGCAGTCGAGGAATCCAATCCGGCCGGCAAGCTGCTGTACGCCCCTTACGGTCCGGTGGCCGAGTCGCTGGCGGCGTTCGACGCCGCACTGGCGGCCCTGACGGACCTCGCCCGGGCAAGCGGCGCCGTGTTTGTTCGGGTTGAGCCGGTCACGGCAGGGTTCACTGCCGCCGAGTCCGACGCCGTACTCCGCAGCCGCGGCCTGCAGCCGGCTCCGGTCAGCCAACAGCCCGAGCACAGCTGGATTGTGGACATCGACCGGGATTTCAAGGACGTCCTGGCGGACATGAAGCCGGCCAACCGGAACCTGTTCCGCAACATCCACAAGAAGGGCGTGACATTCCGCTCCAGCCAGGATCCGGCCGAGATCGCCGTCCTCCTGGAGTTCTTGCACATGACGGCCGCCCGTAACGGCTTCAAGCCCCAAAGCGACGGGTACCTGACCCAGGTGGCCCGCTCACTGATGCCGGCCGGCGCCGCGACGCTGTTTATCGCGGAGCTCGACGGCCACCCCATCGCCGCGGCCCTGGCCTACGATTCGGCCGACACCCGGACCTACGCCCATGCCGCCCTCGATGACACCCACCGCAAGCTCAGCGCGGGTATCCCCCTGCTCGTCACGCTGATCGCTGACGCCCAGGCCAAGGGCCTCAAATACGTGGACCTCTGGGGCGTGGCGCCCGAGGACCAGCCCGATCACCAGTGGGCCGGGTTTACAGCGTTCAAGAAGTCGTTCGGCGGCCGCGGAATCGCGTATCCCGGAACGTGGGACCTGCCGGTCCGGAAGGTGCGCTACGGCAGCTACCAGCTGGCCCGCAAGGGCGCCCAGTTCGCGAAGAGGCTCCGCGCCCGGTCCCGGGCCCTCGCAAACCGCTAGGGATTAAGACGACGAATCCCGGGCCGCGGAGGCGGCCCGGGATTCGCGGTATTCATTGCTGCTGCAGTTCAGTGGCGCAGTTCAGTGCTGCCGCGCAGGTGCTAGTGCTTGCGGGCGTAGCCTTCCCACTTGCTGGCCTGGTGCTCGCCGTCGACGAAGCGGATGGTGCCGGACTTCGAGCGCATCACGATGGACTGGGTGAGGACCTTGTCCTTGGAGTAGCGGACGCCCTTGAGGAGGTCGCCGTCGGTGATGCCCGTGGCCGCGAAGTAGCAGTTGTCGCTGGAGACGAGGTCGTTGGTCGAGAGCACGCGCTCAAGGTCGTGGCCGGCGTCGATTGCCTTCTGCTTCTCGTCGTCGCTCGTGGGCCACAGGCGGCCCTGGATGACGCCGCCGAGGGACTTGATGGCGCAGGCCGAGACGATGCCTTCCGGCGTGCCGCCGATGCCCATCAGCGCGTCGACTCCGGTGCCGGCGCGCGCCGCGGCGATGGCGCCGGCGACGTCGCCGTCCATGATGAACTTCGTGCGGGCGCCTGCTTCGCGGATTTCCTCCACGAGGGGGCGGTGGCGGTCGCGGTCCAGGATCATGACGTTGAGCTGGTTGACCTTGACGCCCTTGGCCTTGGCGATGAGGTGCAGGTTCTGCTTGACGGGGAGGCGCAGGTCCACCATGTCGGCGGCTTCCGGGCCGGTGACGAGCTTTTCCATGTAGAACACGGCAGAGGGATCGAACATGGACCCGCGTTCCGCGACGGCCAGGACGGCGAGGGCGTTGTTGATGCCGAGGGCAGCGAGGCGGGTTCCGTCGATGGGATCGACGGCGACGTCGCACTCGGGACCGGTGCCGTCACCGACGTTCTCGCCGTTGAACAGCATCGGGGCTTCGTCTTTCTCGCCCTCGCCGATGACCACGACGCCGTTGAAGTGCACGGTCTGCAGGAAGGAACGCATAGCGTCCACGGCTGCGCCGTCGGCCTTGTTCTTGTCGCCGAAGCCCACCCAGTGACCACCGGCGATGGCCGCGGCCTCGGTGACGCGGACAAGTTCCAGTGCGAGGTTGCGGTCAGGCTCGTCGATCCCGACAGCGAGCGAGGGGGAAAGCGTGGAGTACTTCTGGGACATGGGCGCTGGTGTCACGTGAACCTCTTCTTCGAGTGGCGGTCGTTGAACCCGTACGGCCAGGATCGATCCGTCGCGGTGATTCGTCTGATACTGATCATA
>JBKPBZ010000266.1:0-7827 GCA_046727115.1 Actinomycetota bacterium | reverse complement strand
TTGATCACTCCACCGGCGGAGTCCACCACCGTGACCGACGCCGTGACGATCCGCGCCGAGCGGGAGTTGCGGCCCGTCGTTTCGAGGTCGAAGGCTGCGCGGGGAAGGCTGTTCCAAGTGCTCATGCGTCAACGCTACCTGCTGCCTCCGACAGTTTTTGACCGCCGTGCCCGCGTGCCGTCCGGGCACCGCTCCGGCATCCGGAACGGCTAGGCTGGACTGATGCGGACGGAGTATGTGGAGGCGGTGCTGGAGCTCGTGGCGTTAATACCGGCCGGCACTGCGGTGGCCTATGGCGACGTTGCTGAACTCCTCGGCTCCGGCGGCCCGCGCCAGGTCGGTTCGGTCATGAGTCACCATGGCAGCAGCGTGCCCTGGTGGCGCGTCCTGAAGTCCAGCGGGGATGCCCCGCCCGGCCTCGAGCACGAGGCCTTGTTGCTCTATCTCCAGGAGGGGACGCCGCTGCTGGGCCGGTACGAGGACTTCCTCCGGACCGGCGAGGGCCGCTGGCGCGTTGACCTGGCAGCAGGCCGGTGGGCGCCCACCGACGCCGACTTCGACCGGATCGATGCCATCGCCGAGCGGCTCGAGCGGGAGTCGCATAAATTGTCGGTGCCCGATGATGAAATGACCGTGTGAGTACCCCCAGCCACGACCAGACTTTTGAACAGGCACCACCTCAACTGACACAGCTTCAGCAGGCACCGTCCCAAGTGACAAAGTTTCCGTCTGCAGGGCTGCGCCTGTTGCCGCCCCGGACCCACCACAGCGCGGTCCCGGTGCTGTCCCCGGACCAGCTCGACGCCGTCGAGGTCCCGCCCGGCTCCGGCCCCGTCCTGGTGCCCGGAGCACCCGGCACCGGAAAGTCGACGGTCCTCGTCGAGGCAGCCGTCCGCCGCACCCTGCGGGACGGCCTTGATCCGGAGCGGATCCTCATCCTGGCGCCCGGAAGGCTGGCCGCGGATACGCTGCGCGACCGCTTCACGGCCCGCTTGAACCGAAGCCTGAGCACGACGCCGGCGCGGACCTGGGCGTCCTATGCCTTCGATCTGATCCGCCGCGCCAAGGCCGAAGGCATCCTCCCGCTTCCGCGCCAGCCGAAGCTGCTCTCCGGTCCGGAACAGGACCTGATCATCAAGGAACTGCTGGAGGGCCATGCGTTGCCCGGCCTCGAACTGCCGTGGCCAGAGGACCTGGATGCGGCCCTGCAGACCCGCGGCTTCCGGCAGGAAGTGCGCCAGCTCTTTGACCGGATCATCGAATCCGGGCGGACGGCCGAGGACCTCGTGGCGTTGGCCCGGCAGTGCAACCGGCCCGATTGGATTCCGGCGGCCGCACTGTACTCCGAGTACCGCGACGTCCTGGACCTGCGCATGCCCGAGGCCTTCGACCCCGCCGGGATCATCACTGCCGCACGCCAGATCTTCCAGGACTCACCGGATTTCCTCGCCGCCGAGCGCGACCGCCTGCAACTGATTCTCGTGGACGACATCCAAGAGGCGAACCCCGCGGTCTTCGAACTGCTGGCCGACATCGCCGCCGGCAAGGACGCCATCATCACGGCCTCGCCGGACACGGTGGTTCAGGGCTTCCGCGGGGCACGCCCCGACCTCGTGGCGGAGCTTCCCCGCCTCCTGGCCACTGACGGGGCGATCCTGGAACGGCCGCTATGGACCGCGCACCGGCACGCCCCGGCCGTGGCGGAGGCATGGCTGTCGGTGGCCGGGCGCATCTCCCGCAGGTCCGGCGGGCAGTCCGCACGAAGGCTCGAACGGCCAGAACCGGCCCCGGACGGGCCGCCGGTCCCAACGCGGGGATCTGAGCTCCCGACGGCGGACGGGCCGCCCCGCGCCGACAGCCGCCCGGGGACGGTCGAGGCCCACCTGCTGCCGTCCCCGGTCCATGAACTGCGGTACGTGGCGCAGCGGATCCTCGAAGCCCAGCTGAACGACGCCCGCGAACTCGGGGACATTGCCGTGATTGTGCGCAACGGCGGCCAGCTCAGCCAGCTGCAGCGGTACTTGGCCGGCCAGGGGATTCCGGTCCGGATTCCCGTCGCCGAGTCCGCTGTCCGGGATGAGGTTGCGGTCCGTCCACTGCTGGATGCCTACGCGGTGGCCTTGGACCCGGCGGCGCTCACGCCGGAGTCGGCCGTGTCCTTGCTGACGTCGCGGATAGGCGGCGCCACCTCGATTGAATTGCGGAGGCTGCGGCAGTCGTTGCGCCGGGAGGAACTCCTGGGCGGCGGCGGACGCACCAGCGACGCCCTCCTGGTCGAAGCTCTGCTGGAGCCCGGGGCGCTGGCAACACTGGGCATCGAGGGGCACTCCGCCCGCCGGATCGCCCGGATGATCCGGGCGGGGCGGGACGCCGCCGAGGCCCCCGGAGGCAACGCCGAGACGGTGCTCTGGGCGCTCTGGCATTCCACCGGCCTGGCCACCCGCTGGACCGAGGCCGCCCTCGCCGGAGGATCGGCCGGTGCCCGGGCCGACCGTGACCTCGATGCCATGATGGCGCTGTTCCATACCGCGGAACGCTTTGTTGACCAGTTGCCGGGCTCCGGCCCGGAGCAATTCCTTGAATATTTGCTGAGCCAGGAACTGCCCATGGATACCCTGGCCGCCAGGGCGCAGTTGGAAGACGCGGTGGAGCTCATGACCCCAGCCAGCGCCGCTGGCCGGGAGTGGCCCGTGGTGATCGTGCCGGGACTGCAGGAAGGCGTATGGCCGAACACCCGGCTGCGCGGCGAGCTGCTCGGCAGCACGTTGTTCGCTGACGCCGTCGAACACGGTGTGCCGTATGCCCTGCGGTTGGATCCGCAGAGCCGGCTGCGGGAAATCCGCTATGACGAACTCCGGAGCTTTTCCACCGCGGTGTCCCGCGCCCGGGAGGTGCTGATCTGCACTGCCGTGTCCTCGGAGGATGAGCAGCCGTCCTCGTTCCTGGACTATGTGGCGCCGCTGCATCCGGGGCAGGACCGTCGGGGCTTTACCCCGGTTGAGCGCCCGCTGACCCTCAGGGCGCTGGTCGCGGAACTGCGCCAGTACGCCCAACTCGACCCCAAGGCAGCCGAATCGGCGGAGGCCGCGGCCGTGTTGGGAGTCCTGGCCACGGCTCAGCCGCCGGTTCCGGGCGCGCACCCCGCGAGCTGGTGGGGACTGGCCGGGTTGTCCTCGGAGGAGCCGGTTGTTCCCCCGGGCGGTACCGTATTTGTGTCTCCCTCGAAGGTCGAAACCGTGCAGAAATCGCCGCTGGACTGGTTCGTCCAGGCCGCCGGCGGAGAAGCCGCGACGGATTTTGCCCGCAGCCTGGGAACGTTGGTGCACGCCATCGCGCAGGACCTGCCGGACGCCTCGGGCAGCGAATATGTTGCTGAACTCGTCCGGCGGTGGCCCACACTGGGGATGAAGGACAACTGGGAGGGCAAACTGGACTTCCAGCGTGCCGAGTCCATGGTCCGCAAGCTCGCCCAGTATGTCCTCGTGATGCGCAGCGAGGGCCGGAGCCTGATCGGCGTGGAACAGGACTTTGAGGTGAAGCTGCCGGACGTTCCGGCAGAGGGCGCCGACGGGTCCGGATCCGAGCCCGGCGGGAGCATCGGGCCGGCGCGGCCCGCCGTGCTCCGCGGCCAGGTGGACAGGCTCGAGATCGACGCTGAGGGCCGGCTGGTGATCATCGACCTCAAGACCGGCAAACGCCAGCCCGGCAAGGCTGATCTGGACCGTCACCCGCAGCTCGGCGCTTATCAGGCCGCCGTGCTGGCCGGCGGCTTCGCGGGCCCCGACGACGGGCCGCCACCGCTGCCCGGTGGGGCCGTCCTGGCCCAGCTGGGCACCACAACCAAGAGCCCCGGCATCCAGGCCCAGGCCCCCCTGGACCCGCAGGACAACTGGGCGCTGGAGATGGTCGGCGATGCCGCCCGCGTGATGTCAGGCAGTGTATTCCAGGCCCGTCACGATCCGTCCAAGGGAGGCCACGGCGGCCACGGCTGCCGGCTCCCTGAAGTGTGCCCGCTGTGCGTGCGGGGAAAGCAGGTTACTGAATGACCCCCGAGGCGCCGGCGACAGGCCCGACCGACCTGGATCCGGCAGCGGATCCCCTTCCCGAGCCCCTTCCCGAGCCGCGGTTCAGCCCGGAGGAGCTGTCCGCACTGCTGGGGGAGAAGAACAGCCCCACGGCCGAACAGTCTTTGATCATTTCCTCGCCGCTCACGCCGCGGCTCGTGATCGCCGGGGCAGGCTCCGGGAAGACTGCCACCATGGCGGACCGCGTTGTCTGGCTCGTTGCCAACGGCTGGGTCCGGCCGGAGGAAGTCCTCGGCGTCACGTTCACCCGTAAGGCCGCCGGTGAACTCGCCTCCCGGATCAGGGCCAAGCTGGCCGCGCTGGCGCGCATCGCGGCGGCCGACACCGGGAACACTCTCTTCCCTGCCGGGCTGCTGAGCACGGATGCGCTCGAACCCAAGGTCTCCACCTACCACTCGTACGCGAGCGGCATCGTGTCCGACTACGGCCTCCGTCTCGGCGTGGAACGCGACGTCGTGCTGCTCGGCGGCGCCCAGTCGTTCCAGCTCGCCAGCGAGGTGGTGGAAGCCTTTGACGGGGAATATGAACACTTCCGGTCCGCCAAATCGACCCTGGTCAAGGCCGTGATCCAGCTGGCAGGAGAGTGCGCGGAGCACCTGCAGGATCCGGCCCAGGTCCGTGGCTGGCTGCTGGAACGGGTGGCCGCGTTCGAGTCGCTGCCCTATGTCGCAGAGGCCAAGAAGAACCCCACCCAGGCCGCGGGCGAGCTCAGCGCGATGCTGCGCACCCGGGCCAGTGTTGCGGACATGGTGGGCCGCTATTCCGCGGCGAAGCGCGCCCGCGGCGCCCTGGACTTCGGCGACCTCGTGGCCCTGGCGGCGCGGGTGGCCAGCGAGATTCCGGTCGCCGCCCAAACGGAACGTCAACGCTACAAGGTAGTGCTGCTCGATGAGTTCCAGGACACCTCGCACGCCCAATTGGTGCTGTTCTCCCGGCTCTTCGGCGACGGGCATGCCGTCACCGCGGTGGGGGACCCGAACCAGTCCATCTACGGATTCCGCGGGGCGTCGGCCGGGCAGCTTTTCCACTTCGTCCGCGAATTCCCGATCCTCGTCAGCGGCACCGGCGCTGACCACGGCACCGGCGCTGACCACGGAACCGGTGCAGACCAGGGTAGCGGTCCGGCCGGCTCGGCCCGGCGCTTCGCCGTGGCGCCGACGTCGTACTTGACCACCGCGTGGCGCAACGGGCGCAACATCCTGGCCACGGCCAACCTCATTTCGGCGCCGCTGAGCAAGGCGGCGGCGGGCCTCGGGCCCGCCGGTGACCGGGAATCTGCCGCCGCCGTCGAGGTACCGCCCTTGCAGCCCAGCCCGGCCGCCGCCCTGGGCAGGGTCGTGATGGGACGCTTCGCCACGGACGAAGCCGAGGCCGCGGCGATCGCCGGAGACGTGCTGCGATTCCGGGTTACGGACTTCGACGCCCCGCAGTCCGCCGACCCGGTTCCGCCGGCCATGGCCGTCCTCTGCCGGCGGCGGGCACAGATGGAATGCATTCGCCGCGAATTCGAAGTCCGGGGCATTCCCTATGAAATCGTCGGACTCGGCGGGCTGTTGGACACCCCGGAAATCATCGATCTTGTCGCCACGCTCCGGGTCCTGGCCGACCCCGGCCGTTCGGACTCCCTCATGCGCCTGCTGGCGGGCGCGCGCTGGCGGATCGGCCCGGCGGACCTGATGGCCCTGCGGGACTGGTCCAGTTTCCTGGCCCGCCGCCGGGGCCGCCCCGGCGGCCTGGACGCCGACGACGCCGGGCAGGCCGCCGAGGATACTGATGATGGCGCAGTGGTTGAAGGAGACATCACGGATTCCGCCAGCCTGGTCGAGGCCCTGGACTGGCTGCCCCGCGACGGCTGGACCTCGGCGCACGGCCGCAGGCTGAGCCCGGAGGCCCGCGGCCGGCTGCAGCGGCTCTCCGACGAGCTCCGGCAGTTGCGCAGCTACATGGGGGACGATCTCACCACCTTGCTGGGCGAGGTCGAACGGGCGATGCTCCTGGACATCGAAGTTGCCGCGCGGCCCGGGATCAGCATCCACCAGGCCCGCCGCAACCTGGACGCCTTCCAGGACGCAGCGGCCGGGTTCCTGCACACCTCCCAGCGCGTCGACGTCCTGGCGTTCCTCGCCTGGCTGGAGGCCGCGGCGGCCGAGGAAAACGGTCTCGACGCCGCAGCGCCGGAGGTGAACCACGAGGCCGTCCAGCTCCTGACCGTGCATGCGTCCAAGGGATTGGAATGGGACGTCGTGTTCGTTCCCGGGCTCAACGCCGGGGCATTCCCCAGCAGCAGGGACTCGCGGTGGAGCAGCGGCAGTGCGGCATTGCCGTGGCCGTTGCGCGGCGATCGCGCCGACCTGCCCCAATGGGACCTGGACCAGCCGGACCAGAAAGGCTGGCTCGACGCCGAGAAGGAGTTCAAATCAGCCGTCCAGACGCACGGCGAAGCCGAGGAACGGCGCCTGGCCTACGTGGCATATACCCGCGCGAAACACGTGCTCTGGATTTCAAGTGCCGCATGGGTGGGATCCCGGGCCGGTTTGGCTGAGATGTCCCCCTTTCTTTCCGGGCTTGAGGGCCTCACCGCGGAAGGCGCCGCCGAAATACACCCTCTGTCCGTCAGCGAGGACGCGCTGCCTGCCGAGAGCCCCTTAACCTCCGAACTCGAAGTCGCCGCCTGGCCCTATGATCCCCTGGAAGGGCCGCATGACCCCCGGACCGGGAGACGGCTGCGGCTTGTCCCGGGCCGGCGTGCGGCCATGGAATCCGCCGCGGGCCGTGTCCTGCAGGCCATGGACGCGGGCCCGGACCGCCACGTGGACAGTGACGCAGACACTGGCGCGGCCCCGTCGCACCCCGGCGTCGACGGGCGGCGGCCGGTCTTGCGCGGTCCAGCGGCCGGATGGGCAAAGGAGGCGGCCACTTTGCTGGAACGCCGCTCCCGCCGCTCGGTGGTCCAGGACGTGCATCTGCCGGGCCACATCTCGGCGTCCACTCTGGTGGACCTGGAAGATGATGCAGGCTCCGTCGTGGCCCGCCTGCGCAGGCCGGTCCCGCGCGAACCGGGGATGTCGGCCCGCAAGGGCACGGCGTTCCACGCCTGGGTGGAGGAATACTTCGGCGCCGCCGGGATGCTGGACCTGGGCGAGGCTGCCGGCGCTGACGACCACATCGACGAGGCCTACGGCCTGGATTCCATGGTGGAAACTTTCCGCCAGTCCGAGTGGGCGCACCGCGCCCCCGCCCACGTCGAGGTCCCCGTCGAGACACGGATTGGCGACGTCGTGGTCAGGGGCAGGATCGACGCCGTGTTCCGCGATGCCGACGGCGGCTGGGACCTGGTGGACTGGAAGACCGGTCGCCGCCCCTCGGCGGCCCAGCTGAAGGTGAAGGCAGTCCAGCTCGCCGTCTACCGCCTGGCCTGGGCCCGGCTCAAAGGGGTCCCGTTGGAGGACGTCCGGGCCGCGTTCTACTACGTGGCCGACAATCAGGTGGTCCGTCCGCACGATCTCGGCTCAGCGGAAAAGCTCGAGGGAATCGTGGCGGCCGCGCTGGGGAGGACATCGGCGGCGCGGGGCGCCTAACCGGATTGCTGCCGGCGGGAGCGCGCCGGCCGGCAGGCGCCGGCTGGAACTGGCTGGCGGCCGGATCTAGCGGGAGGTGGTGTCGACCACCGTGATGGCGGCGGTTGACGTGTTGTCGCCCGCGCCGGGCTTCGCCGCGGAATCCGTCTGCACTGTCGAGTCTG
>JBKPBZ010000265.1:0-4129 GCA_046727115.1 Actinomycetota bacterium | reverse complement strand
TCGGGGGTGGCGGCGAGGGGCGAGTCCGGCGCGTTCGCGATCCAGTCGGCGAACTCGGCGGCGGGCGACCCGGCACTCTGCTGTCCGGCGCCCTGCTGGCCCGTACCCTGTTGGCCCGTACCCTGCTGTGCAGCCTGGGGTGCTGCCGCGTCCGCGAAGACGTAGATGCGCCAGCGCCCGTCCGCCTTCGCCTGGTGGCCGAGGTGCACCGGGTTTGTGTCGCAGACCCGCACGACGGGCGCGGACTTGAAGCGCTTCCCGATGGTGAACCCGGCGGCCAGGTCTTGGTGCCCCGGCCCGCCGATGAGCATGGAGGGGGCGTACTGGGTCATGAAGCCTGCCGGGAATTCGGCCGTGCTGACATAGAAGTCCTCGAGCTCGGAGGGGTTGTCGAACTCCTCCGGCTTCTTCGCCATGAGCGTGGACCACTCCTTGTCGAAGTCGATGAGGTTCTTCGCGATGACCTGACGCTCGGCGGAGTACGTGGACAGCAGGCTCTCCGGGCTGCGGCCCTCGAGCACATGCCCGAGTTTCCAGCCCAGGTTGAAACCGTCCTGCATGGAGACGTTCATGCCCTGGCCGGCCTTGGCGCTGTGGGTGTGGCACGCGTCGCCGGTGATGAACACGCGCGGCGTGCGGGTGCCCCGCTGCTCCGGGAGGACGTCGTCGAACCGGTCGGTGAGCCGGTGGCCCACCTCGTACACGCTGTGCCAGGCGACGTTGCGCACGTCGAGCGTGTAGGGGTGGAGGATCTCGTTCGCCTTCGCGATGATCTGCTCGATGGTGGTGTTGCGGACGGCGCCCTTGTCACTGGGATCCACCTCGCCGAGGTCGACGTACATCCGGAAGAGGTGGCCGCCTTCACGCGGGATCAGCAGGATGCTGCCGCCCCGGCCGGACTGGATGGCACATTTCAGCCGGATGTCGGGGAAGTCCGTGACGGCAAGGACGTCCATGACCCCCCACGCGTGGTTGGCCTGGTCGCCGGCGAGTGTGCAGCCGATCGCCTCCCGCACCCTGCTCCGCGCGCCGTCCGCACCGACGACGTACTTGGCGCGGACCGTGCGCTCCTGGCCCTCGTCGGGACCGGCCGTGTGCAGCAGCGTCACGGTGACGGGGTACTCGCCTTCACCGGTGACCTCCAGGCCGCGGAACTCCAGCCCGTAGTCGGGTGACATGCGGGTGGGTGAGTTGGCCATGAACTCGCCGAAGTAATCCAGGACGCGGGCCTGGTTGACGATCAGGTGCGGGAACTCGCTGATGCCGGCCGGGTCGTCCACGGCGCGGGCGCTGCGGTGAATGCGGGACGGGTCCGCGGGGTCCGGTTTCCAGAAGGCCATTTCCGTGATGCGGTAGGCCTCGGCGATGATCCGCTCGGCGAAGCCGAACGCCTGGAAAGTCTCGACGCTGCGGGCCTGGATGCCGTCGGCCTGGCCGATCGCTAGCCTCCCGGCGCGGCGCTCCACGATCCGCGTCGTGACGCCCGGGAACTGGGAGAGCTGCGCGGCGGTGAGCATGCCCGCGGGCCCGGTGCCCACGATGAGCACGTCGACCTCGTCGGGAAGCCGCGTGGGCCGATCGATGCCGACGCCGGCGGCCGGCTGGACTCGCGGGTCACCGGATACGTATCCGTGGTGGTGGAACTGCACGGGCTTTCCTCACTTCGTTGTGTGGCGGGCTGTTGTGTGGCGGGCTGTTGTGCGGCGGCCTGCCGCCGTCGCCGTGTTCGATATTAGAACTTGACGTTCGATAATAGAATTTTAATTCTCAATCCAAAACTGTACGGCAGATATGACGCGGGTTACAAGCACTGCGGAAATTGCCAAAAGGGGGTTGACGTTCCACGGTTCCCGGACCATAGTTTTCGTATACGATTTCGTACTCGATGAGGAGTAACACTTGGAACAGGTCACCGACCGCATCCTGGCCGCGGCCCGCAAGGTCATCGCGGTGCATATCAACTACCCCAGCCGGGCGGCCCAGCGCGGCCGCACGCCGGAGCAGCCTTCTTACTTCCTGAAACCGTCGTCGTCCCTGGCAGTCGGTTCGGCAGCAGCCCCTTCAACCGTGGAGCGCCCGGCCGGCTGCGAGCTCCTCGGCTTCGAGGGCGAGATCGCACTGATCATCGGCAAGCCCGCCCGCCGCGTAGGCCTCGAGGACGCGTGGAGCCATGTCGAGTGGATCACCGCAAGCAACGACCTCGGCGTCTACGACCTCCGCTACGCGGACAAGGGCTCCAACCTCCGCTCCAAAGGCGGCGACGGCTTCACGCCGGTGGGGCCGGGGCTGATCGCGGCAGACGCCGTCGACCCCGGAAAACTGCGGATCCGCACGTGGCACAACGGCGAGCTGGTGCAGGACGACACCACCGGGGACCTCCTGTTCCCGTTCGCCCGGCTCGTGGCCGATCTGTCCCAGCTGCTCACGCTCGAAGAGGGCGACATCATCCTCACCGGCACCCCGGCCGGGGCCTCGGTGGCCAAGCCGGGCGACGTCGTCGAGGTGGAAGTCAGCGCCGGCGGACCCACCGCTCTCTCGACCGGCAGGCTGGTCACCCGGGTTGCGGAAGGCACGACGCCGTTCGCGGACTTTGGCGCCCGGCCCAAGACCGATGACCTGCAGCGGGAGGAGGCGTACGGCTCGCGGGAAGCCGCCGGGCTCCCGGCCGTCGGCCATATCCAGCGACCCGAGGCGCCGGCTCCCATCCTGTCCCCGGAGCTGAAGGCGAAGCTGGAGAGCGTCTGCACGGCCACCCTGTCCTCCCAGCTGCGCAAGCGCGGCCTGAACAACGTCAGCATCGACGGCCTGACCTCGACCCGGCCCCAGAAGCGGGTCGTGGGCCTGGCCCGGACCCTGCGCTACGTCCCCAACCGCGAGGACCTCTTCACGACGCACGGCGGCGGTTTCAACGCCCAGAAGAAGGCCATCGACTCCGTCAACGCGGGCGAGATCCTCGTCATGGAGGCCCGCGGCGAGAAGGGCACAGGCACCATCGGCGACATCCTGGCCCTCCGCGCCCAGGTCCGCGGCGCCGCGGCCATCATCACGGACGGCGGCGTGCGCGACTTTTCGGCCGTGGCCGCCATGGACATGCCCACCTACTACGCCAACCCGCACCCCGCTGTCCTGGGGCGCCGGCACATTCCGTGGGACACGGACATCACCATCGCCTGCGGCGGCACCACCGTGCAGCCCGGGGACATCATCGTGGCCGACGCCGACGGCATCCTGGTGATCCCGCCGGCCCTCGCCGAGGAGCTCGCGGACGATTCCCTCGCCCAGGAACGCGAGGAAACCTTCATCGCCGAAATGGTGCAGCAGGGCCACAGCGTGGACGGCCTCTACCCGCTCAACGCCGCATGGCGGACCCGCTACCAGGAATGGGAAGCAGGCAAAGCTCATGACTGAAACAGCCACCACAGCCAGCAAATCCGAGCAGGCCTATGCGGCCGTCAAGTCCCGGATCGTGGACGGCACCTACTCCCCCGGCTACCGGCTGGTGCTGGCAAAGATCGCCGAGGACCTGGGCGTAAGCGTGGTCCCGGTCCGCGAAGCCATCCGGCGGCTCGAAGCCGAGGGCCTGGTCAAGTTCGAGCGGAACGTCGGCGCCACCGTGGCCGGCATCGACCCCACCGAGTACCTCTACACGATGCAGACGCTCAGTATCGTCGAAGGTGCCGCCACGGCCCTCTCGGCTCCGTTGATCGGGGAGGCGGACGTGGCCCGCGCCCGGGCCGTCAACGCCGAGATGCGCGAATGCCTGCAGCACTTCGACCCCGTCCGGTTCACCCGGCTGAACCAGGACTTCCACAGCGTGCTGTTCGAGCATTGCCCCAACCCGCACATCCTGGACCTCGTCCACCGGGGCTGGAACCGGCTGGCGTCCCTGCGCTCGTCCACGTTCCGCTTTGTCCCCGGCCGTGCCCACGAATCCGTGGACGAGCACGAGGCGCTGCTGCGGCTCATCGAGTCCGGTGCCAGCCCCGATGACATCGAAAAGGCTGCCCGCCGCCACCGCAGCGCCACCCTGGACGCGTATCTCGCCCAGGCGACGGCCAGCGACCTCCCGACCCCGCAGACCACACAGCAGTAAGGAAAAACAATGACGTTCACTGCCGCAGAAACCAAA
>JBKPBZ010000264.1:0-17205 GCA_046727115.1 Actinomycetota bacterium | reverse complement strand
GGCTGCCTCGCCCATGGAATCGGCGTCGTCCTCGTCCTGGCCGAGTTCCACGAGGACCTCGAGGTCGTCGATCCTGGACGCCAGCTTGTTGAGCCGCTCGAGCTCGGTCTGCTTGTGCGAGAGCTTCGAGGTGATGACCTGTGCCGCGGCGGGGTCGTCCCACAGATTGGGTTCACCGGCCCGCTCGCTGAGCTCGGCGATGTCTTCCTTGAGCGCCTCGACGTTCGAGACGTTCTCGATGGACGCATAGGTGGCCCGCAGTGCGCGGATTTCAGCGGGAAAATCAATGTTTGCCATGGTTTTTTAAGCCTACGCTATGTGTCCTAGCCCCCTGACCCGCCCGCTTGCCCTACAGCCCGTTGCCCTATCACTCTGGGTTGCCAAAAGGCCGGTTTGGCAGCCCAAAGTGATAGGGCAACAGGGGTGGGCGGGGCAGTTCAGCGGCTGAGCCGGGACCGCGCCGTCGACGTCGCCTCGATCCGGATGCCGTCCGGCACCAGGAAGTTCACCACCGGCGGGTGGACGGCGGCGCTCAGGACCACGACGGCGGTGGCACCGTCCGGACTGCCCGTGGACGGCGCCACGGCCAGGCCGCTGAGGCGGCCGAACGCGCCGTTGCGGCCCAGATAGTCGACGGCGGCGCTGCGCACCCTGGCGCCGCTGAGGACGGCCGTCGGTGTGCCGCCGGCGCTGCCAAGCTGGCCGAGGGTGAAGCTGTCCGCGGCGGCCACGGACGCGCCGTCCGCGAGGGAGAGCAGTTTCTTGTGCTCGAGGTAGACGCTGGAGGCAGCCACCACGACGGTCGCGACCAGCAGGGCAATCAGAATGAAGCCGATGCTCAGCACCAGCACCTGGCCCTCTTGCCGGCGGCCGCGGGGCTGGTGTCCGGGGCGCCGCGGGCTTAGGCGGCGGATCCTTGGGCGTCCGGGACGCAGGTGACGGTTCCTTGAGCGCCGGGGCCTTGGGTGTCGCGGTCCTGGGTGCCGCGGTCCTGGGTGCCGGGATGCGCCGGCAGGGATTGTCACCGGAACCTGCCCACCAGCTGCGTAGCCGATGCGCTGAGCTGGCTCGCGTTCAGATGAAGTGCATCGCTGAACGGCACGAACGGCAAGGGCACCGTGAGATGGACGGTGATCGTCACCGCCGATCCGGGAGCCAGGCAGTCGGCCGGCTCGCAGCGGGTGTCGAAACTGGCGTTCTCCGCCGGCTGGCCGTAGTCGGCGAGTGCCAGCAGCACGGCTTGCTCGGCGGCGGCCCGGCCGCTGGCCGCGTCCGGTTGGGCAACGTAGACCTTGGCGGCCTGGTCAGCGGCGCCGACCACCGCGAAGGAGCCGCCCTGGATCTGGCCCACCGTGATGATGAAGTACACCAGCGGCACCATCAGCAGCACCGACAGGAAGACGAACTCGACCACGGCGCTCCCCTGCTCCGGCGAACTCCCGGCGTCGTCGACAAAGGGGAGGGCAGGGTCGGGACATAACCGTGCCCCCGACCGTGACCGTTCAGGGCTGGATGGCCGCATGGCCCTTGACTTCCAAGAGCGCCCGGGGACCGATGAAGCCGATGACCGGCAAGGGTGCCCGGACTGTCACCTCCAGCGTGCGGATGCCCTGGTACGTCGATTCGCTGGTGGCCACGTCCCGCGCGAACTCGGAGTTTAGCGCCGCCGTGATCAGCTGGACCGTCCGGTCCCTGGCATCCCCGTCATCGCGGTCGGCCAACGTGCCGTATCGGGCGCCCGAGGCGGCAGCGTCGATCAGGGTGTTCCGGACGTGAAGGACCAGCGTGAGCTGGACGATCGCGAGGAAGAACAAGGTGAGCAACGCGCCGATCAGCACGAAGTCCACGACGGCGGCGCCGCGCTCGTCGTGGCTGTGCTGCAGGTTCCTGCTGTGGCGCCCTTTCCCCTCGCCGTGGGCTGCCACCGGCTACTGTCCGACCTTGTCCATGGCCTGGTTGAAGAGTCCCTCAAGCGCAGGACCTGCAAGGGCCAGCAGGGCGGCCACGAGGACTGCCGACATGAGCGTGATCATCACCCAGCCGGGAACATCTCCTCGCTGGGGATCGTCCTCTCCCCTATCGGGGCGGGCTCCCAACCGCGGCCGCGGCGCAGCAGACCACCAGGTCAACATGCTCAGCGCGCAGGCCACTAACGCCGCACGAGTTCCGAAGTTCTTCACGTGTCCTCTTTCCTGGTTCCTTGTTTCCCTACTTTTTCCGTTTTCCTGGGTCCTGATTGTTCGGCTCCGATAGTTCGCGCCGCTTCACTGGCGGTTCCTAGAGCCCGAGACTGATTGCGGCCAGGCCGGGGAAGACCGCGAAGATGACCGTCAGCGGAAGGACCCCGAAGACGAGCGGCACCATCATGCCGATTTCCTTCTTGCCGGCGGACTCCATGAGCTCCCTCTTGGCCGTGTCCCTGACATCCTGTGCCTGCGCCCGGAGGACGTCGGCGAGGGGCGTCCCGCGCTCGACAGCCACGATCATTCCGTCCACGAAACGGACCAGCGGGCCTTGGTCGGTCCTGGCCGAGAACTCGTGGAGGGCTTCCACGAGGGGCTTGCCGGACCTGGTCTCGGCGAGGACACGGGCAAATTCCTTTGACAGCTCCCCCTGGGCGCTGCGGCAGACCCGGTCCAGCGCACCCGTGGCGCTTTCTCCGGCGCTGACAGCCAGCGCCATGAGTTCGGCGATGCTGGGAAACTCCGCCATCATCCGCGTCTCGCGCTTCTTGATGTGGGCGCCCAACAGGTAGTCACGGAGCAGGAACCCTCCGACGGCGCTTCCCACGACGGCCGCGACTGCGACGAACGGGCTGAAGCGGCCGGTCGAGCCGGCGAGCGCCACAACGCCCACGGCGAGGACGAAGCCGCCGGCCGCCCAGAGGAGCTGCTCGGCCCGGAAGTCCACTGCTGTCTTGGCGCTGCCGGCGCGCGCCAGCCTGCGGTTCAACGCGGTGGTGCCAAGGTTGATGCGGCCCAGGGACCTGACGCCGTCCTGGACCATGGGGCGGAGGATTCGTTCCAGCGGCCCAAACGGCGTGAGGTTCCTCGGGGCCGCGCGCAGGAGCCGGGATTCCAGGTTATGGGTCCTCAACTGCGGGCCGATACGTTCGATGAACGTCGTCGGGCGCATGAAGGGAAGCCGGACGAGGAACAGCCAGAGACCGGCCCCGAGCACGGCCCCGCACAGCGTGGCGCCCGCCATCAACCCCGTCATCGGAGGACCCGCTGCTCTTCCGGCAATGCACCGATTCTCAGCATGACGGCGTAGGACACCAGAGAGACGGCGAGGCCGCCCAGAAGAACCGCGGCACCCATAGGGGTGTTGTACGCCATCACAGCCTCAGGACGGCTGGCCAGCAACACCAGGACAATCCAGGGCGCAGCGACGGCCAAGCGGGCGGCG
Organism: Actinomycetota bacterium; assembly: GCA_046727115.1. Classification (GTDB taxonomy): domain Bacteria; phylum Actinomycetota; class Actinomycetes; order Actinomycetales; family Micrococcaceae; genus Arthrobacter. The sequence goes on along the minus strand of JBKPBZ010000264.1, from coordinate 13,797 downwards.
TTGATGGTCCAGGATTGCCTTGCCTCCAGTTCACTCCGGGTCCGGGCACTCTCCCGCAGGAACTCCGCGAGGGTGCCCAACAGCCGCCCGAGGTCCGAGCCGCCCACCTCGCGGGTGAGCCGGAGGGCCTCGACGATCCGGTCCGCCACGGGATCGGCCAGCCGGTCTTTGAGCCGGGTGAGCGAGGGATCGAATTGGCCCCCGGACCGGTAGTCGGAGCCGAAGTCCACAAAAACGTGGCGAAGCTCCACCGGGCCCTTGTCGCCAAGCTGGATAAGGGCCTCGGGCAGGGACAGACCGGCCCTGATGGCTGAGCGCAGATGATCAACGACGTCGGGCCAGAGCTGGCGGAGGACGGCCGTGCGCTTTCTCGCACGCCACCGGACCATCGCCATCGGCAGCCAGCCGCCAAACAGGCCAAAGCATCCCGCGATCGGCCACGAGCCTGTAACAGCGAAGAATGCCAGGGTTGTGAATGTCCCGACCCCAATGCACGAGGCGAGGAGCCCCGCCCCGCTGACTCTTTCGATGCCCGCCGACCGCAGGAGGTCCTCAAGCCGGCTGGTCCGGGACTTGCGCCGCACACCCGCTGGCTTCTCCCAGGCGGACCACCAGATCAGCAGGAGGCCGGCCCCACCAAGCATCCCCAGGAGCGGCGCCATCAGCGCTGCTCCAGCAGCGCCGCGACGTCATACCCGGAGCGGGCAAACTTTTCCGCGGCGGGCATGGAGTTGGCCTTGGGTAGAAGCTGCCCGTCCGACATCGTGAACACCATGGAGGATTCGATGATCCCGTTTTCCACGCGGCGGCCCAGTGACAGGATCTCGGTCACCTGCCGGCGCCCGTTGGCGTGCCTGCTGCAATGGACCACCAGATCGATGCAGGAAGCGACGGTGGGAACCACGAACGCGCTGGAGATGTTGTCGCCGGCGAGCAAGGGCAGCGTACAGATCTTTGTCACGGCATCGTGGGCGGAGTTGGCATGCACGGTGCACATTCCCGGAAGCCCGGAATTCAAAGCAATGAGCATGTCCAGGCTCTCGGCTTCGCGAACCTCGCCGACCACCAGCCGGTCGGGCCGCATCCGTAAGGCCTCCTTGACCAGCCGGCGCAGCGGAATCTGCCCCTGCCCCTCCAGGTTCGGCTGCCGGCACTGTAGACCGACGACGTCGCGAAGCGGCAACTGCAGCTCGAAGATTTCCTCCACCGTGATGACCCGCTCCCGGGTGCCGATGCTCGCGGCGAGGCAGTTGAGCATGGTGGTTTTGCCGGCCTGGGTGGCGCCGGAGACCAGGATGTTGAGGCCGCTCGCGACGGCCGCACCGAGGAATCTGGCCGCCTGCGGGGTCAGCGTTCCCAGCTCCACCAGGTGCTCCAGCCGGCTGGCCTTCACCACGAACTTGCGGATATTGATGGCCCAGTGGCGCCGGGTGACATCCGGGATCACCACGTGGAGGCGGGAGCCATCCGGGAGCGCAGCATCCACGAACGGGGAGGACATGTCCAACCGCCGGCCGGAGCTCTTGAGCATCCGCTCCACGAGGTCACGGACCTGCCGATCCGTCAGCGACACGGAGGTCAGTTCCGATTCGCCATTGCGGGCCACATAGATCTCATTTGGCGCGTTGAGCCAGATTTCCTCGATGCCCGGATCGTCCAGAAGCGGCTGGAGCGCGCCAAACCCCGCCACGGCGTCGAAGACGAATCTCCGGGCCTGCTCCAGCGGGCCGATGGGCGGAAGCGGTGCGAGCAGTGCCCGCTCGTCGTAGTCGCTAATCGCCTCCTCCACGAGGCGGCGGACTTCGCCGCCCTGCCGCAGTGGATCCAGGCCGCGGCGGCGGATCAACTCACGGACTTCGTCCTCGACGATGCGCACAGCTTCCACGGTGCCCCCACATGACCGCTACCCCTCCCCCTGGGGCAGTGCAACTGGGGTTAAAGCTAGAGGAGCCGGGCCGTTCCGACAAGGGCGTCCAACGCCGCTTGTGGACAAGTTCGCGGCAACGGGCCGCATCACCCGGCCCACCCTGCTCGACTAGACTCGGATACTAGCCAACAGAAAGGTCGCAAGTGCCACAGCTGAGCGTGCTGATCCCCGTCAAGGACGGGATGCCCTACCTGAAGTCAACCGTTGCCAGCACCCTGCGCGCGATGCCGCGGGACTCCGAACTCCTTGTTCTGGACGACGGCAGCACCGACGGCACCGGGGCTTTCCTCGCCAGCTTGAGTGACAAGCGGCTCAAGGTCTTCCGCAATGAGCGCTCAGCCGGTGTGGCTGCTGCTTCGACCGCCCTGCTCTCGCACGCAAGCGGCGAACACGTCGCCCGGATCGACGGCGACGACATCTGCCTGCCGTGGAGGTTCGCCGTCCAGCGCCGAGCCCTCGACGGCGTGGACATGGTCTTCTCGCAGGCTCTCATGATCAACGCCAAGAATGTCCCGTTCAGGCCACGCTTCGAGCCGGGCATCTCCGCTGCGGCCATGCCGCTGCATCTGCTGCTGACGAACGTGCTGATGAACCCGACGATGTACGCTTCCCGTGCCGCCCTGGAGTCGCTCGGCGGGTACCAGGCGACTCCGGCGGAGGACTACGACCTGTGGCTTCGTGCCGCGACGGCGGGGCTGCGCATGCGTCGGATCCCGCGGCTGCCAACCATTGCCTACCGCCGCCACCAGACCCAGCTGAGCCAGACCCGGGCCTGGTCGGACGAGAACGGCGACAAAATCCTCGCTGAATCGTTCAGCAAGCTGGCGGCGGACCGGATTGGGTTCCACGGATCGGCCTCCACCATCCTGTACAACCGGCCGGCGGCGGGAAAGCCGTATCCGGAGGACCCCGACACTGCCGAGTTCGTCCGCTGCCTGATGGAGGCGGCCAGCCGGCTTGGCGAGAGTGACCGGCGCGGCGTTGAGGCGCGCCTGACGGCCAGCTACCGCCTCTGACCAGATTGGCGGCAGCTACCGCCTCTGACCAGACGGCTGGAGGCTAGTCCGCCTTGACTCCGGCGGTCTCGGCAACCGCGGCGTAGCCCTGGGGGTTCCTGCTTTGCCAGCGCCAGTGGTCCTCGCACATTTGCGCCAGGCTGCGGTGCGCGGACCAGCCCAAATCCGCCAAGGCGGCCGAAGGGTCTGCGTAGCTGACGGCGGCGTCGCCGGGACGGCGGGGCGCGAATTCGTAAGGCACCGGGTGCCCGGCCGCCGTGCCGAACGCCTCGATGACTTCGAGCACGGAGGAGCCCCGGCCGGTGCCAAGGTTCCAGCGGAACACGCCCGTTTTTTTACCGAGGTAGCCCAGGGCGGCCAGGTGGCCGGCCGCCAGGTCCATCACGTGGATGTAGTCCCGCACTCCGGTGCCATCCGGCGTCGGGTAGTCGTTGCCGAACACCATCACTTTTTCGCGGCGCCCCACGGCTACCTGTGCCACAAACGGGAGCAGATTGTTGGGGATGCCGGTGGGGTCTTCGCCGATCAGGCCGGACTCGTGCGCGCCCACCGGGTTGAAGTAGCGAAGCAGGGCGATGCTCCAGCGGGGATCGGCGGCCGCCAGGTCGGAGAGGATGTCCTCGATCTGTTCCTTGGTGCGGCCGTAGGGGTTGGTGGCATCCAGCGGCGCCTTCTCGATGAGGGGAACTTCGTCCGAGGCGCCATAGACGGTGGCGGACGAGCTGAAGACGAGGCGGCGGACGCCGGCGGCGTCCATGCTGTGCAGCAGGTTAAGGGTCCCCACGACATTGTTCTGGTAGTACATCAGGGGTTTCTCGACGGATTCCCCCACCGCCTTGAGCCCGGCGAAGTGGATCACTGCCTCGAAGCCGCCCTCGGCAAAAACGGCGTCGACGCCGGGACCGTCAAGAAGGTCGACCTTCCGGAAGTCCACGGTCTTGCCCGTGAGCTGCTCCACGCGGCGCAGGGACTCCGGGTTTGAATTCAGCAGGTTGTCGAGGACCACAACCTCGTGCCCCGCTTCAAGGAGGGAGAGCGTCGTGTGGGACCCGATGTAGCCGGCGCCGCCGGTAACCAATACCTTCATGCATGACAGCTTAGAAGGATCGGCCGGCCACTGCGAACTCGAGCCGGGCTTGCCGGGTCAGCCTCCCGGTGGCCGAACGGCTCTCGGAGAGCCTACTAATTTCAGCCTGCGGGTGGTACCTTCGATCCCACTCGCCACATCAGCAACATCAGGACGGTGCTAGGGTGAGCGCGATAAGTCAGATATTCTCATCGTTCGGTGGTTCCCTCTCGGATCCGAACTTACCCGAGACAAATATGCCGCGCTCGCGAAGCGCACCATCGTTCCGGAGCAGACCATGAAGCGAACCCGCCTTCCCCACAGCAATGATTTCGTCAGACGCGCCGGGAGCGCATTGTTGCTGGTTTCGCTGTTGGCTGGCCCCGGACTGGCAGCGCCCTCCACAGCCGCCGAGCCACCGAGCCCAACAGTTGCGACGCCGACGTCGGCCACTACCTCAACGCCGACGCCAGCGCCGACACCCGCCGCTACAGCCGCTGCGACAGCGACGGCGAAGGTGACGGCGACGCCGACCGCGCAGGCAACGATGCTGCCGGCTCCCGCTCCCTCACCAACCAGCACAGCCCCGACTCCGGATTCCTCCCCACGCACCGGTACACGCGATAACGCCGCAATGGCCGCGGCGATCGGCCCAGGCGGCGCCGAGATGGGGCAACGATCGGCCCGCGTGACAGGGACGGCTGCCGCAGGTCCCGGCACTGCCAGCAAGTCCCTGACCACCGAGGCTGTGGCAACAGAAGGCACCTGGAAGCCGACGTTCGGCATCCAGGGTCTTGATGTCAGCGGCCATCAACCTTCGGTCGACTGGCAGCAGCAGTGGGACATGGGGGCTCGTTTCGCCTATGTCAAGGCAACAGAAGGCAACTATTTCTCAAGCGAGACCTTCGCCTCCCAGTATCAAGGTTCCCGCAGTATTGGGATGGTCCGCGGCGCCTACCACTTCGCGATTCCCAACTGGTCCTCAGGGGCAGACCAGGCCCGCTATTTCGTTCAGAATGGCGGCGGGTGGAGTGCGGACGGTTACACACTGCCACCGGTACTCGATTTTGAATTCAACCCCTATGCCGGCCGAACCATCAATGGCTTCTACTTTGGAAACAGCTGCTATGACATGTCTCCTGCCCAGCTGACATCCTGGGTGCGGGATTTTGGGAACACCATGGTTTCGCTAACCGGACGCTTGCCCGTGATCTACACCAACACATCATGGTGGAAGCAGTGCACGGCAGATGCCCCGGGGTTCGGGGACTACCCGCTGTGGGTGGCCGCCTACCCGTTAGCCGCCTCGAACAATGCCGGCCCCATACCCTCAAGCTGGAGCAACTTCAGCATCTGGCAGTACAGCAGCACGGGGCCCTTTGCAGGTGACTCTAATGTTTGGAACGGAGACTACGCCGGCCTGAAACGCTACGCCTCTGGATACGGCGTCACCGGAGGAATCGCGTCCGCATGGGCTGCAGTCGGGGGCGGCGGCGGGAAACTAGGGTACCCAACAAGCAACGAGATCTGCGGCCTGAGCGGCGGGGGCTGCTACCAGCGCTTCCAGGGCGGCACCGTCCACTGGTCGCCCGCCACCGGCGCCTTCGCCACCTGGGGCGCCATCGGCGCGGGCTGGGGCACCCTGGGCTACGAAAACGGCAAACTCGGCTACCCCGTCACCAACGAGATCTGCGGGCTGACCGGCGGCGGCTGCTACCAGCGCTTCCAGGGCGGCACCATCCATTACGCGCCCGCCACCGGCGCCCGCGCCACCGGGGGCGCCATCCGCGCGACCTGGGGCACCCTGGGCTACGAAAACGGCAAACTGGGCTACCCCGTCACCAACGAGATCTGCGGCCTGACCGGCGGCGGCTGCTACCAGCGCTTCCAGGGCGGCACCATCCACTGGTCGCCCGCCACCGGAGCGTTCGCCACGTGGGGCGGCATCCGTGCCACCTGGGCAGGCCTGGGCTCGGAGACCAGCAAACTCGGCTACCCGACGGCCAAGGAAACCTGCGGCCTGACCGGCGGCGGCTGCTACCAGACGTTCCAGGGCGGCACCATCCACTGGTCGCCCGCCACCCGCGCCTCCGCCACCCTGGGCGGCATCCGTGCCACCTGGGGCACCCTGGGCTACGAAAAAGGCAAACTCGGCTACCCCGTCGCCAACGAAATCTGCGGCCTGACCGGCGGCGGCTGCTACCAGACGTTCCAGGGCGGCTCCATCCACTGGTCGCCCGCCACCGGCGCCCGCGCCACGTGGGGCGGCATCCGTGCCACCTGGGGCACCCTGGGCTACGAAAAAGGCAAACTCGGCTACCCCCTCACCAACGAGATCTGTGGTCTCGCTAACGGCGGCTGCTACCAAGGCTTCCAGGGCGGTACCATCCACTGGTCGCCCGCCACCGGCGCCCGGGCCACCTGGGGTGCCATCCGCGCGACGTGGGGCACCATCGGCTACGAGAACGGCAAACTCCGCTACCCCGTCACCAACGAGATCTGTGGACTCGCTAACGGCGGCTGCGTGCAGAATTTCCAGGGCGGCACCATTAGCTATACAAGTGCGCTGGGCACCAAAGTTTCCTACAAGTGAATCTGCTTTAGAAGCCAGCGGGCCGTACGGGGCGAAAGCCGCCAGCGCGGGGTCACCGACGGCTCAATCCCACACGTCACTTTCAGATCAGAGACACCACCGGTCACTCTGGTATCACAGGGGATCCGGTGTTATCGTTTCGGCGTCAGGACCCAGCGAATTGACTAATCGGCTTCCGACTCGCGGATGTCCGGTCATGGTGAACTAGGCAGCGTGTTTTCCGGAGCACGTTAGCGCTCCGGAGAGACACATGAAGCCGAACACGACCCTGTCAATACGACACACTTCGCGGCTCAAGACCGTGGCAGTCGTGGTCGTCACCGCCGTTGCGGCGATCGGCCTTCCGGCGCAGGCCTGGGCCCTCGAGCCGGGGCCGTCGGCTTCCCCGGCTGCCACTGCCCCCGTGTCCGCAAGCCTAAAACCCACGGCCAGCAGTGTGGTGACCGCTGAATCCACGCCGGCCCCCAGCCCGGTCCCGACGGCGACGCCGACGCCGACGCCGACGCAGGCAGCAACGGGCACTGCCCCGGGAGCCATCGACATGAAGGCGCTCAACGCCGCCATCGGAGCAAACGGTGCGTACATGGGCCAGGGCCTGAAAACGCAACTGGCCGGCTCCCCCCGGTCCGGCGCTACCGCAGCTGTCACCGAGTCCCTGCAGACCGAAAGCACGTGGCAGGCCCCCGGCGTCCAGGGCCTGGACGTCAGCGGCCACCAGCCAACGGTGAACTGGCCGGCGCAATACTCCATGGGAGCCCGTTTCGCCTACGTGAAGGCCTCCGAAGGCCTCACCTACCGCAGCCCCGCTTTTGCTTCGCAGTACTCCGGTTCCCTGCAGGCTGGCCTCATGCGCGGCGCCTACCACTTCGCGCTTCCATCCGTCTCCACCGGCGCGGCGCAGGCGGACTACTTCATCAGCAGCGGAGGCGGCTGGAGCCCCGACGGAAAGACCATGCCGCCGCTGCTGGACATCGAGTACAACCCCTACAGCACTCTCGGCAACACCTGCTACAACATGAGTGCCGCCGCCATGGTCGGCTGGATCAGGGACTTCTCCAACCGCATGCTGTCCCGAACCGGACGCCTGCCCATGATCTACACCACCGCGGGCTGGTGGTCCCAGTGCACCGGCAACTCGGGTGCCTTCGGAAACCAGCCGCTTCACCTGGCGCGCTACTCGACGTACGTCGGCAATGTACCGAACGGCTGGGGAACCTACAGCGTCTGGCAGTACAGCAGCACGGGCCCCTTCGCCGGCGACTCCAACGCCTGGAACGGCACCTTCGCCAATTTGCAGAAATTCGCCGCCACTGCTGACGGGGCGGTCCTGAAGCCGTCGATCATGTCAACCGGCGACGTCGTGGCCGCTGACGCCAGCGGCGTCCTGTGGGACTACCCGGCCACCGGCTCAGGCAGTTTTGGTACCCGGAAGAAGATCGGCCAGGGGTGGACGGGACTACGGTCGATCAACGTGATCGACTGGAACGCCGACGGCGTCCTCGACGTGGTGGCGCAATGGAAGTCTGGCCGGACGAACGTCTACCTCGGTGTCGCTGCCGGCGGTTTCTCGACAGGACCTGTGCTGGCGGCCTCCGGTTGGGGCGGTTACCAGCTCACCATCGGCTACTGGCTGAGCAACAGTTACTTCCCGCAAGTGCTCACCCGGGACGACGCCGGAAACCTCGCCATCTGGCGCAACAGCTCCGGTGGAGGCGTCGGCGCGGGCAGCAGGATCAGCGGCGGCTGGAGCAACCTGAATCTGACCATGGTCGACTTTGACGGCGACGGCAACCAGGACATCCTCGCCCAAGACTCTGCCGGGACCATGCGCCAGTATCGTTCCAACGGAACAGGTTCCTTTATCGCAGAAGCGCGCCGGACTGTCGGGACCTCGTGGAACCAGATGACCAGCGTGACGGTTACCTTCTCCTTCAAGGGCTACGCGGCGACCGGCATCATGGCCCGCACCCGTGACGGTTATCTTCGGTACTATCCCGTCCCGGGGAACTCCAACTGGGGCACCACCACCGTCATTGGATCATCGTGGGGTGGTTACCTGATCGCCGGCGGCGAAAACATCAACACTCAGGTCCCCGCCACCCCGCCAAGCCCGGCACCGACGGGTAGCCCTTCCATCAAGTCCGCGTCCGACATCGTCCGGGTGGACACCGCGGGCAAGCTGTGGGTGCACCCGGCCAACGGAACCGGCGGCTTGAACGCGCCTTACCAGATCGGCATCGGCTGGTCCACGGCTAAGGCGCTCCACGTTCTCGACTGGAACAAGGACGGTGTGCCCGATGTGCTGGCACAGTGGTCCTCCGGTGCCCTGAGCGTGTACTTCGGCGCCAAGACCGGCGGATTCACCGGCCCGGTCACCCTCGCCAGCGCCGGCTTCGCCCAGACGACTCTCGTCACCGGCCGATGGGTAAAAGCGAGCAGCTACCCGGGACTTGTCGGCTACGGATCGGACGGCGTCCTGTACTACTGGGCCAATGTTTCCGGCCGAGCCCTCAGCGCTCCGGTGAAAATCGGGGTGGGCTGGGGTGGGCTGAAGATTGCCATGACCGACTTCGACGGCGACGGGAACCAGGACCTGCTGGCCGTCAATTCTCTCGGCGCAATGCGGCTCTACCGCTCCAATGGGCTGAGCGGCTTCATCTCCGAGACGCGAAAGACTGTTGGCTCGTCATGGCAGTACTTCAGGCAGTTTTCCAGTACGGCGAACTTTGCGGGCGCCGGTTCCAAGGGTGTCATGGCACTCCTGACGAACGGCCAGCTGGCCTACTACCCGATAGTCGCGGGAAGCACGTGGGGCACCCGCACCACAGCGGGAACCCTGCCGACGTCGACCGCGGTCTCCATGGCGTCCTCCGCCTACTAGGGAGGCGTTAGCCGCGGGCTGCTTGCTGGGGTCTGTGTTGCGAGGGAAACAGGAAGCGGTCCAAGGTGGTTCCCACCGTGGACCGCTTCCTGCCACTAGGGCACCGACTCAGGACACCGCGGAATCGGAGGCAGGCAGCAAGGCGCGGATCGCCGCTTCCCAGATCCCGAGCTGGGATTCCGCTGCCAGCGGCTTGGCGGCGCGGTCCGCCGCCCGCTTCCACTCCATGATCTGCTCCGGGTTCAATGACCGGATCGTTGCGGCCAGCGCCGTCGGGGAGAAGTCCGGGGTGACGGTGCCAAAGCCGTACTGGTTGACGATTTCCACCATCGACGGTGAGGGTCCCACGATCACTCCCAGGCGGGCCTGGACCGCCTCGAAGAACTTGTTGGGCAAGGCGTTCTCCATATTGAAATTCGTCGGGGGAAGGAACACCAGCGAGACGTCATATCCGCTCAGGGTCTGAACCAGTTCGGCATAAGGCACTGGAGCGCGGAACTTCACCGCGGGCACGTCAGCCGCTGCCTGCTTCAGCTCGGCAACGTAATCCGGTTCGTTGGGCATCACGATCATGTCCAGTTCAACCCCGGGCGGCGCGCTGCGCATCGCCTCAATGAGGTTCTCCAGCTTCCGGTAGCGCTGCCCCGCAGCACTGTGGATCAGCCTAATGGGCTCGCCGACGGGCCGGGGCGCTCCCTCCGCGAAGGGCGCCGCGTTGGTGACCACGTCCGCCGCAACACCGAAGTCCCGGGTGTACTGCGCCGCAATGCCGGGAGCCACCGTGGTGAGAGAGCGGGCCCGGGGCAGGTACGTGCGGCACAGCCACCGCATGTAGGGTGCGACGAAAAGACGCCACTTGAGGTCGTCGTCCTTTTCCTTCGGCGCAAACTCGTGGAGGTCGGAATGGACCCCGTACTTCGGTTCCAGTTCCAGGGCCAACGGCAGCGTGTTCAGGTCATTGGCAAGAACGACATCAACGCGAACGCCTGCCAGCAGCTTCCGCGCCTGCTGGACGGCCGACATTTGGTCGTAGGCGCGCTGGTAGCGACGGCCCAGCAACCCGATCCTGTCCGAAGGCCAGCCGATCGCATCGGACGACAAGGCAAAATGCTCATCCACGCCATCCGGCGCGGCCCCGTAACCACACGTGATGAGGTGATACTTGCCGCTGAAGAGACCCACCTGCTTGAGCACGCGCGGGTCAGACCGGATCGGCGAGAAGGAAATGATGAGAAGTCGGGGCAAGGCAGTCATGCCTCCATCATTCCAGACCGGGAGGGCACCCCTTCACGCCAGGCTGGGCCCGGCCAGCTCCCTGGCGTGACTGCCTGGCGCTAGAAAATGTTCCGCAGAAAGGGAGTCCGCGCTGCAAGGACGGAGACGGCAAAGCTTACGGCGAGGGTGGCCGCGAAGCTTGCGAAGGCCGCCGCGATCGACCTGCCGTCGAAGACCGCCGGAACGTTGAGCCTGATGACTTCGAAGACCAGCAGGTGCACGAGGAATACGCCAAACGAAGCTCCGGAGAGGGTAACCAGCATCCGCCCGGTCCGGGGTGAAGGCGCGATGCGGCTGAAAATGGACTTGGCCGAGAGGAATACCGCCACGGCCAGCATCATGACGGCCAGCGAGAGGTAGCTCACCGGAGACACCACGTTCAGCAACCCCGCCTGCACCTGGTGTCCGTACTGCCAGAGACAGAGTCCCGCCAGACCAAGGGCCACCACGACGGCGACGAAAAGGGACCGCCCGGTGAGCTTCACGTCCCTCAGCGCGCGGCCGGCCACGAAATAGCCAACGTATGGCAGCCAGTGGGTGAAGATGTTCAGGCTGATCGGCCTGGCGAAGCCCAGCGACGCTGCGATTCCTGGAGCCATGAAGGCCAGCGCGGTGGCGGCCAACAGGACGGCCGCAAGGGCCTGCGCCCGCCGCGGGCCCCCGCCCTGCAGGAACGCCGTGATGAGCGGAGCAACCAAGTAAAGGCCGAGAATCAGCCACAGGAAATACAGCTGGGTAAAGACTGCGCCGTCAAAGAGCAGCTGGGCCACCCTGGCCGGTGCCAGGTCTTCCCCGCGCATCAGCCAGCGGACTCCAACGAGATAGATCAAGTGCCACACGATAAGTGCCGGCAGCAGCCGGGCCGCCCGCTTGCGGTAAAACGACCGTGGCGCCAGGACCCGGTTATCGGGCGCCAGCAGGAGTGCGCCGGAGATCATCACGAAAACCGGCACGACCCAGATGAACGGGATGTCCAGGGCCGCCCCCAGCCACCAGTTGCGGGACCCCCGCTCGGAGTGCCCCACAACGTACCCGAAGAGGTGGATCGCTACGACGCCACCAATACTGAGTATTCTCAGGATGTCCAGTGAATAGTCGCGGGTCGAAGCGACCGCCGCGCTATCTTCCGGGCGTGACCTGAGAACCGTCACTCCGTCTCCCGCATCCGCTCCGAGAACAGGGTCGAAGTGGACTGCGGCGCATCCTTGAGCCAGGGGCGGGGGGTCTCGTCAATGGCGATCCGCCGGGAAAGCTGGGTGAGCGTTGTCTCCATGTGGCGGAAGCGCTGGTAGGTCGTGGCCATGAAAACCATGAAGCTGACGATCAGCCCGTAGAGGACGAGATCTGTGCCACGGCCAATGCCCAGGGAACGGGCGAGCATGGTCAGCAGCTCCGGGAAGAAAATCGACAACGCGGCCACCACCGCGAAAATCACCAGCATGATCCGGCGGATGGCCAGGTGCCGGGCATTCGAACCACCCCGCATGAGCGCGAGGGAGACGATAATGACGGCCAGTACGAGAACTATTTGGACTATGATCTGCAATTTCTCACCTAAACAGAAGGTCAGCGATGATGTTGACGGAGTTCAGCAAGGACTGGCCTTTTGCCTTGGAGTAATCGGTGTAGATGATCTCAACAGGGTGCTCCACCCAGCGGGGGCTGATCTCAGACACCTGGTGGATCAACTCCGAGGCGTGCGCCATCCTGTTCTGGGTGAGATGGATCTTGCGGGCGACCTCCGGCCCAATGGCGCGCAGCCCGTTGTGCGCGTCGGTCAGCGCCATTCCGGTCGCCAGCCGGGACTGGACCGCCGCGGTCCGCAGCACCAGGCGCTTTGCCGGGGACAGTTTCGTCCGGCCGTCCAGGAACCGTGAGCCCAGAACCAGGTCGGCTTCGCCCGTCCGCACACGCTCAACCATTGCTTTGGCGTCCTCAACCCGGTGCTGGCCGTCGGCGTCGAACGTTACGATGCAGTCAAGTTCAGGATCCTGGAGCGCATACTCGAACCCTGTCTGAAGTGCGGCGCCCTGGCCGAGGTTGACCGGGTGCTGGACGACGACCGCGCCGGCCTGCCTGGCCACATCCTGGGAGCCATCGCTGCTTCCGTCATCGACGCACACGACATTCGGAAACTCTTTGCGGATTCCGTCGATAACCCCGCCAACGACGGAGGCCTCGTTGTACATAGGTATGACTATCCAAGTGCGACTCACCCATCAAGTATTCCACAGTCGCCACCGTCGAATTGGGCGTCTGAGCGTTCCGCCTACCGGCGCCGGTAAAAGGGGCCCAGGCAGCACCCCGCGTAGTATGGAAAGGATTCTTCCCCGCCGCTTTGGAGTACTCCTTGAAACAACTGCGCCGCACGATGCGCGAGCTGCTGCCTCTTCTGCCTGATAACGCCAGGCGGTTCCTTACCCTCTTTGGCGTGCTCTCGGCGGTCCTTTCGCTCCTCGATTCGGCGGCGCTGGGCGTCTTTGCTTTGGTCCTGAACCAAATTCTCAAGGGCGGGACGATGACCCTGCCGGTTATTGGAACCGTCACCCAGGAGTTGAGTCTCTTGATTCTCGTCTCCTCGGCCCTGGTCATGATCCTGAAATCCGTGCTCAGCATCTGGCTTCAGTGGGTGTCCACCCGCAGGTTTGCCGACTATGAACTTGAAATTGGCTCCGTTCTGTTCCAGAGCTACATCCGTGCTCCGTGGACGGAACGGATGAAGCGGTCCACCACCGAGCTCGTCCGGATGATCGACGTCGGAATCGCCAACACCGTATCGGGTGTACTGTTCCCGGCTGTCACGCTGCCGGCGCAGGCGCTGACTTTCGCATCGGTCCTCGTGGTGCTGGTCGCCGCATCCTGGCAGACCGCTTTGTCCACTGTCCTTTACCTCGGGATCATCGCGGCGTTCCTTTACTTGTGGCTCTCCAAGAAGTCGTATGAGGCAGGAAAGGTGAACCGCGACGCCGCGCAGCGCATGTCCACCCTGGTGTCGGAAATGCTCGGGGCCCTCAAGGAAATCACCCTCCGGGACAAGGC
>JBKPBZ010000263.1:0-10436 GCA_046727115.1 Actinomycetota bacterium | reverse complement strand
GAACCGGTCACTTCGGACCCGGTCATTTCGGCCCCATGCGGATGGCGCCATCGAGGCGGATCGTCTCGCCGTTGAGCATGGCGTTCTCCACAATGTGCGCGGCGAGGTTGGCGTATTCGGCGGGGCGGCCCAGCCGCGAGGGGTGCGGCACCTGCTGGCCGAGGGAGTCCTGCGCCTCCTGCGGCAGCCCGGCCATCATGGGGGTCTCGAAGATGCCCGGCGCAATGGTCACCACCCGGATCAGCGAGCGCGCGAGTTCGCGGGCGATCGGCAACGTCATGGCGGCCACGGCGCCCTTGGAGGCGGCGTAGGCGGGCTGGCCGATCTGGCCGTCGAACGCGGCAACGGAGGCGGTGTTGATGATGACCCCGCGTTCCGGACCGCCGAGTTCGGTGGCGGCGGGCTCGGTGGCTGCCATGGCGGCCGCGGCGAGGCGGATCACATTGAAGGTGCCCACGAGGTTGATCTGGATGACGCGGTTGAAGGCCTCCAGCGGCAGCACGCCGTCGCGGCCCAGGACCTTGCCGGGAGTCGCGATCCCGGCACAGTTGACCACGATGCGCAGCGGGCCCAGGGCGGCGGCGGCATCGACGGCGGCCTGCACCTGCACCTCGTCCGTGACGTCGGCGGGGACGAAGACGGCCGTGCGGCCGCCACCGGCGGCAGCGGCACCAACGGCGCCGGCGGGAGCGCCGGCCGCGGAGGCAGTCAGTTCGGCGGCAAAGGCATCCCCGGCGGAACCCGGCAGGTCCACGAGCACCACCGACGCCCCGGCGTCGAACAGGCGCCTGGCCGTGGCCGCTCCAAGACCCGAGGCTCCGCCCGTGATCAGCGCGACAGTACCCTTGACGTCCATGCATCCTCCTTGATGTGGAACCGAACCCCGGCCGCGAAGCCTCAACGCGGGCGGCGCCTGAAGCACCGGCCCGCGGGGAACATTAGTTAGTGAATGTTAACTGGAATACGGCCGATGCGCACCTTTGGGCGCACCCGCCGACGGCGCGATCACGATCGCGGTCCGGACCGGCTCCCGCGATTAGGCTTGGGACATGACCCGAGCCGACGCCTCCGCCCCCAACTGGTCCTTCCGAGCGGACGAGGCCGCCCGCTCGGTGACCCGGCTCTTCGGGCAGCGGCTCTTCTTCCTGCCGGGAACCCACATCGCCGCGATCCTCCGTCCTTCCGGCCGGCTGCAGAACCTGTCCCGGCCCTGGCACTACTGGTGGCAAGCGCATTACCTGGACTGCCTCGTGGACACCGGCCGCCGGGAACTGGGCTCGCCGGGGCGTCCGGGAGCCAAGTTCGACGGCGAGAACCGGCCCAGCGCCGGCCACCTCGCCTCCCGGCTGGTCACGGGCATCCGGCTGCGCAATTTCCTCACGGTGGTCAACAACTACTACGACGACATGGCCTGGCTGGCCCTTGCCACGCTCCGGCTGGACAAGCTCGCCGAGGACACCCGCAAGCACGCCGGCCGGGGGCGCAATGCCAAGGTCCTGCAGAGCCTGACTCTGCAGTTCGACTCCGCCTCCACAGATGACCTGGGCGGCGGCACTTTCTGGAGCACGAAGCGCGACTTCAAGAACACGCCCGCCACCGCACCGGTGGCCCTGTACTACGCGCGGACGGGCAACCGGGACAAGGCGCAGGCCCTGCTGGACTGGCTGGATGCCAAGCTCTACGAGCCCGGACAGGGCCTCTACCGGGACGGCCTGCGGATTTCCGGCACGGGGGACGTGGTGCTGGAAGAGACCATCTACACCTACAACCAGGGGCCCGTGCTCGGCGCCTTGCTCGAACTTGGGGGCGAGGCGAACCTCGGACGTGCGGCCGCGCTGGTGGATGCCGTGGCGCGCAACCTCACACATCCGGCCCCGCTGCTGGGGCGCGCCGCCGCGGTGCTGCGCTGCGAGGGAACGGGCGACGGCGGGCTCTTCACCGGGATCCTCGTCCGCTACCTGGCCCTTGCCGCCGTCGACGAACGGCTGCCCCCCGAAACCCGGGCCACGGCGGCGGCGCTCGTGAACGACACAGCCGAGGCCCTCTGGGAAGGCCGCCGAATCCTTCCGGCGCAGGACCGCCTCGCCCGCCCCGGCAGCCACCTGGTCTTCTCCGACCGCACCGAACTTCCGGCACGCCGCAGCTATCCGGAGGGCGCCGCCGTCGAGCTGTCCACACAGCTCCAGGCCTGGATGGTGCTGGAGGCGGCCGCGGCGGTTGCTGCGGCGCCCGCCCCGCAACCCTGACCAATTACGTCACGCAACAGTTTCGTAATTCATGTGATCCTCATCACTTAAAGCGACTTGAGGTTGGTGGCTTAGGTTTGGCTAACCTACAGTCTTTCGTAGTGAGCATGCCCTAACTTCCCCGCTCACGGGGGTCCGGGCACCGACGACGAATTCCTTGCAGAAAGTAGCCCCATGAAGATCCGCAACAACGCACTGGCGGGCATCGCCCTGGCAGCCACTGCCGCCCTGGGCCTGGCCGCCTGCGGCTCCGGTTCCGCTGCCCCGGCTGGCAGCAGTGCAGCGGCCGGCGGCTCGGCCGCCGGCGAGATCACGGTCTATAACGCCCAGCACGAGTCCCTGACCAAAGAGTGGGTGGACGCCTTCACGGCCGAAACCGGCATCAAGGTCACCATGCGCCAGGGCGACGACACCGAAATGTCCAACCAGATCATCCAGGAGGGCCAGGCCTCACCGGCGGACGTCTTCCTGACCGAGAACTCGCCCGCCATGGCCCAGGTGGAAAACGCCGGGCTCTTCGCGGACGTGGACAAGGCCACCGTGGACCAGGTCCCTGCTGAGTTCCGCCCCTCCACCAACAAGTGGACCGGCATCGCAGCCCGCTCCACCGTGCTGGTCTATGACAAGAACAAGATCAGCGCCGACAAGCTGCCCAAGTCCATGCTGGACCTGGCCAACCCCGAGTGGAAGGGCAAGTGGGCCGCCTCGCCGTCCGGCGCCGACTTCCAGGCGATCGTCTCGGCCCTGCTGGAGCTCAAGGGCGAAGCCGCCACGCAGGCATGGCTCAAGGGCATGAAAGAGAACTCCAAGGCGTACAAGGGCAACAGCACGGCCATGAAGGCCGTCAACGCCGGCGAAGTGGACGCCGCCCTCATCTACCACTACTACTACTACGGCGACCAGGCCAAGACCGGCGAGAACTCCAAGAACGTCACGCCGTTCTACTTCAAGAACCAGGACCCCGGCGCCTTCGTCTCCATCTCCGGCGGCGGCGTGCTGAAGTCCTCGAAGAACGCCGCGGCGGCCCAGTCCTTCCTGAAGTTCATCACCGGCAAGAAGGGCCAGGAAGTGCTCCAGAAGGGCACCTCCTTCGAGTACGCCGTCGCCTCGGACGTCCCGTCCAACGACAAGCTGGTTCCGCTCAAGGAGTTGCAGGCACCCACAGTGGATCCCGCCAAGCTCAATTCCGCCAAGGTCACCGAATTGATGACCCAGGCAGGACTGCTGTAGCAGCAGTGACTTCCAAGCTGGCGGTCCCCAAAATATCCGGGGACACGACGACGGCGGGCAGGGGCAAGCGCCCCCGCCCGCCTTTCGGCGTTTCTGTTGTTTCCATCATTGCGGTCCTGATCGCCCTGTTTTCCCTAATTCCCCTGGCCTACGTGGTCTTCATGACGGCCTCCACCGGCTGGGACACCGCCGCCGCACTGATTATCCGCCCGCGCGTGGGCGAACTCCTGCTGAACACCGTGCTGCTGACCGCGGTGACAGTACCGCTGTGCCTGATCCTCGGCGTCGGCGGCGCGTGGCTGGTTGAACGCACATCCCTCGTGGGCCGGAAGTGGTGGGCCGTGCTGCTGGCCGCCCCGCTGGCCATCCCCGCCTTCGTCAACAGCTACGCCTGGGTTTCCGCGGTGCCCTCCCTCGGCGGGCTCTGGTCCGGGGTCCTGATCGCCACCCTGTCCTACTTCCCGCTCGTGTACATCCCGGCCGCCGCGACGCTCAGCCGCCTGGACCCGGCGATCGAACAGTCCGCCGCCTCCCTCGGCCTCGGCGCCTGGCGCGCGTTCTTCCGCGTGGTGCTGCCGCAGCTGCGCATCGCCATGACCGGTGGCGGGCTGCTGGTCGCGCTGCACCTGCTGGCCGAATACGGGGCGTTCGCGATGATCCGCTTCGACACCTTCACCACCGCGATCATGGTGCAGTACCAGTCCACGTTCAACGGGACCGCGGGGAACATGCTGGCCAGCGTCCTGGTGTTCCTGTGCCTGATCCTGCTGCTGGTGGAGGTCCGCAGCCGCGGCAGCGCCCGGTACGCCAGGATCGGCTCGGGCGCCCAGGCGCGTGCCTTGCGCCTGCCCCTGCACGCCTACCAGGTCCCGGCCCAGCTGTCCCTGATCGCCCTCACGGCGCTGGCGTTCGGCCTGCCGCTGACGTTCGTACTGCGCTGGATCGTCACCGGCGGCCCGGACATCTGGGCAGCCGAGGAATTCATGCCGGCCCTCCTGCAGACCCTGGCCTATGGCCTTGCGGGGGCCGTCGTCACCACCGTGGTCGCGTTCCCCATGGCCTACCTGGCCGTGCGGCGCCCCGGCTGGTTCAGCAAGTCCCTGGAGCTGTCCAACTACATCACCAGCTCCATGCCCGGGATTGTGGTGGGCCTGGCCTTCGTGACCGTGAGCATCCGGATGGTGCCCAGCATGTACCAGACCTCAGCGCTCCTCATCGCGGCCTATGTGCTGTTGTTCCTCCCCCGGGCCCTCGTGAACATCCGCTCGGGGCTGGCCCAGGCGCCGAAGGAACTCGACGAGGCCGCCCAGGTGCTCGGCAAGCCGCCGCTGCTGGCCTTCCTGCGCGTGACCCTGCGCCTTACGGCCCCCGCCGCGGCCGGCGGCGCGGCCCTGGTGTTCTTGGGGATTGTCAACGAACTCACGGCCACCCTCCTGCTCTCGCCCAACGGGACCCGCACCCTCGCCACCGAGTTCTGGAGCAAAAGCAGCGAGATCGACTACGCTGGCGCCGCCCCGTACGCGCTGCTGATGATCCTGATCTCGGCGCCCATGACCTACCTGCTCTTCCAGCAGTCCAAGAAAGTAGCCGGACAGTGACCGATGTTTACCCGTCGCGTGAGGCCCCCTCCCGTCTCCCCGAGCCGCGAGTCGCGGCGTCCGTGGCCACCAGCACCAACAGCCACCTGGAAATCGACGCGGTCACCAAGAACTTTGGCCCCCAGGCTGTCCTCAAGGGCGTCAACCTCTCCGTCGCCAGGGGCGGAACGACGGCGATCGTGGGACCGTCCGGCTCCGGCAAGACCACACTGTTGCGCCTGATCGCCGGATTCGAGCACCCCGACACCGGCAGCATCTCGCTCAACGGCAGCAAAGTCGCGGGCGAGAACGCCTGGGTCCCCGCCCACAAGCGGCACGTCGGCTACGTGGCCCAGGACGGCGCCTTGTTCCCGCACCTGACGGTGGGGCAGAACATCTCCTTTGGCCTGGACACCGCGCAGCTCCCCGGCGGGCACCGCGGCGTCAAGGCGCGGGTCGGCGAGTTGCTGGAAATGGTTTCGCTGGACCCGGCCATGGCCAAGCGCCGCCCGCACCAGCTCTCCGGCGGCCAGCAGCAGCGGGTCGCCTTGGCCCGGGCGCTGGCCCGCAAGCCCGCGCTCATGCTGCTGGACGAGCCGTTCTCTGCCCTGGACGCCGGCCTGCGGGTGGCCACCCGCCGCGCCGTGGCCCAGGTCCTGAAAGACGCCGGCGTCACCACCATCCTGGTCACGCATGACCAGGCCGAGGCGTTGTCCTTCGCCGACCAGGTGGCTGTGATGCGCGGCGGCCGGCTGGCCCAGATCGGCAACCCGTTCGTCGTCTACACACGGCCGGCGGACCGCGCCACCGCCGAATTCCTGGGCGACGCCGTCATCCTGGATGCCTGGATGGAAGGTTCCCTGGCGACATGCTCGCTCGGCGGGATACCCGTGCGCCGGCCGCCCGCCCAGGGCCGGGTCCAGCTGATGCTGCGGCCGGAGCAGATCCGCATTTCGGAGGACGGCCCCATCCGCGGCACCGTGGTGGACACCGACTACTTCGGCCCCGAGACCACGGTGCGGCTCCAGCTCCCGGTCCCGCCGGTCCTTGCCGCCGGCGCCGTCCCGGACCACCGCTACCCCGGCGGCGGGGAAATCATCACCATCCGGCACTGGAACGCCTCCATTGCCCGCCCCGGCACCGAGCTGCGGCTGCGCGTGGTGGGCGAGGCCGTGGCGTTCCCGGTGGATGAGCAACAGTCACCCTAAGCCTGCTCTGGAGATAGGGTGGGCGGATGACTGTTCAGCCAGGCCTGCACCGCCAATACTGCTCCGTTGCCGCCCCCACACAGCTGTGGCTCGATCCGGACGGCCGCCTGGCCGGCGAGGTCAACCGGCCCGGCGCCGGCGACTCTGCTGATCCGGCCGGGTTCACCGGGCTGCTCCACGGCGACACCCGGATGCTCTGCCGGGCGCTGGTCCGCGTCAACGGGCTGGAACCCGAACCGTCAGCCGTCGAGACCGAGCCCGGCGGCGTCCTGCGCGTCCGGGGCCTGGTCCGGGGCATCCCGGGACCCACAGAGGACCCCGCCGTCGAGCTGCTCCAGACCTGGACCGTGACGCCGGGCGTGGTGCGGCACACCCTGCAGCTGCGCACCTCCCTGGATTCCCTCGACGTTGAAGTCGACATTGAACTTGCCGCCGACTTCACCGACATGGCCCAGATCCGCCTCAGCCGTTTCCGCGACCCGTCCGGGCCGATCTCTGCCGACCAGTCTGCGCTGCGCTGGAAGGACGGCGGCAAGGCCCTGACGGTGGCGGCCGCCGGCGCCGTCACCCCGGAAGGCCACCTGGCCTGGCGCGGAACCCTGGGCCGGGGCCGGCCGTTCGAGGCCGAATGGCAGGCCGTCCTGACCGACGACGACGACGCCGTGGTGGCAGCCCGGCCGCCCGCGGCCCGGCGGCCGCGGACCGGACCGGCCGGGGCCCTGGGCCTGCTCCTGGATAACTCCCTCGATGAAGTGGCCGGGCTCCGGCTGGCCACCCGCCAGCTGCCGGACGCTCCGTTCATCGCCGCCGGGGCGCCCTGGTACTTCACCCTGTTCGGGCGGGATTCGCTGTGGGCCGCGCGCCTGCTGCTGCCGCTGGACGACGGGCTCGACACCGGGCTGGCGGCGGGCACGCTGCGCGCGCTGGCGGCCTTCCAGGGCACCCGGACCGACGCCGCGGCCGCCGAGGAACCCGGCAAGATCCTGCACGAGCTGCGGTCCAAGGAGCTTGTGCTGGAGAGCCAGGGCCTGCGCCTGCCGCCGGTGTACTTCGGGGCCGTGGATTCCACCCCGCTGTGGCTCTGCCTGCTCGGTGAACTCTGGCGCGCCGGCCGGGACGACGACGCTGTCCGGTCCCTGCTGCCGAACGCGGCACGCGCCGCGGAATGGCTGCTCGCCGCCGGCGCAACCGGGCAGGATGGCGCAACGGTTAACGGCGCAACGGTTAACGGCACAGCGGGTACCGGCGCAGCGGGCAACGCCGGGTCGGGCAACGCCGGGTTCCTCAGCTACCGGGACGCATCCGGGCACGGCCTGAGCAACCAGGGCTGGAAGGACTCCCGGGACGCCATGCAGTTCCGCGACGGCCGCCAGGCCGAGGGGCCGATCGCCCTGTCCGAGGTGCAGGGCTACGCGTATCAGGCCGCCATGGAAACGGCGGAGCTGTTCGACGCCTACGGCGAACCCGGCGGCCAGGCGCTGCGGGACTTCGCCGCTGGCCTGCGGCTCAGGTTCCGGGAGCGCTTCTGGGTGGAGGACGACGGCGGGCCGTTCCCGGCCATGGCGCTGGACGGGCACGGGGTTCCCCTGGACATCCCGGGCTCGAACATGGGACACCTGCTGGGCACGGGCATCCTGGACGCGGCCGAAGCCCGGATCGTGGCGGACCGGCTGGTGAGCCCCGAATTGTTCTCCGGCTACGGCGTGCACACGATCTCGCGGCGGGCCGCAGGGTTTTGGCCCTTCAGCTACCACTGCGGCTCGGTCTGGAGCCACGACACCGCCATCGCCATCCGCGGCCTCCTCGCCGACGGTTTCGTCGCCGAGGCCCGGACCCTCGCCGATGGCCTGCTGGCGGCGGCAGCCTCCTTTGGGCACCGGCTGCCGGAGGTGTTCGCAGGGGTGCGGGCCGAGGACTCGGGCGTCGCGGTGCCTTACCCGGCGTCGTGCCACCCGCAGGCGTGGTCCTCAGCCTCGGCGGTGGTGATCGCCCAGGCGATGGGCGTCGGGCTCTGACGGTCCCGGCCCTCCCGGGCTAACTTCCGCCGGGAGTGTCCCTCCCGGGCGGACCTCCGCCGGCGACAGTAGCGCGGGCGGCACCAGCCGCCCGCGCCGCGGAGCCATGGTGGCGCGCAACCCGTCGGCCAGAATGACGACCCCGGTAACGGCGAGCGCCAGGCCCATGGCGGCGAGCACGTCCGTCAGCCAGTGATAGCCCAGGTACAGGCGGCTGAAGGCGACCACCAGCGTCCCCGCGGCTGCGGCCGCGAAGGCGAGCACCGACGTCGTCCATTTGCCCGTCCCCGTCCCGCGGGCCGCCACCAGCAGGTAGCTGAGGACGCACAGGAAGACGCCGGCGCCGAAGGTGTGGCCGGAGGGAAACGACAGGGCGTCGTCCGGTCCGAGCATGAAATCGCTGGCGGCGGGCCGGCCCCGGCCGACGTCGTGCTTGATCAGCGTGGACAACGCGAAGGTGGCCGCCATGGCGCCGATGAGCAGGGCCGGACGCCAGACTTCCCGTCTCCAGACCGCCCAGGCCAGCGCCGCCGCGCAGCCGATCACCGTCATCCACAGCGGCGACGTCACCGTGGTCACGGCCGTCAGGATGGCGGTGGCGAGCGGGTTCCGGGACGCGACGAGCCCGTCGTGCACGGGCGCGTCCAGGGCGGCCACCCCGCTGTTCGACTGCACGGCGGCGAGCACGGTCCAGAAGACCGTCTCCCCCGCGATCAGCAGGCCCGCTGCCCCGAAGAAGAGCCGCCGCTGGGTCGGCAGCGGCAGGCGGGCAGGGGGCTGTGGGGCACGCTGGGCAAGGAGCATCCGGCCAATTCTGCCAGCGGCAACTATCTGCAGCCCGGACGGCCACTGGGAGTTCTCTGGGACGCTGCGGCCGGGCTCCGCCGGCGGCGAGCCGCGTCCCAGCCTCGACCGCTACGGATTCGGCCGTTTACGGGCTTGGGGGCCGTTTGGTCTGCGGGTACGGCGTTTCGAACCGGGCCAGCATCTCCACGAACCCGGCAATCTTCTTCTCCCGGGTGGAGGCCTGCTTGACCGAGTTGGTGCGGTAGATCAGGGCAAACCGGTTCACGGACGTCAGGACCTCGAACATCGCCTGCGCCCGGGGCTCCGCCGCGATGGCCGCGGCAAGGTCGTCCGGGACTTCCGCCGTCGCCGCGCCCGCATAGGCGGCCTCCCAGCGCCCGTCCGCCTTGGCGGCGGCCACGGCGGCCTGTCCGGCCGGAGCCATCCGTCCCGCCGACTCCAGCCGCTCAATCCGCTCCACGTTCCGCGCGGACCACACGCTCTTGGGTCCCCGCCGGGTCATCCGCTGGAAGGAGCTCTCCGCGTCCCGCCGGCGTCCCTGCCCGTCGATCCAGCCGAAACACAGCGCCTCCTGGAGCGCCGCCTCGTAGTCCAGCCCGGTCACGGACCCGCCCTTCTTGTGCAGGACGAGCCACACGCCGGGGCTCTGCGCGTGGTGCTGCTCCAGCCAGGCGCGCCACTCCGCGGCGTCATTCACCAGCAGTTCCTCAAGTTCAACAGCCATGGCACCATTGTGCTCCGCGGGGCTGACCTGATGGGTGCTTTGGTGGCACCATGTCATGAGGAGCCAACCCGTCCCTCGCAAGGAGATCCCATGCTGCGCGTCCGCCCGATCCACTACACCTCCCGCATGGACCAGTGGGGGCAGCTGCTGTCCGCCCTCGGCATGGTGCGGACGGTCGACGACGGCGACTGGCAGGAGTTCGACGCCGGCTCGGGCCGCCTCGCGCTGCACCGCGTGGCTGCGGGTGCAGGGGCGGCCGGCGGGGGTGGCGAACAAGGAAATGTGCAGGACGGCAGGACGGACTTCGGCGTCGAGGTCGGAGACCTGGCAGAGTTCGCGCGCCGCACCAACCTGGCCGGCGTGGAGGACGGGACCACCCCGGCCGAGCTGGTCAGCGCCCGCCACGGCGACACCTGCCGCATCACGGGCGAGGACGGGTTCGGCTTTTTCGCGGACAAGGCCGCCCACGGCGCGCAGTGCGCGGACGCGGACCCGGCCCTCGCCGTCGTCGAAGTCTGGTTCACACCGGACGCCGCCGCCGCCGCGCAAACCCTGCGGAACATGGGCGCCCGGCTGCGCCCGGCCCCGGACGCTGACGAAACCGCGGATTTCACGGCGAAGAACGGCGG
>JBKPBZ010000262.1:0-15174 GCA_046727115.1 Actinomycetota bacterium | reverse complement strand
CTTCGATGACGACGGATCCTTCTGTTGCCTTGGGGTCGCCGGCGTCGGTGACGTATGTGACGCCTCGCTCGGCTGCGTTCTTAACTACTGCCCGCATGGGGGCCGCCTTTCGTTGGTTCGGGTGATGCGTGGAGGAATCGTGTGTGGGTCAGCCGGGGAGTTGGCCGGCGAAGCGGCGCAGGACGTCGGTCGGGCCGACCTGTCCGCCCTTGAGCAGGAGCCTGCACCCGCCGACAGCGGAGGCGCCGTCGGCCTGCAGGATTGGGCCGGCGGTGACGAACTGGTCGGATACGCGCAGCTGGCGGACTCCCATGGCGATGAGTGCGTGGCTGGAGGTGTCACCACCACACACGGCGATGTCGCGGGTCAGCCCGGCATGGGCCATCCTGGCGGCGATGCCGCCGATCAACGTGCCAACGTAGCCGGCGTCCACCGGCGTGCCCGCGCCGTAGCGGGGGTCAGCCGCGCCACGGGTGGTGTGCACGACCACGTTCCTGCCTGCCCGAAGGGCAGCTGAAACGCGTTCATCGAGGGCGGCCACGAGTGCGGTGTCATCGCGCTGCAGTAGTTCGGCTGGCACGGGAACGTCCTCCCAGCCATTCGATAGGGCATCGTTGATTTGCTCCGCCGTGGTGCTGGAGGCTGAAGCGCTGACGGCCAGCACGGGTCCGGACGGGCGTTGCGGTCCGGGGGTGCGCGGAGCGTGGTCCGAGATGGACCGTGCCAGGGCCGCCATGATGCCGCCGGATCCGACGACGATCGACGGTCCGTGGCCGTGTTCTTCCCGCGTGAGGGCTTCTGCAATGGCGTCCATCTGGTGTTCATTCACGGCATCAACCACGAAGGCCTGTGCTCCGAGGTCCCGGCGCCGGTCCGCCCAGGAGTCCTTGAAGGTGCCGTCGCCATAGGCGGGCAGGTGGATAGCCCCGGGCACCTGGGTGCCGCCGAGCTGTTCGGCCAGGACCTTGCGGAGGTCCGCCTCGGACATGGGCGTGGAAGGATGCCGTGACATGACCGGGTGGCGGTCCAATCGGTAGACCTGGCCGGCGTAGGTCGCGTAGTGGTTGCTGAAGGCGGTGTACCGTCCGAAGCCCGGCTGGGCCGGCACCACGGGAATGGGCCCGTGCAGCGGAAATTGCTCGTGGAGCAGTTGTATCCCGCGGCCGATGCTCCCGACAGTGACGGAGCTGTCGAAGGTGGAGCAGACCTTGTACAGCAGCACCTCCAGATTCAGGGCCGCAATCCCGGCAAGGTCACGGGTGACCAGGTTGTCGAACGCTGTTCCGGTAAGTGAGCGGGCCGGTCCTGCGAACCCGACGACGTCGGTGTCCGTGGGCAGCGGTGCGTCCCCGATGACAAGGGCGGCTTCCAACCCGTAGCGGTGGGACTGGGCCAGGACGTCGGCGGCTCCGGTGAGGTCGTCCGCGACGAAACCGAAAGCTGGCATGTCAGGCACCTTTCCCGAAGGTCTGGACTGCGTGCAGGAGGGCATCGTCCCCCGTTTGGGCCAGCTTGTCGGCGGTGATCGCAAGCGGCACTCCCTTCACGGCTGCTTCCCACGCCTGGCGCAGGCTGCGCACTCCGGCGCCGGGACCGTCCGGGTGGGCGGCAACCCCGCCGCCGGCCAGCATCATCAGATCCGTGGAACCAACCGCGTCAAACGTGGGACCGGGCGTGGTGACGTTCTGCCCGGAGGACAGCACGGGAAGCGGTGCGATGGTCTGTCCCAGAGGTTCGAGGAGGCTGTGGATGTTCGCCGCGACCTCCTCGTCGAGTTCGTAGAACTTGCTGCCCAGCCCGCTGGCGTGCAGGTGGTCGGCGCCGGCAAGGCGTGCCATCTGCTGCCAGACCCGGTAGTCCATCCCCAGGGCCTTGGACCGCATGGACGCGGCGAGGCCGGCGCGGTGGCCGTGGATGGGGACCTCGGCGAAGCTGCGGAGCAATGCCAGGGCCGGTATTCCCATCACGGGGATGTTCAGCATCACGCAGCGGCCCCCGGCTTCAACAACCAGGTCGTGGCGCTTTTGCAGCCCGGCGAGGTCACCGGTGATGTTGAAGGCATACATGGTCGAGTGGCCCGTAACCTGCTCGGCGGCGCGGATTTCCTCGGTTGCGACCGCGACCCGGCGTTCCAGCGGCAGGTACGCCGGATCAGTCATGAGCTCGTCGTCCTTGATCAGGTCAATGGATGCCATCGCCAGATCCCGGACGACCAGCCGGAACTCTTCTTCCGAGAGCCCGACATTGGGTTTGACGATGGTGCCGACCATCACGCCCTGGACGTCACTGATGAGTTTGCGGGTCCCCTCGATGCCGAAGGCCGGGCCAGGGTGGGCGGCGACGAAGTCCCCGGGCAGCTGCATGTCTTGGAGCCGGCAGGCATACAGATCGCCTAGCTCGAAGAGATTGCCTGCTATGGCAGTCTGCAGGGTGGCCAGGTCGGTGCCGACGTTCTCCATCGGGAAATCAACGGTCACCAATGCGGCACGGACTTTTTCCGGGTTGGCCCGTGACGGCAAGGAAGGCCGGCAAAAGCCAAGCTCCTGAACATCGGATATCCGGGCGGCGTGCCGTTCCCGGATCCGGGACGATTCACCGGGCACCGGCAGGAAGGTGCCGCTGGACTGCTCGCCCGCCATGATGGCTGCGGCCTTCCCGGGGTCAATTTCGGACTCTAAGTAATAGGTGCAACGCACTGAGCGCGGGTCGCGCATGGACTCTCCAATTCGAGGGGTTGTGAAACTTACGTATCCGACTGTCACCTGCAGGTACTTTCACTTCGCTCACGCGCCGATGCGGGCTCAAGCAGGTGACTCGCACTTCGGGTCCAAGGCATCTCCTGTGATTCCCGGTCCGAAGTTGTACGTACCTTTGATACGTACAATAATACGTGGTGTAGGTCACGTCAAGACCTTGTTAACTCGCCAGACCGCTAGGCGGTCAGCGGGAGGGCTAAGATTTGCATAGCGGCAGAGGAGTTAGCGTGAGTTTGGAACCAGCAGAAAAAGGGTCGGAGCCGACGGGACGCGCCGGGGGTTTAAACCGGGAAGCCGGAGGCCCTCTTCATGCACAGATCCGGGACATCCTGCACCGGCAGATCGTGGACCTCGCACTCTCTCCAGGCTCCTCCCTGCCCACCGAAGAGGAACTGCAAAGGCAGTTTGGCGTCTCCCGCAGCGTCGTGCGTCAGGCCCTGTCCGGCCTTTCTGACCTCGGCCTGATCCGGCGCCAGCGCGGCCGCGGAAGCGTAGTAGCCGCAACACCTGTCCTCCGCCGGCACGTTCAGCGTGCGGGCGGTCTGGATGAACAGGCTGCCGCACACGGCCAGCGCCTGCGCACTCACGTTCTTGCCGTAGAACCATCCGAGCCGCCCCCGGCAGGCATCGAGGCCCTTAACACCTCTAACACGTGGAAAATTGAGCGGGTTCGCTACCTCGATGATCTTCCTGTTGCTTTCATGCGGACGTGGGTCCCGCGCGACTTCTTTCCGCACTTCACCGTAGAACTGCTCGAAAACGCGTCACTCCTCGGCCTGATGCGCGACCACGGTTACCACCCCGCCGGCGGACCCCGTCAGGTCCAGGCCGTGTCCTCAGACCCTGACCTGGCGCGGAAACTGAACATCAACACCAGGGAGCCACTGCTCCTGCTCCAAGGCGTAACACGGGACGCCCTCGGCCACGGTCTCGAATGGTTCAATGTCTGGCACAGCCCCAGCACAGTCTTCGACGTCGACGCACAAGTCACCAGCCAGCCCGGGCGCGTCTCCCAAGAGCACATCCGCCGCCTACGGAACCTGACCCAGCAACTTGAATCAGAACTAGCCGACCTTGAACGAGGAGCAGGCTAAAAAGGCGACTACCACTGCACACGACTTCTGAACTTGGAGGAGTCCTTAACCCAACACCCGCTGGAGTCCATGTAAGCGGCGAATCAGGTCTAATGTCCGAGTTGGTGTCTCATAACCGATGTGTCCCGAATCGCTAGGGATACGAACGGCGGGTTTAGGCCAAGGCTGGGTGTCCCCCGAGGGCCCGATCTACGTCGACAATGGCTGACCGACGGGAACAAGAAACGGCCAGGATCAAACGAAGCCGTGGCGGCTGTTCGGGCCGGCGACGCCCTGGCCGTCCCAAAACCGAGCGGTTCACCCGGCCTATACCCGATGCTCGAGAACATCGCCGAGGACATGGCAAGGCTTTCCCACGAGTTCCGGCTACCGACAGGGATGACCAGGAGGATTTGATCCGTAAGTCGCAACAAGTCATGCAGGTCCAGGCGCCCCCGGCCATGAAGAAATACACACCAACACCGCTGTCCCAGCCAAGAGAAGGAGCCGCCAGACCAGCCGCCACCAACAAAAATGGGCCCCTACAGGGGCCCATAAAAGGAGATTTGTACACATTCAGAGGACCACAAGCCCCTGAACAGGGAAAACACGTGCCCGAGGTGGGACTCGAACTGCATTCGCTCCCCCGCAAACACTGGGGACTCCCCCGGAAACATGCGGATTCCGGGCCGATCCGGCCCACATACGACCCGATCCGACGCCCGAAATGTGCACAATGTACACACGCCAGATTGGACAGCTCAGAGCATTGTGGCCCCACTCCCCGAGTCGAGGGGGCTGTTCTGAATTCTGTGCCACGAGACTTTCGGAACGGAATTCCGGTCAGCCGCAGCATCAGGCGCAACGCTGCCACACCAAACAGAAGGTCCGTTATCGGCCCTCAAATGAAGGCGGCAGCAAGCATTACGCACAACCGAGTTGACGGCCGATAGTGGATATTGTGTGAGGTTATGGCGCATTGCTCCCATTGTCAGCCAGTCGAGCCCTCCGCCTATTAGCGGTTATTTTGCGGCTTTCCTAGGCAATCGGAACGTCTAACGGCAAATCCCTGGCACCCCAAAGGGCACCCGTGGAGATGATCTGGCCGTCCTTGATAACGGTACGCGTCTTGCTTTCGTCCCAGAGGATCGAGGGTTCATGGAAGGGATTCCCGTCCAGGACCACCAAGTCCGCGCAGGACCCTCGGGTGATGCGTCCAAGGTCACCGCGCCGAAGCAGGGCGGCGTTGGTTGATGTTGCCGACCGGAGTGCGCCGTACACGCCAAGCACTTCACACTGCAGGCGGAGTCCGGCCAGTTGCTCATCCTCCAGTTCACCCATGAGGTCTGTTCCGAACCCAATCCGGACCCCGGCATCTCGGGCCAGTGCCACGGCGTTCCTCCCGGCCTCCAGCACTTCCCGGTTCTTGGCTGCTCCCACTTCGGTGAGGCCGACTTCCCTGCCGCGCCGTTCCATGGCTTCGTAGGTCACCAAGGTGGGGACTAGATAGACGTCATTGTGAGCCATTAGCTGAGCGGTTTCCGCATCCAGCAGATTGCCGTGTTCGATGCAGCGAACCCCGTTAAGTACTGAATGACGAATGGCCTCGGGCGAATATGCGTGAGCCGTGGCGTAGCTGCCCCGGCGGGAGGCCTCCTCCGTTACGACGCGGATTTCCGCCGCGCTGTACTGCGGAACCCGAATCGGATCGACCGGTGAAACGACCCCGCCGGAGGTCATTAGCTTGATGGCGGAGGCACCTGTGCGGAATCGGTGACGCACGGCCCGCAACAGGTCATCGGCGCCGTCCACCACTTCGCACATGTGCCCGCCGTGGAAGCATCCTCCGTGGTTCGCGGCCCGGATATCGCCGTGGCCGCCTGTCTGGCTGAGCGCCGGGCCGGTGAAGAAGTACCGCGGACCGGGGTACAGGCCCTCCTCGATGGCGCTGGCAAGGCCAACGTCACCACCGGCAACGTCACGAACCGCAGTGAAGCCGCGGAGCAGTGCAGCCGCGAGGCGCCGTGCCCCGGCAAGTGCGGAATAGCTCAGTGGCCCCGTCTCGTTCCTGGCGGACGTCAGGCTGAGCGCGTAGGCATGAAAATGCGCATCGATGAGTCCTGGAATCACGGTTCGGCCGCCGGCGTCAAGGACGGCGCCGGTCTCTTCCACCTCCCGCCCTACGGCGGTGATCCGGCCATCCCGGATGCTGATACAACCCTCAATCAGGTCGGGTGATTCACCGTCAAAGATTAGGGCGTTCCGTATTGTCAGGCTTCCCGGAGTGGTCACGTGCTGTTCCTTCCTGTTGCCCCCCGCGGGCGGGCCCCCCAATTGGTGCCCGCCCGCGAAGGAACTAGTTGGCTGCGGTAAGGGCTTCTTCGAGCAGATGGACAGACCGCCGTGCGACGTCCACGGCTGCGTCCACCGAACTCTGGTCGTAGCTGTCCTCAGGTGCGAGGAAGTTCATGGAACCGATAGTCCGGCCGTTGCTCACGACCGGAACGTTGACTATGGCCCCGCAGCCCAATGACTCGATGGTTGCCGAATCAAAGAAGAATGCGCGGACCGCTTCCTTATCCGCCCCCAGGAACGGCTGCTGTCCATTGAGCACCTGCTCCAGCCACACCCGGTTCGTGTCCCCGGCGAGAGTCTTCTTCCCGCCCACCGGATAGACATCGGGATGGGTGGTGTAGACGCGGGCCATACTGGTGCCATTATCGGCAATGACGGAGGCGGTAAAGAGCGTGACACCGACTGCTTCCTGGGCGTGGGCGTACACGTCGTCGAAGGATTCAAATTGGGAACTCATAGAGTCCTTTCTTTTCTTGATGGGAACCCATCCGCTGGCGGTGCTTAGTAGCCGTAGTGCGTCTTGGCGAAGTCCTCGGTGATGAAACCGTTGACGATGTCGTAGGTTATGTCCTCGCGGGAGCGCTTGGAGACCTCTCCGAAGCCGCCGCCGCCTCCCACGGCGAGGCGGACGACGTCGCCGGCCTTGACCTTGTGCGCGTTCGCCTTCAGGGTGCGGACCTCATCACGGCGGCCGGGGTTGATCACAACTTCGGGGCCCTGGGCGTCCAATCCGCCGAAGAGCCCCCAAGCGGGGGTCTTCGACCGTTCGAACCAGAGCCCGACCACGCAGTCGGCCAGGAATTCGTATTCGCGTACCACGCCGTTGCCGCCGCGGTACTGCCCGGGGCCGCCGGAGTTGGGGCGGATGGAGTACTCGTTGATCCGGAACGGGTAGCGGGTCTCCAGCATCTCGATGGGCAGGTCCTTGAGTGAGCCGTTGACGTTGTTGATCATGGCTGATTCACCATCCATGCCCTGCCAGGCACCCCAGCCGCCCAGAGTGGCTTCCATGGTGACGAAGTTCCGGCCGAAACGGGTGTCGAAACCGGCGGCGGTGATGATCATTGAGTCACCGTGGCTGGCGCTGGCGACGCGTTCCGGCATGGCCGGGGCCATTGCCTTGGAGACGAGGTCGATCAGAAGCCCGAGGTGGGAGAAGTACCACTGGCACGGGGCTGGCGTCACGGCGCCGAGCACTGAGCCGGACCGTACCTGGGTGGTCATTGGCCGGAAGGATCCGCCGTTGGAGTTGGACTCCGGGCTGACGAGGAGCTTGTAACCCACGCGCAGCGCCGAGACGGCCTGGGCGGCGCCGCAGTTGACCGGACCCATGGTCTGGTCCGCCGATCCGGTGACGTCGAAGTCAACCGTGTCGCCGGCTACGGTGATCCGCAGCTTGATCGCAATGGGAGTGTCCAGATTGATGCCGTCGTTGTCCAGGAAACCCTCGGCTTCGTAGACCCCGTCCGGAATGTTGCGTACGGTCGCACGCTCGATTTCCTCAGTCTGGCGGAATATCTCATCCCGGGCGGCATCGAGCTGCTCCATCCCGTACCGGCCCACGAGCTCCTTCATTCGGGTGGTCCCCATCCGGAGGGCGGCGATCATGGCGTGCATGTCACCAATGGTCTGGTAGGGGAAGCGCACGTTGGTCCGGATCAGGTCCACAACAGAAGTCTCAACTCCGGCCTCGACCAGCTTGACCGGCCCCATCCTGAAGCCCTCTTGAAAAATGTCCGTCGAGTCCATCGAACCGCCGACATCCTTGGACCCCATGTCCATCCAGTGAGCACGGGTGGCCGCGAATCCGACCACCGCGCCTTCGTCGAAGATCGGAGCAAAAATGGTCACATCGTTCAGGTGGGTGCCGCCCAGGTATGAGTCGTTGAGAATCCAGATGTCCCCTTCCTGCCAGACCGTGCGGCCGTACATCTCCTCCACGGCGATGGAACAGGTTTCCAGGTTGCCTAGGAACAGCGGCAGACCGGCGGACTGTCCGAGCACGCGGTGCTCGGTGTCCAGGAGGGCCACGACGCAGTCCCCGCCCTCGTAGAGGATGGGTGAGTAAGCGGAGCGGATCAGGGTGGCGTTCATGTCATCCGCGGCGCTGGTGAGCGCGTTGCGGATGATTTCCACGGTGACGGGATCAAGGGTTTTGACTGCTGTAATTGTCATTTTTGGTACCTCAGTTTCCTTCGACGTCTTCAGAGCGGATGACCAGGGAGCCGAACTTGTCGACCTTGACGTTGAACCCGGGGGGCACCACGGTGGTGGCGGTCTGCTCCACGATGATGGCGGGTCCTTCGAATGTGTGGCCGGCGCCGAGGTCGTCACGGCGCACCACGGTGGTGTCGTGTTCGACGTGGTCAAAGACCACCCGGCGGATTTCGTGCTTGAACTCCGGGCCCTGTGCGGTGACGTAACTCGGAGCTTCCAGCCGTCCCAGGTCGCCGACGGCCTGCGTGCGCAGCGTGACGATTTCGATCGGGGCACCGAGATTGGAGTGGCCGTAGCGCTCGTGGTACATCGCGGAGAAACGGACAGCGAGGTTGGCGACGAAGTCCGGAGACTCGGGTTCGTCAGCGGACGTCAGCGGAACGTTCAGGGAGAACTCCTGCGACTGGTAGCGGACGTCCACGGACGCCGTAGTGGCGCGGCTTTCCTCCGGGACGCCTTCCGAGATCAGTGACGACAGGCCTTCGACTTCCATGGAGCGCAGGATGCCGGCCATGTCTGCCACGTCGATGTCTTCGTCGAGGTAGAAGTACGGTTCGGAAAAGTCCTTGCGGATGTTCGTCTGGAGCATGCCCCAGGCGGAGAAGGCGCCGGGGAAGCGGGGAACGACCGTTTCCGGAATCCCGAGTTCCTTGGCCAGGAACACGGCGTGCATGGGTCCGGCACCGCCGAAGGCCACGAGGGCGAAGTCGCGGGGTTCGATGCCGCGGGAGATGGTGATGGTGCGGATCGCCTGGGCCATT
Organism: Actinomycetota bacterium; assembly: GCA_046727115.1. GTDB lineage: Bacteria > Actinomycetota > Actinomycetes > Actinomycetales > Micrococcaceae > Arthrobacter. The sequence goes on along the minus strand of JBKPBZ010000262.1, from coordinate 6,012 downwards.
TGGGAGTTGGCGACGTCGCAGATGCCTTCGGCCATGTCGATGGGGTCAAGGCCGAGCTGATCACCAACTGTTTTCAGGGCTGTGATCGCGGCTTCACGGTCCAAGGCGACCTGTCCGCCGGCGAACCAGTCGGGGTCGACACGGCCGAGCACCAGGTTGGCATCGGTAACAGTGGGTTCGGTCCCGCCGCGGCCGTAGCAAGCCGGGCCGGGGGTGGCTCCTGCGGAACGCGGCCCGACCCGGAGGCCGCCGGCTTCGAGCCACGCGACGGAGCCGCCGCCAGCGCCGACGGTGTGGATGTTGACGACGCTCATCAGCATCGGCAGACCTTCAAGGTGGGCCTCCGTGGAGACGTCCGGCTTGCCGTCCACCACCAGGGAAACGTCAAAGGATGTGCCGCCCATGTCCACACCGATGAGGTTGCGGTTTCCCGAGACACCGGCCAGTTCGACATCGCCCATGGCACCGCCGACCGGGCCGGAAAGCAGTGTCTGCAGCGGGCGCTTACGGGCGGACTCGGCGGTAAGCACGCCGCCGGAGGACTGCATAATGTGCAGCGGGGCTTCCACTCCCCGGTCACCGAGTTTCTCTTCCAAGTCCAGGAGGTAGTTGCGTACGACCGGCCCCGTGTAGGCCTCGACGACGGCGGAGGACGTGCGCTCGTATTCGCGCCATTCCTTGGCTGCTTCGTGCGAAAGGGAGACTGTGAACTCTTCCCCGAGTTCCTCGAGCAGGATTTCGCGGGCTCGGAGTTCGTGCGAGGGGTTTTTGTAGCTGAACAGGAACGCAACGGCGACGGCGCCGTAGCCATCCTCCACTGCCCGGCGCGCTGCCTGGCGGACTGCCAGTTCGTCCAAGGGCACGAGTTGCTGGCCTTGACTGTCCAGCCTGCCACCGACGCCGATGACGTCCTTGCGCTCGATCAGCGGGGCAGGCTTGCGGTACTGCGCATTGTAGAGCTCAAGGCGGGGGCCGCGGGCGATGTGATAGGTATCTTCGATGCCGGCCGTGGCCAGCAGTAGCACGGGAACCCCACGACGTTCTAGGAACGCGTTCAGGCCCTGGGTGGTGCCGTGGACCAGGAAATCGATGTCCGATAGATCATCCACAATCGATTCGAGGCCTGCGATGACGCCGGCGCTCAGGTTCCCCGGCGTGGTGGACGCTTTCGTAGCCGCGTAGGTTCCGGCGTTCTGGTCGTACGCCACAATGTCAGTAAAGGTTCCGCCGATATCCATCGACACCCTGTAGTTCGGCACGTGTATCTCCTCATTGTCTTGGGATGGAACTTTGTGTGTGGAAGATCACGGTACATACAGGGCCGACCAAGGTCGTGGGCATACTGCATGATTCGGCTGCCGCTGGACGGGCAGAGTGCATAAATGTGGTGCGCGGGCACCAGAAGTGTCGAGGCCGGTGGGCTCGGCTCCAGCGGCGTGAGGTTTACTGACTTGGCGCTTGTCCTCCTCAGGGCGACAACGAAGACGCTTCCGGATGGGCTGTAGTGGCACGGGTCATACTGCCCGGGACAGGCACAACTGCTGGAAACGAACCTGGCCGGTGCCCCTTTTGGCGATCCCTCTTGGACGCCTGGCGCCAGTCCGGAAGGCAATAACGGCGGATAGAGCCTGCCCAATGTCACCAAAAAACTAAGTCCTTTGGCCTGCGCAGAGCGTGCGCTTTTACACGAGCAGTGCTTTCCGCCCAAACGGGCGAATCAAAGAAGTGCAAAGTGAACACCGTCTGAGCGCTCTTCGTTTGTAGTGTGAGGGCAATCACTCGGCGGGAGGCTAGTACGAGCCACTCCGAGTGGAGGCTTGGGTGAGCTGCTCCGAGGTGAATTCCTTGATATCCGGACTGTTCTCCGTGCACAGAAACGCTGCGTGTACTTCTTATCCTGTCCAAAATATCGGAGGTCAAGACATGTCCAGTATCGACCCACTCATTTCAGGGCAAGCGCCCGGGACGGCGAGCCCGCCTCGCTCCATGGCCGTCGGGCACGCGTTCCGCGCCATGCCTTTCGGGTCCATCCACTTTAAAATCTGCGCGGTTCTCTTCTTCGCTTTCGCAATCGAAGCCTGGGAAATGCTCATGCTCACCTACGTTGCTGGTGATCTGGCTACTAGCCTGCAGGTCGGCATGACGGAGGTAGGAATCGCCATCTCGGCGCTCTTCCTGGGCATGATCCCCGGGTCACTAATTTGGGGGCCCATCTCTGACCGGATCGGGAGGAAATCCACGTGTGCATGGAGCTTCGCCGGTTATGGCGTCTTCACGCTCCTGAGTTGCTTCGCACCGAACTTTGAGACCCTCTCGGTGGCTCGCTTCCTCTCCGGGCTGTTGTTCTCCGGCGTCTTCACTGTGACTTTCCCCTATTTTGAAGAGCTGCTCCCGGTTAAGGTCCGCGGAAAGGCCACGGTCTATCTTGCCGCAGGGTGGCCGATCGGTATCCTGGCCGCCCTCGGCACCGCTGCCCTGATCGGCGGGCACGGCTGGCGCTGGGTCATTGCCGTTAGCGCACTTGCCAGCCTGTGGGGCATCGTTCTGTACAAGGTCGTTCCGGAATCCCCGTACTGGCTCGCGAGGCGGGGGCGGAACGAAGACGCGCACGATGTCCTCGACCGTCTGGGAGCACGCGGCATCTCCCGTGGCACCATTTTCACCGTGTCGGAGGGCGAGAAGCAGTCCATCTGGAGCCTCTTCAAGGGGAGGATGGGCCGGATCACGGTCATTCAAGTCTTCATCAACTTCACTTTCTCTTGGGGCTACTGGGGACTTCAATCGTGGATGCCAACATTGCTTCAAGGGCGAGGACTGAGCGCCTCATCAAGCTTTTCCTTCATTGCCCTGAGCGCGGTCCTCATGATCCCGGGATACATGACGGCCTCCTACCTGACCGGACGCTTTGGACGCAAATGGATATTCACGATCTATGTCCTCGCCGCGGCTGGCGGCGGTTTCTTCTTCGCGACAGCCTCAACCGAGACCGAGATGTATATCGGCATGTTCTCCCTGGCCTTCTTCGCTCTGGGAGCCTGGGGTGTCTGGGACACGTGGATGGGCGAGCTCTATCCCTCGGCCCTTCGTGGCTCAGGTTACGGGTTCGGAATCTTCGGTCAGCGCGTCGCAAATACGGTCGCACCGAGTCTTGTCGGGTTCCTCCTAGCCTCCGCCACCGGAGTCACGTCAACAATTCTGTTTATCAACATGTTCTTGTTTGTCACGGTCATCCTCAGCCTGTTCTTGCCCGAAACCGAAGGAAGTGAATTGGAATGATCACCCCCACCAACAATCTTGACGATCTCTCGGAGAACGCCCGAATCCTGTGGATCAACCCGCTCTACACCGATGTGTACAACCGAGCGATGGCGGATTCCTTCCGCCAGATAGTCCGTCCCGGCACCGAAGTTGATGTCGTTTCCCTTGACGGAGAGGGCCCCTCCCACGTTGAATACAACGCTTTCGAGGCCCTTATGCTTCCACAGCTGTTGCGAACGGTGCGGTGGGCGGAAGAAGATGGCTATGACGCCGCCGTCATCGGTTGTTTTTACGACCCGGCGCTGCGGGCGGCACGCGAAATCACCGATCGCATGGTGGTTGTAGGCCCGGCGCACTCGGCGCTGAGCATTGCCGGAAGTCTGGGCGAGCGATTCTCCATCCTCGTCGGACGGAAAAAGTGGATTCCCGAGATGGCCGAGAACGTCCATCGTTGTGGCGCATCAGAGCGTCTTGCCTCATGGCGCGTGCTCGAGATGGGCGTCGATGACTTCCAGGAGGACCCGGCGCTCACGGAAAAGCGGATCATGACCGAAGCCCGCATGGCCGTGGAGCAGGACGGCGCAGACGTCGTCATCCTCGGCTGCACGGCAGAATTCGGATTCTTTCGAACGGTTCAAGAGGAAATTGGCGTACCCGTGATCGACGCGACTGTGGCCCCGCTCAAACACGCTGAACAGCTCGTTGACTCGGTTCGTCGGTTCGGTTGGACGCACAGCAAGCGCCTGGGCTACGACGGGCCCACAGTCCAGGAACGCCAGCGGTTCTTCCCGGCTCTCGAGCCAAAGCACATGGTGTCAATGACCACGGTGTCCTCGTAAATACATTGCACCGCCCGTCACGCCGACTGCTTGCGCGTCACAGTGCCCCTCCATCCCTAGGGCATCTTTGGCCGGAGGTTACCCCGATACCCTCGCTTGCCTTGACATCCCATGGTCGAGGCAGGCGAGGGAACCTTTGCGGGTCACCAGCAAGGCGGGGACGGGTAACCGCATCCTTCCCATAACCCCGGCGGCATCAGCGCCGGCTAACCCAATCAAAATCAAACGTGGCATTTAGCACCACGCATAAACGGAGGTAAGGCGATGTCCAGACGGACGCTATGTATCAACCCCATGATGACCCACGCTTACCATGTCCCTAACGGACTGCTGTCCCCCCTCAAGCCCAACCTCTCGCTGGTCCAGCCATGAGCAGGCCGGAATCCGCGGTTGTCTTCCGCAAATTGGGCGGCCCCGACGTGCTGGCCGTCGAAGCTGCTTCTCCACGTCAAGTCACGGAAAACGATGTCCGCATCAACGTCGCAGCATTCGCACTCAACCGGGCAGATCTAATGTTCATCCACGGAGAGCACTACACCATCCCTGTGTTCCCCTCGCGCATTGGGTCCGAGGCAGTGGGTACCGTCACCGAGATTGGCGAGAAAGTCACAGCTTTCAGCATCGGCGACCGCGTCACGAGCATTCCCTTCTTCACCGCAACCGACGGCGTGCAGGGAACAACGGCTGTCCTACCGGCAGACTACCTAACCCTTGCTCCACCGGAACTTTCGGATGCCCAGGCCTGCTCTGTTTGGATGCAATATCTCACTTCTTACTTCGCCTTCGCGGAGACAGCCAATCTCGGATGCGAAGACACAGTGCTCGTCACTGCCGCCGCCAGTTCGGCCGGGCTTGGCGCCATCGAGATCGCACGCGCACTTGGGGCGAAGGTGGTCGCGACGACGCGGTCGGAGAAGAAGCGATCGCTCCTCCTCGAGGCCGGCGCAAACGAAGTAGCCCTCGTGGGGGTCGACGACCTCGGCGAGGTCATCGACCGCACCACCGATGGCAAAGGCGTGCGGGTCGCTTTCGATCCTGTCGGAGGAGAGTCCCTCGGCACCTACGTCGATCACCTCGCACCTAACGCCGTCATTTTCGGCTATGGAACGCTGAGCGATTTGCAGCCCGTTATCCCTATGGCCGCAATGTGCAGAACTCAATCGGTTTTCCACCCGTACTCAATGTTCAACCACGTCGGACGGGCCGATGAGCGGCGGCGAGGTGTCGACTTCATCCTCGAGCGGATTAGCTCCGGGGCCCTGCGGCCCAGAGTCGACAGGGTCTTTGCCTTCGACCAAGTGCTTGATGCCTACCGCTATATGGAGTCGAACGAACAGTCAGGGAAGATTGTCGTCGAGCTAAGTTAGCCCTGCCGCGCCTGGGTCCGTGTCCGTGGAACAGTCCGGCGGGCACGGACCGGGGTCGGGCTCAGGCATGGACCGCGGTCACGGACTGCTGACGGATGTTGACGCGGGCCGTGCTCGTGCCCGGCGTTCGGTGGGGGCAGTCTTAAGCGCTGGCCGAAGCCAGAAATCCCCGGCGCAATCATTGAAGGAATCAGACTGGGAACTCAGGGAGTCCTTTCTGGTTTTCGAGGGGGTCTTCGGAAGTCGTTCTGTCGCGCATAGATCGCCGCAGCACTTTGACGATGAGGTGGACGGACAGCAGCTCAGAAGGGATATCAAGCGGGACACCGAGTTCCCGTGCCCGGTTAAGCCGGGCCTGCAGGGTGTTCCGGTGCAGGTTGAGGGATTTCGCAGCGAGGCTGACTGAGCCGCGGTGATCGAGGAAGGCGGCCACTGCCGTAATGATCACGTCGCGGTCCGGGGAGCTCATCAGCCGCGGCAGGGATAGTTCTGCCACGAGCGCGACGGCGTCCATGTCGACGAAGGTCGTGGCCGCGACCACCCCGAGG
>JBKPBZ010000261.1:0-10774 GCA_046727115.1 Actinomycetota bacterium | reverse complement strand
GGGTCCCTGACTCCCGGACCCCGCAACGAAGCGAGACGCACATGGCACAGCGAAAAGTCATCAACACCCAGGTCGCCATCATGGGTGCCGGCCCGGCCGGGCTCATGCTGTCCCACCTGCTGGCCAAGGCCGGCATCGAATCCACCGTTCTCGAACTCCGCAGCCACAAGGAGATCTCCGAGACGGTCCGCGCCGGCATCCTCGAGCACGGCTCGGTCAACATGCTCGTCGACAGCGGCGTCTCTGACCGCGTGCTGCGCGACGGCGACCGCCATGACGGGATCGAACTGCGCTTCAACGGCGAAAGCCACCGGATCGACTTCCAGGACCTCGTCGGGGAGTCGGTGTGGCTCTACCCGCAGACGGACGTGTTCTTGGACCTCTCCGCACGCCGGTTGGCCGACGGCGGCGACGTCCGGTACGCCGTCACGGACACCACCATCCATGACCTCGAAGCCAAGCCCAAGGTCTGGTTTACGGATGCGGACGGCGTCCAGTACGAACTCCAGGCCGACTTCATCGCCGGCGCGGACGGTTCGCGCAGCCACTGCCGCGTCCAGATTCCTGAGGCGCAGCGCAAGTGGTACTTCCACGAATACCCCTTCGCCTGGTTCGGCATCCTGGCCGAGGCGCCCCGCAGCGCCGACGAGCTGATCTATGCCAACTCGGAGAACGGCTTCGCCCTGATCAGCCAGCGCACTGAGACGGTCCAGCGGATGTATTTCCAGTGCGACCCCAGCGAGGACGTCAACAACTGGGATGAGGACCGCATCTGGGACGCCTTCCGCAGCCGCGTCAACGGCAACGGCTTCGAGGTCAAGGAAGGGCCGGTGATCGACAAGACCGTCCTGAAATTCCGCAGCTTTGTCCACGCCCCCATGCGGCACGGCAACCTGTTCCTGGCCGGAGACGCCGCGCACACCGTGCCGCCCACCGGGGCCAAGGGCCTGAACCTGGCGCTGAACGACGTCAAGGTCCTGTTCGAGGGCCTCGACAGCTTCTACGGCACCGGCTCCACCGCGCTCCTGGACGCCTACAGCGGCCGCGCCCTGGACAGGGTGTGGAAGGCCCAGCAGTTCTCCTACTGGATGACCTCCATGCTGCACACCCCCGCCGACGCCGACGACTTCTCCCGCGCCCGCCAGCTCGGCGAACTTCATTCCGTGGTGTCCTCCCGCCACGGCCGCGCCTACCTCGCGGAGGCCTACACAGGCTGGCCCGGCGCCAGGTAGGACTTCCTGCCGGGGCGCACATTTTCCGTCGACAGGCACCAGGGCCAGGACTACCCTTGAACCGTCCCAGCATGACCCGACAAGCATGACCGACAAGGATGACGGAGAGGTGTCCGATCATGGGAACCGCAGAGAATGTTGAACTGGTCCGGCGCGGGTACACGGCCTTCAACGCAGGGGATATGGAAACCCTCAGCGACATGTTCGCGGAGGACGCTGTCTGGTACGTGGCCGGGAGCGGCGTACTGTCCGGGACCAAGCAGGGCCGGGACGCAATCATGAGCTACTTCGGCGAGCTCGGCGCCCGATCCCAGGGTTCCTTCCAAGCCAACCTCGACGACGTCGTGGGCGGTGAAAAGTACACCGTGGGCATTCAGCAGACCCGGGCCCAAGCCAACGGCAAGACACTTGACCTGGCCACCGTCATCACGTTTGTGGTCCGCGGCGGAAAGATCGCGGAAGGGCGGGAGTTTTTCGAGGACACGGCCAAGGTGGACGATTTCTGGGCGTGACCGAACCGGCGCCGCCTGTTTCCCGCCGGCAGACGGTGTCCATCATCGGCGGCGGCATCGCCGGACTGGCCCTGGCAGCCCGCCTCGACCCCGCACGGTTCGACGTCACCGTCACCGAACAACGCGACGCACTCCCGGCCGTCGGTACATCACTTGCGATGTGGCCCGCGGCCCAGCGGGCCCTTGGCCGCCTAGGAATCCTGGAAGCGGTGCGGGAGGCGAGCCCGGTGATCGAGGGCATGAGCGTCCGGGCAGCTTCCGGCAAGCCGTGGACAGCGGCACAGGCCACTGGACTGATCGGCGTGTCCCGCATTGACCTCATCCGGCTGCTCGACGCCGCCGTCCCGGCCAGCGTGGGCCGGGCATCCGGCCGCATCGACGTCGTCCGGCCCGGCCCCGCCGGCCTTGTGGTGGGCGCCGACGGCGTCCACAGCTCGGTCCGCCGCAGCTGCTGGGGCGCCCGCTCCGGGGCGCGGCCCACACCGTATCTCGCGGTCCGTGGCGTGGTTCCCGAACGGCTGTGGCGCGGGCACACGGGCGAATACTGGGGCCGGGGGCAGCTCTTCGGGATTGGTCCTGCAGCGGCCGGGACCAACTGGTACGCGGCCTTCCGCTCCGGCGCAGGACCCGGGAACCTGGATGTGGCCGCCGTCCTGGAGGAAACCCGCGCCCGCTTCGCAGGCTACTCCCCGGGGATCCTTGAGGTCCTGGCCGCGGCAGCACCGCCGGCATCCCTGGTGCAGCGGGTCTGGACGACGCCGCCGCTTGGCAGCTACGTCCGCCGCAGGGTAGCCCTCGTCGGCGATGCCGCCCACGCGATGACCCCGAATCTTGGCCGAGGGGCGTGTGAAGCGCTGGTCGATGCCGTGACCCTTGCGGAGCTTCTCAATACCCGGCCCGTGGGCCAGGCACTGACGGCCTATAACCGGGCGCGCCACCTGCGCACGCAGGCGCTGCGGGCTGCCTCGTCCGCCGTGATGCGGCTGGCCCTGGCCGAACATGGCCAGCCTGCAAGGGACGCGCTGCTCGGCATCCTCGGAGGCCGCTGCCTCCGCGGCCCGGGCTCCGGCTAAGGTGCGGTGCTGGTCGTGGTCTCCATGTCCTGGTCCTAGTCCTGGTCCGGTTCCTGGGCCCAGTCCAGGTCCTAGTCCTGGTCCAGGGTCTCCGTCAGGTGGTGCGTCGGAATCCGGTCCCGGTCATACGTTATTTCGGTGTAGCCGTGCGGCTCGGGCTTCCCGGACGCGCTCAGGTTCACGAAGACGATCTCATCAATGGTGAGAATGCTCCGGCGCGTGATCATGTTCCGGACTTCGGCGCGCATGGTCAGCGACGTCCGGCCGAACCGGGTCGCGGTCAGGCCCATTTCGATCAGGTCGCCCTGGACGGCGGAGCTGACGAAGTTGATTTCGGAGATGTACTTGGTGACGGCCCGGCCGTTGCCCAGTTGCAGGATGGCGTAAATGGCCGCCTCCTCGTCGATCCACTTCAGCAGGCTCCCGCCGAACAGGGTGCCATTGGCGTTGAGGTCCTCGGGACGCACCCATTTTCGGGTGCGGAAAGTGATGTCGGCCGGTTCCATAGTGCGAGGCTAGCCGACTCCGCGGCAGCCGGCGTTGTGTGACGCAGCGTCTCCCGCAGCGTCCCCGCGCCGCCGGGCCTAGGCCATGGCGGTGTGCGCGGCGCTGTGCGAATCGATTGGCTTCGCGTAACAGTAGGAGTGCACCACGCCGACATACGGCCCGAAGTTCGGCACGGACACAAAGCCCGAGTTCTCGTAGAACTGCCGTCCGTCGGTCTGCACCGAGCCGGCCTCGGCCGTCAGGGTGGTGACCCCCAGCGCGTGGGCGTGGGCTTCGAGCGCCGCGAGGATGGAGCTCGCCACCCCGGAGCCGCGGGTGTAGGGCAGCACGTAGAGGCGCTTGATTTCGGCGGTCTGCGCGTCCAGCATGCGTAGGCCGCCGCAGCCCACCGGCTGGCCCGAGGCTTTGTCGTGCGCCACCAGGAACACCGCCGTGTCCGCTTCCGACGGCGGCGGCCCGGGTTCGTGGTCGGGCCGGCCGAAGCGCGCCTCAAGTTCCGCCTGCTGGGCGGCCCTCAGGTCCGCGCCGACGGGGTTCGCCCAAGTGACCTGACGGATGTTGAGCCGCGGGTTGGTCTGCATCACTGCCTCGATTCGCCGAAGTGTTATGCAATCCAAGGCTAGGCGCCGGCGGTTTCGGCCGTGTTTCCTGCCGGTAAGCGTTGCGCTACGCCGGACGGCCGGTGGGATCCTCCGCCGTCGGGTCCGCCAGGGCCAAGCCGCCCACGGGGCTGTCGTCCCAGTGGATAAGCTCCCAGCCGCCGTCGGGATCGCCTTCCAGCGCCACGATTCCGGTGTTGTCCAGCACGTGCCTGATGGCAAAGTCCGGTTCGATGTTGCCCGCCCGCAGACCGGCCCACACCCGGATGGCAGCACCGTGGCTGACCACGGCCACGGATCCTGAGCCTTCCGCACCATTTCCCCGGGCCGCTATGGCGGCGATCGCGGCGTCGTAGCGCTCGAAGAAGTCCCGGCCATTGGGACCGGCGGGCATCCGGCGGTCCAGGTCGCCGTCCGCCCAGGAAAATATGGTGCCCAGGTACCGCTTGTGCGATTCGTGGTCCGTCAGCTTCTCCAGCGCCCCGGCTTCGATCTCGTGAATGCCCTGCAGCACCTCGGTTTCCAGCCCGTGCACCCGGGCGAGTGGTGCGGCCGTGATCTGCGTCCGGACCAGGGTGGAAGCATAGAGGGCATGGATCCGCTCGTTCGCCAGGGCGCGGGACAAAGCCTCAGCCTGGCGTTCGCCGAGCTCGGTCAGCCCGGGCCCCGGGTGGGCGGTGTCCAGCTGGCCGAGGACGTTCCCGGGCGTCTGCCCGTGGCGGATGAGCAGGAGCCTCATTTGAGGTGGTCCACCAGCTGGTCCGCGATGCCCGTGTACTTGCCCGGGGTCAGGGCCAGCAGCCGGGCTTCGGCGTCGGGGGACAGGCCGAGTCCCTGGACGAATTCCTGCATCCGGGCAGCGTCCACGCGCTGTCCGCGGGTCAGGTCCTTGAGCCGCTCGTACGGGTTCTCCATGCCTTCGACGCCGGCGATGGCCTCGGCGCGCATGACCATCTGGATCGCCTCGCCGAGGACTTCCCAGTTCGTGTCCAGATCAGCGGCCAGCGCGTCCTCGGCAACCTTGAGCCGGTCCAGGCCCTTGGCGACGTTGGAGATGGCGAGCAGCGAGTGGCCGAACGCCACGCCGATGTTGCGCTGCGAGGAGGAATCGGTGAGGTCGCGCTGCCAGCGGGAGGTGACCAGGGTGGAGCCCAGCACGTCCAGCAGGCCCGAGGAGATCTCGAGGTTGGCCTCGGCGTTTTCGAACCGGATCGGGTTCACCTTGTGCGGCATGGTCGAGGACCCGGTGGCGCCTGCGACCGGGATCTGCACGAAGTAGCCGATCGAGATGTAGCTCCAGATGTCGGTGCAAACGTTGTGCAGGATGCGGTTGAAACGCGCGACGTCGGCATAGAGTTCGGCCTGCCAGTCGTGGCTTTCGATCTGGGTGGTCAGCGGGTTCCAGGTCAGGCCGAGGCCTTCGACGAAGCTCTTTGCGACCTGCTCCCAGTCGGCGCCCGGAACGGAGGCAACGTGGGCGGCGTAGGTGCCGGTGGCGCCGTTGATCTTGCCGAGGTATTCGGTCCGGGCAATCCGGTCCAGCTGCCGGCCAAGCCGGTGCGCAATGACGGCCAGTTCCTTGCCCAAGGTGGTGGGCGTGGCGGGCTGGCCGTGGGTGCGGGAGAGCATCGGCACGGCGCGGTTGTCCTCGGCCATGGCGCTGATCTGGGCAACCAGGGCGCGGGCCGCGGGCAGCCATACGTCCTCCACGGCCCCCTTGACGCCCAGGGCGTAGGAGAGGTTGTTGATGTCTTCGGAGGTGCAGCCGAAGTGCACCATGGCGGTCAGGTGATCGATCCCGATGCCCGGCAGGCGGCGGCCGATGTAGTACTCGACGGCCTTGACGTCGTGCACCGTGACCGCCTCGATCTCGGCCAGTTCGGTGACGGAGCCGGCGTCGAACTCCGTGACGATTGCGCGCAGCTGCTGCTGCTGTTCCGCCGTGAGCGGGCCGGCCCCGGGCAGGACGCTGTTGCCGGTCAGATGGATCAACCACTCAACCTCCACCGCCACGCGGTCGCGGTTCAGGGCTGCTTCGGAAAGGTAGTCCACCAGCGGCGCGACGGCGGACTGGTAGCGGCCATCCAGCGGGCCGAGCGCGATCTGGTGGTCCGACGCGGCGAGGGCCAGGCGTCCGGACGGCGTACGGGTATCAGCTGTGGCGGCAGTTTCAGGCATGTGCCGATTCTTTCACGAAGTGCCGCCGGGCCTTAAGCGCACCCGCGCTTGTGACTTTGCCGGCCGGTACGGCATGGGTGTCCGGGCCTTGTCCACATAGCCGGGGTGCGCTCTTCAACGGGTCCTGGCGGCCCGTTAGCGTCGGTCCATGAGTAGTGGGATGACGCACGGCAGTTGGATGTCACACGGCAGTTCGATGTCACACGGCAGTTCGATGTCACAGGGCAGTGGGATGACGCACGGCAGTCGGATGTCACACGGGCCGGCAGGCAGCGTGGCTATTTTTGGCGTGACGGCAGCCGATGCCCTCCAGTGCGCTTCACGCAGTCATGAAGTCGAGCAGCTGGCCAGACGTGTTGCGCGGTGCGCCGATGAGGCGGACGCGGTGCTCGCCGCCCTCGCCCGACTTGAACTGCAGACGTGGCAGTCACCGGCCGGCCGCGCTTACCGGCTGGCCCTGTCCCTGCACGCGGCGGCGCTGCGCCGCAGCCGGGACTCCCTGCTCGATGCCGTTGCCGTGGTACTCCGGCACGCCCGGAACGTGGCGCAGCCTGCGGACCGGATGGGCCCCTGATGGCCGAGGTGACTCCGGCAGGTTCCGGCGGCACCCCGGGGGTTTCGGCGCCGCCGGCTGACGGCAGCCTGCGGATCCGGGGCGGAATCGGCGGGGTGAGCTTCCAGTTTGAGGAGCTGCTGGCAGGTGCCGCCGCGCTGGACGGGCTGGTGCGGCAGCTGCAATCGGTGGAAGTGGAGGCCGACGCCGCCCGGCGCGCACTCTTCCCCTATCAGTCCGACTCCTACACCAGCGGCAGCAACGCCATCATCGCCGTGGGGGAGGCCGGCCGGGACGTCGGCCGCGTCCGCTCACAACTTCAGCGCATCGGCGACGACGTCCGCGCCAGCCACCGCGAGTACGAATATGCCGAAGCCCGGAATGCCCTGCTGCTGCGGATGGGGCTTCACGGCCCCGGGTACGGCTCCGAATTCGGTGCAGTGCCGGAGCCCTTCGCCCTGCCGGGGGCGCGCGGCATCGTTGAAGAGTGGATCGCCATGGCGCCGCGGAATCTCGCCGTGCTGCTTGGCCTGCCCGGGCCGCTGGCCGCCGTCGCCGGAGCCCTGAGCGGGCCCACTGACGTCCGCCGCCTGGTCCGGGACGCCGCGGACGCGCCGGGGCTCACCTTCCTCAAGCCCCGGCCGGTCACCATCGTGGGCCGGGAGACGTTTTCGGCCGACGTCGACCTCTCACCGGCGGGGCTGTTGCGGCGGGCCGGAGCGGTGGGGGAGCAGGATGGCCGGATCGAGGTCATCGAGGTCGACGGCGGGACCCGGCCCGTGTGGGTGGTGGTCATCCCCGGAACCCAGCACGGCGGCCTGCCGGAAGGCACCAACCCCTTTGACCCCGCCGGAATCGCCGAGGCCCTGGGCTACGACTCCGCCTGGACGGGAGCCGCTGTCCGGCAGGCTTTGCGGCGGGCCGGGGCCGAGGCCGGCGATCAGCTCGTGGCTGTCGGCTACAGCCAGGGCGGGATCCACGCGATGAACCTCAGTAAGGACCGGGCGGTCTTGGCGGAGTACGATCTCAGGTTCGTGCTGACGGCGGGCTCGCCGGTTGGTGGTATCAACCCGGCGCCGGGGATCCGCAGTCTGCATCTGGAACACGAGCAGGACTGGGTGCCGGGAGCGGACGGTCTGGCGAACCCGGACACCCGCGACCGGGTGACCGTGACCCTCACCAACCCGCTGGCCGTGCCGCCGCTGCAGGACTTCGGCCTGGGTCCGGGGCACCGGCTGGCGAATTACGCGGACGGTGCCGCGCTCGTCTCGGCGAGCCGGGACGCCACGCTGCAGGACTCCACGGCTGCGCTGGCCGCAGTGGTGGGGACCGGCGGGGCGGCGACGGTGACCCGGTTCTCGCTCCGGCGCGAGGCCCGGCCGGCATCACAAGGAATGCCGGCACCGCGGGGAACATCCGGAGCCCCGGGACCGCCCACGGCTCCGGGACCCACGGCTCCGGGACCGCCGCACGGCCCGGGAGCCTCTAGCGATCGAGGGCGGGAAGGAAGCTGGCCACAAGGGACACCGCGCTGATGATGATGGCGGCGAACACGGCAGTCCAGAAGAACGAGTCGATAGTGAAGTGCACGGTGGTGTAGCTGCTGATCCAGGACGTCAGGTACAGCATCGCCGCGTTGATGACCACCGTGAACAGGCCCAGGGTCAGGATGGTGATCGGCAGCGACAGGATGCTGACGATTGGCTTGACGAACGCATTGACCAGGCCGAAGATCAGGCCGATGAACAGGTAGCCCAGGATGAGGCTGATGGTGCCGTCGCTCTGGGTGGAAATATCCAGCCCGGTGAGGATCCAGCAGGCGATTGCCAGGGCCAGCCCGTTGATGATGACTCGTACGATGAATGAGCGCATGGCCCCATGCTGTCATACGCCCGGCCACAGCGGCAGGGACCATGTTCCGCCTATTCCCCCTGCCGGGAGCGGCCATCCCGCAACAGCGGCAGCGACCCGAAGTAGGCTAGTTGGCATGACTTCATCAGAGAACCCGGCCGGGGGCATCAGGCCCCGTCCGGTGGTAGACCTCCTCCCCCGCTACGCGGCCGGAAAACCGCCCGCCCCCGTGGAGGGCCTGGTCAGCTACAAACTGTCCTCCAACGAAAACCCGTTGCCCCCGATCCCTGCAGTGCAGCAGGCCATCGCGGCGCAGACCGACTTCAACCGCTACCCCGATCCGCTCAGCAGCAAGCTGCGCGAATCGCTCGCCCGCTTCCTGGATGTTCCCGCCGAGGACATCGTCACGGGTGCCGGCAGTCTGGGCGCCCTGAACCAGCTGCTGGCCACGTTCGCCGGCCAGAACGACGACGGCAAGGCCGACGAAGTCATCTACGCCTGGCGCTCGTTCGAGGCCTACCCGATCTGCGTTGGGCTGGCGGGCGCCGAGAGCGTCCGGATCCCGCTGACGGCCGACGGGCGGCATGACCTCGACGCCATGGCCGCCGCAGTGACCGCCCGGACCCGGATGATCCTGCTGTGCACGCCCAACAACCCGACCGGCCCCATCCTGACCACGGAGGAAACGGAGCGCTTCATCAACGCCGTTCCGGCCGACGTCGTGGTGGTCATCGACGAGGCCTATCAGGAATTTGTCCGGGCCGGCGACGCCGTGGACGGCATCGCCATGTACCGCAAATACCCCAACGTCGTCGTCCTCCGGACGTTCTCGAAGGCGCATGGCCTCGCCGGACTCCGCGTGGGCTACAGCGTCTCCCGGCCCGACCTGACGCAGCACCTGCGGGTTGCCGCCACACCCTTCGCGGTGTCCCAGATCGCGGAAACGGCTGCCGTCACGTCGATCGAGCACTTCGACGACGTTGTAGAAAGGGTACAAAGCCTGGTGGACGAACGGGACCGTGTCACGGCCGGACTCCGGCAGCTCGGATGGTTCGTTCCGGAGGCCCAAGGCAACTTCGTCTGGCTCAATCTGGGCGCCAACAGCGGGGAGTTCGCCGCCCTGGCTGCCGAGCGGGCGTTGTCCGTGCGCGCCTTCGGCAACGAGGGCGTCCGGGTCAGCATCGGCGAACCGGAAGCCAACACCCGGTTCTTGGAGCTCTGTGCGATCTATACAAAACCGCCACAGCGTTCCTAGCGCTTAACACGGCACGTTCAGTCCGCCCCGTGCGGATAAAGTAAGGACCAGTAAGCCAATATATATGCCGGATGCGGAATGTATTCCCAGTCCGGCATATATCCCAGCGATTGCGGCGCATTCGGATGCGGCAAGCAAGGAGACGGTATGGGCGCCACACATCTGCCCTCTACCGAGTTCGACGGAACCGAGATGGATGACCAGCTCGAGGCGGAGGCGGAGGCCCAACTGGGCGCCCCGGCCGAACCGATGGTGCAGTTGCTGGCCCCTGACGGCACCCTGGGCTCGGACCCGGTTTTCTCGAAGTATGCCGAGAAGCTGGATCCGGCCACGCTGCGCGGGTTTTACGCGGACATGGCCAAGATCCGCCGCTTCGACGTGGAAGCCACCGCCCTGCAGCGGCAGGGCCAGCTGGCCCTGTGGGTTCCGCTCACGGGACAGGAAGCCGCCCAGATCGGCTCCGGCCGGGCCAGCCAGCCGCAGGACTACATCTTCCCGACCTACCGCGAGCACGGCGTGGCCCTGACCCGGAATGTGGACCTGGCCGAGCTCCTGCGCCAGTTCCGCGGCGTCTCCAACGGCGGCTGGAACCCGAAGGACACCAACTTCCACCTCTACACGCTGGTCCTGGCAGCCCAGACCCCGCACGCCGTCGGCTATGCCATGGGCATCCAGCGGGACCAGAAGCTGGCGGCCGCCAACGCCGTCGCCGGCGGGGAAGCGGGACAGAACCTGGAGCCGAACGCCGCCGTCATGGTGTACTTCGGCGACGGCGCCAGCTCCGAAGGGGACGTCCATGAATCCATGGTGTTCGCCTCCTCGTACCAGGCGCCCGTGGTCTTCTTCTGCCAGAACAACCACTGGGCGATCTCCGTGCCGAGCTCCGTCCAGACCCGCGTCCCGCTCGCCAACCGTGCCAAGGGCTACGGCTTCCCCGGCATCCGGGTGGACGGCAATGACGTGATCGCCGTCCACGCCGTCACGGAGTGGGCGCTGGAGCAGGCCCGCGAAGGC
>JBKPBZ010000260.1:0-15072 GCA_046727115.1 Actinomycetota bacterium | reverse complement strand
CAAGCCAGCAACGCACACCGGAGGTCCCCCATGCTCAAAGGATTCAAGGATTTCATCCTGCGCGGCAACGTGATCGAACTGTCGATTGCCGTCGTGGTCGGCACGGCCTTCACGGCCCTGGTCAGTGCCTTCACCTCAAACGTCGTCAACCCGATCCTGGCTGCCGCCGGCGGCGTGGAGACCCACGGCCTGGGCTTCTACGTCTGGCCGGGCAACGACAAGACCTTCGTCAACGTCGGCGCCGTCGTGACGGCCTTCCTGGCCTTCCTCATCACCGCAGCGGTGGTGTATTTCATCTTCGTGGCCCCCATGAACCGGATCAACCGAATGGTCAAGAACCGGCTCAACGCGGCCGAGCCGGAGGAGAAACCGATCCCGGCCGATACCGCGCTGCTGGCCGAAATCCGCGACCTTCTGGCCGCACTGGCCGGTCCGGCGTCCGACGGCGGACGCGCGGGAGCCGGGGAGCGCCCGGACGGGAACGCGCCGTCGGCCGTCCCCGCCGGAGCCGCAGGCCGCCACGAGGCATGAAACCCGAGCCACCCAGGCTTAAACCTCCGCGACGTCCTGTTCCTCGGGCGGGGTAAAGATGGACTCAATGGGCTGGCCGAAGAGCCGGGCGATACGGAAAGCCAGGGGCAAAGCGGGGTCGTAGCGGCCTGTTTCCAGGGCGTTCACGGTCTGCCGTGAGACGCCGAGCCGGTCAGCGAGGACGCCCTGGGTCCAGCCGCGGTCCTCCCGAAGCACCTTGAGCTGGTTTTTCATCGTCGCCCCACGACCGCTCCGGAGACAATCCACCCGAGCATGCCCGCGCTGTAGATGATCCAGCCGACGCCGGGAATGCTGAGCCCGGCAATTTCCAGGAAGGCCAGCGTCACGGAAGCAATCATGGCGACGGCGAACCCTCCCCCGAGCGCCTGCAGCAGGAGCAGCCGCTGGTAGTCGTCAATCCGGCGCACATGGCGCAGCACGGCGCGCAGGATCCACAGGGCCGGAATCACCGGCAGGACCGCCCAGAGGAATCGCCACGGGCTAGCGCCGTCCAGGTCCCCCCACACCAGCACGCCGACGAGCACCACCGCGTAGGCGAGGATGCCCGGCCAAAATTCACGCTGATACGCGCGGGACTTCTCGCGGTCGCCCTCGCTGCGATCCCTGCTGTCAAGTTTGTTTGTCATGGCTCCATCATGGAACCCGGCCCTTAGGCCTGTCAAGGGTGCTTGTCACCGATTTCTCGTGTTCCCTGTGGCGGGCGGGAGGTCCGGAGTACTTTGATGGAGACACCCCCGCCGCCCGAGCCTGGATGCCGAGGAGGAACACCATGCCGGATGTCAGCTGGAACCACGAACTGGTGGATCAATTGGAATGGCATTTTGCCCATCAGGCCCGCCCGAGGCTGGACGGGTTGACTGACGACGAGTACTTTTGGGAGCCCGTTCCGGGCTGGAGCCTGCGACGCAAGGACGCCTCAACGCCCCCCACCGCGCCTGGTGCCGGTGATTTCACCATCGATTTCAGCTACCCGGAACCCGTTCCGGCTCCGGTGACGACCATTGCTTGGCGCCTGTGCCACATTCTGGTCGGCGTGCTCGGCGCGCGCACGGCATCGCACTTTGGCGGTCCAGCCGTGGATTACCAGAACTTCGCCTACCCGGGCACCGCGGCCCTGGCCCTGGGGCAGCTGGACGAGTATTACGCCCGGTGGATCCGGGGCGTGAAAAGCCTCGACGAGGCGGGTTTGGGGGCGCCGTGCGGCCCGGCCGAAGGTCCGTATGCCGACGCCCCCCTGGCGGCACTGGTCCTGCACATCAACCGCGAGATGATCCACCACTTGGCCGAGGTCGCCCTGCTCCGCGACCTCTACGCGCACCGCCACTTGTTGCGCGGCCCGGAGGGTGGACCGGGCCTGTAGCGAGCCGGCTCCCGCCCAGACCGGTCCGAAACCGTCACCGGGCGGCAACCCGGCCGAAACAGCTGGCCGGAATCATGGGATTATGACGCGCAAAGCCCAGTCCCCTGCCGCTTCCGAGTTGAGCTGCGAAGTGTGCGGCCAGATGCCCGAACCGACCAAGGCGCGGCTGACCCTGGCCAATGTCGCCGTGATGCTTCCGATCGAATTGCTGGTGCACGCGGCGGTGGTGGGAACCCACCTGCCGTACGTTGCCAAGGTCCTGGTTCTGACCATGACCGCGACCATCCTGGTGATCTGGGTGGCCGAACCGTCGGCGGCCCGGATGCTCCGGGGCTGGCTGCATGCTCCGGCCCTCCGCCACCGCAAAAGGCTCGTCGCCGCCCCTGCCCTGTGGCGTGCCCGGACCGTACTGAAAGACAAGCCGGGGTCGCTGCAGAAGGTGACGCAGGCCCTGGCCGGGCTGAGCACGAACATCCTCAGCATTCATGTTCACCCCGTGGCCGGCGGCGTGCTGGACGAGTTCGTGCTCTCGGCACCGGGTGAAGTGCGCGAAGCCGAGCTGCTCCGTGCGCTGCGGGCAGGCGGCGGGGCGGATCCGCACGTCTGGCCGACCACCGCCCTGGCCATGGCCGACGGGCAAACCGGCGCCCTGAGCCTGGCCGCCCGGATCGCCGCCAGTCCGGAGGAGCTGCCGCTGGCCGTCGCGGAACTCTTGCGGGCACGAATCATCCCCGGACCGGACGCTGGCAGCGCCGAGGTGCCAGCCCGGACGGGCGGGGACGGGACGGTCCTGAAAATCCCGACGGCGTGGCACGGGCCCATCACGTTTTCGCGGCCCGGCGAACCGTTCACGCCGGCCGAATCCGCCCGCGCGCACCGGCTGGCCGAACTCGCCGAGATCCTGGCACACCGGCCGGCGGCACGCTAGGCTGCCCCGGCTGGGGCGCTAAGCGGAGTCCGTCTAGACGGCCGCCATTCTGATCTTGAGTGCGTCCGGCTCCAGGGTCACGGCCAGGTGCTTCCCGGTGCCGAGATGGTCGCCGTCCAGCTGAAACTCCTGCTCGCGCTCCAGGGTAACTTCGGCCGTTTTCCCTTGGAAGTAATCCACGGACTCGGTCTCGTTCTTGTTCCGGCCGAAGACGCCGGCCAGAACGCCGAGCCAGCCGAGCCGCCCGCGGGGGGACAGGATCAACAGGTCAAGGACGCCATCGTCAGGTTTCGCCTCTGGGAAGATCTCGATGCCGCCCATGAGCCGGCCGCAGTTGCCCACCATGACGCTGCGGATCCGGCGGCGGACGGGTTCCCCGCCGTCGACGCTGATCCTGGCCTTCACCGGCTTACCGGGGAGTTTGCGGATGCCCGCCTCAACGTAGGCAAGCCAGCCCATCCGGTCCTTGAGCACGTCCACAGTGTCGGCCATGATGGCGGCGTCGTACCCCAGTCCGGCCATCACCAGGAACACCTGCTCGTCATCCGACCGGTCAAGGGTCGCCTTGACGACGTCGACGGATCTGTCGCTGCCGTTCAGGACGTCGAAGCAAGCGGATAATGGATCGGTGATGTCCGTTCCGAGGTTGCGGGCCAGCAGGTTGCCGGTCCCCAGCGGGACCAGACCCATCGGGGTGCCGGTGCCCGCGAGGACCTCCGCCACGCAGCGGACCGTTCCGTCCCCGCCCGCGGCGATCACGACGTCGACTCCGGCAGCCAGTGCCTCGCGGGTCTGGCCAATCCCGGTGTCCTCCTCGGTGGTCTCCAGCCACAGCGGCTCGGCCCAGCCCTGGGTCTCGCACAGGCGGAAGACGGAGGCGCGGAAGCTTTCGCCGGGAGACTTCATAGGGTTGATAACCACGGCGGCGCGCCGGGACGCTGTGTTGTCCTGGGCCTTCGGCGTTCCCGAAGTCGCGGTGTTGTTCTCTGTCATGGCGTCCTTAGGGGCAAATGGGCGAAATAGTACCCGAACTGAAATCCTAGCGGCAGTGCCCGGGTAACCTCCGCAGGGCCAGCGCAAATCGTGGACGTGCGCTCCGCCACCTCACTAGACTGGGCTTCGTGATGTTCCGGGGGCTGCACTCCGGACGCCGAAAGCGGGGGCAGATGACTGAACCAGAGAAGTATTCAGCAACGGCTGAATCATCCAGCATGGATCCTCACGACTGGGGCCGGGCGATGGCACTGGCGCTCACGCGGCTTGCCGAGCAGATTGCACCCGATGACAGCGAGGACATCCATGCCCTGGTTGTGGGCCGGAACTTGCACCTGAAAATCAGTGACGAACCCGGGGGCGTCACGATCACGGTTTCCACAGAACCGATCCCAGACTCCGCTCCCTGACGGCACTCTTCCCAGCCGTCACGTCAGGGCCATGCTTCACCGTCCCGAGGTCAGGTCCTCGGAGATGAGTTCCGCCGTGGCCACCGTGGCCTCACGCACGGCCTCGAGGTAGGCCTCGGGGTCCGCCTGCGCGGACACCGTCTGGGCCTGCAGCGAGACGTTGATCGCCGCGACCACCTTGGGCCCGTCATGGACCGGCGCCGCGACGGACATCAGTCCCAGCTCCAGTTCCTGATCCAGCAGGCACCAGCCCTGGGCGCGGACCGTCTCCAGCTCCGCCAGCAGGGCAGCCCGTGTGCCGATGGCTCCCGGCGTGAGGGGCCGGATTTCGGCGGCCGCGAGGTAGTCCGCCAGCTTCGCCGGCGGGAGGGCCGCGAGCAACACCCTGCCCATGGACGTCGCATAGGCGGGAAAACGCGTGCCCACCGTGATGCCGACCGTCATGATCCGGCGGGTGGACACCCGGGCGATGTAGGCGATGTCTGTGCCCTCGAGCACCGCGGCCGACGTCGACTCCCCCAGTGCGAGCGAGAGCTCTTCCAGGTGCGGCTGGGCCAGCTGCGGCAGGGACAGCCCGGACAGGTAGGCGTAGCCGAGCTGC
Source organism: Actinomycetota bacterium (assembly GCA_046727115.1). GTDB lineage: Bacteria > Actinomycetota > Actinomycetes > Actinomycetales > Micrococcaceae > Arthrobacter. The sequence goes on along the minus strand of JBKPBZ010000260.1, from coordinate 10,228 downwards.
AGCACTTTGGCGGTCAGGGCGAAAATCTTGCCGTCGGTGCGGACATAGCCCAGTTCCGCGAGTGTGTGCAGGAACCGCCGTGCCGTGGCCCGGGTCAGCTCGGTCCGCGCCGCCACCTCGGTCAGCGTCATCTTGGGGTGGTCCGTGTCGAACGCACGGATCACGGCGAGCCCGCGCGCCAGCGACTGCACGTACTGGTCGCTGGCCGCAGGCGCGCCGCCGCTCTTGGCTGGCTCAATCATTTCTCGCCTCTCGGTCCCGCATCACTTTAGCGGGGCGCACGTCATCCGGCCGCAGGACTGTCAGCGGGGGCCGGCGGCCCGGAGCTGCACCGGGACCATGGCCTGGAGTTCCTCGAGCGTGCAGCCGAACGTCTCCCGCACCTGGACGCCGTCGGGTCCGGTGAGGAAGACGGCCTTATCGGTGTACACGCGGGTCACGCAGCCGATCCCGGTGAGCGGGTAGGTGCACGCCTCCACGAGCTTGGACACGCCATCGCGCGTCAGGAGCGTCATCATGACGAAGACGTCCTTGGCGCCGGTGGCGAGGTCCATGGCGCCGCCGACGGCGGGGATCGCGTCCGGCGCCCCGGTGTGCCAGTTGGCGAGATCCCCCGTGGCCGAGACCTGGAAGGCGCCGAGGACACAGATGTCCAGGTGTCCGCCGCGCATGATCGCGAAGGAGTCCGCATGGTGGAAGTAGGACGCCCCGGGGAGCTCGGTCACGGGGATCTTGCCGGCGTTGATGAGGTCGCCGTCGATCTGGTCCCCGGCGGCAACAGGTCCCATGCCGAGCATGCCGTTCTCGGTGTGGAGCGTGATGTTCTGCCCCGGCTCGAGGTAGTTGGAGACCAGGGTGGGCTGGCCGATGCCGAGGTTGACGAAGGATCCGGGGGCGATGTCGCGGGCCACGAGGCGGGCGAGATCGTCCCGGCCCAGCGGCTTGTCGGACACTTGGATACCGGCCTGGATATCGGCCTGGCTGCCCGTCCGGACACTCGCCTGGTCATTGGTTGGGATGCTCATCTCAGGCCACGCTTTCTGTCTTGACGGCGGCGGCGGCGGCTCCGCCGGAATCAATACGGACAATGCTGTTGACGTAGATTCCGGGGGTGACGATGACCTCCGGGTCCAGCCCGCCCGTGGGGACGATGTCGGAGACCTGGACGATGGTGTGTTTCGCGGCGGCGGCCATGATGGGACCGAAGTTCCGGGCGGTCTTGCGGTAGACGAGATTGCCCCTGCCGTCCGCCGTGAGGGCCTTGATGAGGGCGACGTCGGCGTGGATGGGGGTCTCGAAGACCTGGCCGCGGCCATCGAGGATGCGGGTTTCCTTGCCCTCGGCGAGCATGGTGCCGTAGCCGGTGGGCGTGAAGAAGCCGCCGATCCCAGCTCCCGCGGCACGGATCCGCTCGGCGAGGTTGCCCTGCGGGACGAGTTCGAGTTCGATCTGCCCGGCGCGGTACTTTTCGTCAAAATGCCAGGAGTCGGACTGCCGCGGGAAGGAGCAGATCATCTTCTTCACCCGGCCTTCCTTGATGAGCAGGGCCAGGCCCTGGTCGCCCTGGCCGGCGTTGTTGTTCACCACGGTCAGGTCGGTGGCGCCGCCGTCGAGCAGCGCATCGATCAGTTCGAAGGGCTGGCCGGCGTTGCCGAAGCCGCCGATCATCACGGTGGAGCCGTCCTTGATGCCGGCGACGGCCTCGCCGACGGTGTCAATGAAATTCAGCATCGCCTAGCCCTTCACTTCCGAAGTTACGTTTTCGAGCACGACGGCGAGGCCCTGGCCCACGCCGATGCAGATCGCGGCGACGCCCCAGCGCTGCCCGGAGGCCTGCAGGGACCGGGCCAGGGTGCCGAGGATCCTGGCGCCCGAGGCGCCCAGCGGGTGGCCCATGGCGATCGCGCCGCCGTGCCGGTTCACGATGGACGCATCGATGCCCCAGGCGTTGATGCAGGCCAGGGACTGCGCGGCGAATGCCTCGTTCAGTTCGACGGCGCCCACCTGGTCCCAGCCGATGCCGGCCTTGGCGAGGGCCTTGTTCGCGGCCTCGACCGGGGCGTAGCCGAAGTACTGGGGATCGTTCGCGTGCGCGCCGCGCCCGGCGATCCGGGCCAGCGGCTCCAGGCCCAGGATCCCGGCGGCGGCCTCGGACCCGAGCCAGGCCGCGGAGGCGCCGTCGGAGAGCGGGGAGGCGTTCCCGGCGGTCACGGTGCCGTTCCCGGTCCGGAACACGGTCTTCAGTCCGGCGAGCTTTTCGGCCGAGGACCCGGCCCGGATGCCCTCGTCGCGGACCAGGTCCGTGCCGGGGACCGGGGCGACGAGGTTGTCGTAGAAGCCCTCGTCCCAGGCCGCGGCGGCGAGGTTGTGCGAATTCGCGGAAAACTCGTCCTGCGCCGCCCGGCCCACACCGTATTTCTCGGCCAGCCGCTCGGTGGCCTCGCCCAGGGAGATGGTCCAGTCCGCCGGCATGGCCTGGTTCACCAGCCGCCAGCCCAGCGTGGTGGAGGCCAGGGTCAGGTCCCCGGCCGGGTAGGGCTTCTCGGTCTTGGGCAGCACCCAGGGGGCGCGGGACATCGACTCGGCCCCGCCGATCAGCATGAGCTCGGCGTCGCCGGTGTTGATCTGGCGGGAGGCGATGATCGCCGCGTCCAGGGAGGAGCCGCAGAGCCGGTTGACCGTGGTGCCGGGGACCGAGACCGGCAGCCCGGCCAGCAGGGTGCCCATCCGGGCGATGTTGCGATTTTCCTCGCCGGCGCCGTTGGCGTTGCCGAAGACCACCTCGTCGATCCGCTCGACGTCCAGGGCCGGGGCGCGCTTCACAGATTCGCGAATTACGTGCGCGGCGAGATCGTCCGGGCGGACGGCGGCGAGGCCGGAGCCGAACTTCCCGAACGGGGTCCGGACGGCGTCGTACACAAAAGCCTGGTTCATGGGTTCTGGTCCATTTCTGCGCTGTCCATTTCTGACCTGTCCATTTCTGACCTGTCCATTTCTGACCTGTCCATTTCTGCCTCATCCATGGAATGGAACACTTGCTGGGCGGTCTTGAAGGCGGTGTTGGCGGAGGGGACCCCGCAGTAGATGGCGGTCTGGAGCAGGATTTCCTTGATCTCGTCCCGGCTCAGGCCGTTGGTGATGGCGGCGCGGATATGCATCGCCAGTTCCTCCCAGTGCCCGTGGGCCACCATGGCCGTAAGCGTGACGGCGGAGCGCATCTGCCGGCTGATCCCGGGCCGGGTCCAGATGCCGCCCCAGGCGATCCGGGTGATCATGTCCTGGAAGTCCTCGGTGAAGGAATCCTTGTTGGCGTTGGCGCGGTCCACGTGCGCCGCGCCGAGGACCTCGCGGCGGACCTTCATGCCGCCGTCGTAGATTTCCTGGCTGGTCGCGCCGGGCTGGACCACACCATTGCGTTCGGGGCCGATCATGCGTCCGCCCCCCGGGTCTCGGTCCAGGTGATGAGGCCCTTGAGCAGTTCGGCGATGTGGCCCGGCGCCTCGAACGGGGCCAGGTGTGCCACGCCCTCCAGGCTGACGGCCGTGGCCGTGCCGCCGCCGGAGGCGATGCCCGCGGCGACTTCCTCGGCCATCGACGGCGGGGCCACGGTGTCCAGGGCTCCGGCAACAACCTGGGTGGGGACGCGGATGGTGCCGAGCTGGTCCCGCACGTCGAAGCCGGCCAGGGCCTCGCAGCAGAAGGCGTAGCTGAGGCGGTCGGCGTCCCGGAGGGTGTGCAGGAGCCGGCTGCTGAGTTCCGGCTGGCTCTCCATGAATCCCGGGGCGAACCAGCGCTGCGCCGAGCCCTGGATCATCACCGGGGTCCCCTGGGTGCGCACGGTTTCGGCGCGCTCCAGCCAGCCCTCGGGAGTGCCGATCTTCGCACCTGTGCACTGCACGGAGAGGCTCTTGAGCCGGTCGCCGTGCTTGATGCCCAGCTGCAGGCCGGTGGCCCCGCCGAGGGACACCCCGGCGTAGTGGAAGCGCGCCCCCGGGGCGATCGAATCGACCAGCCCAATCACGGCGTCCGCGAGGTCAGCGACCGTGAAGGTCTCCTGGGCCGCCGGTGAGACGCCGTGCCCGGGCAGGTCCCAGGCGATGACGTCGACGTCGACGCCCAGCAGGGCGCCGGCCTGGCTCCACACCAGGGAGGATGTTCCGAGCGAGGGCCCGACGATGAGGAGGGGCTTCTCGCCCAGCGCGCGCTGGGGCGAGAGCAGGACTGCTTTGACGGTGGGTCTAGCCACGGGAGGCTCCGTTCTGGAGGTGGGGGACGGTGGCACGGTCTTCAGGTGAGGCCGGGCCGGCGGCGTATTCCGGGTATGCCGCGAGGATGCGGCGGGAGATGTCAACGGCCTGGCCGAGATAGTTGGCCGGGTTCAAAAGCTCCTCAAGCCGGGCGTCGGTGAGCAGATCGTTGGGGACGGCCGCGCGGAGCAGTGCCCGGTAGGTGGCCGCCTGCTCCGCGGCCGGGGCCTGGAGTGTTGTGTCCACGACGGCCTGCAACCGCTGCTTCCCGGTCCGGCCCGGTGCCGTCCCGGCGCTGTTCACGTCCAATAGCGGAGGCCCGTCCAAGAGCGGCGCGACGGCGGCGTTGACGGCTTCGGAGAGCAGCAGCGGGCCGGCGAGGTCCAGGTTGCGGCGCATCGCCACCGGGAAGACCTCCAGGCCTTGGGCCAATTCGCGCAGCTGCGCGGCGGCGCCGAGGGCCAGGCGCAGCAGTTCGCGCAGCGCCGCCCATTCGCTGTGCCAGGCGCCGTCGGGGCGTTCGTCGTTGAAGTTGGCGGCGGCGAGGTGCAGCTGTCCGGCCAGGGCCGGGGACTGCAGGGCGGCGCTGCGGATCAGCACGGACAGCACGGGGTTCTGCTTCTGCGGCATGGCCGAGGACACGCCCCGCCCCGCGGCGCGGGGCTCGGCGACTTCGGCCACTTCCGGCCGGCTCAGGAACAGGACGTCGGCGGCCATCTTGCCGGCCGCGTCCGTCACCGCCGCCAGCGCGTCCCCGAGCGAGGTCACGGCCAGCCGGTTGGTGTGCCAGGGGGCCGGGACGGTGGCGAGACCCAGGCGGGCGGCCAGCCGGTCGGCCAGGTCAAACGGGGATAGAACATTGCCGGCAGTGAGCACCGTTCCGGCAGCGAGGGTCCCGGCGGCGCCGCCGGTCTGTACCGGCAGTTCGACGGCCTCGAGCCGGCTGGCCGCGGCCGCGAGCCCGTTGAACCACTGCGCGGACCGCAGCCCGAAGCTGTAGGGCAGCGAGTGCTGGGTCAGGCTGCGGGCAACACAGAGCGTGGCCTCATGGGCTTCGGCGAGGCCGGCGAGAGCGGACGTGGCCGCCTTGAGCTCAGTGAGCAGTTCGCGCACGGCCCCGGCGGCGAGCACCATCAGGGCCGAGTCGAGCACGTCCTGGCTGGTCAGCGACGTGTGGACGGCCTGTACCGCGCCCAGTCCGGCAGTGTCCAGGCTCCTGACCTGTTCCCGGAGGTCGGCGAGCAGGGGGATGACGGGGTTGCCTCCGCCCCGGGCGCGGACGGCGATGCCCGCGACGTCGTACCGCTGCACGTCGGCGGCGGCGGCCACCACCGCGGCGGACCCGGCCGGGGCGAGACCGGCTTCGTCCAGGACCGCCGCCCAGGCGGCTTCCACCCTAAGGATGGCGGCGAGCACTGCACGGTCCCCGGTCAGCGCCGCCACCAGCGGCGACGCCGACACGGGACTCAGCAGGCCAAAGTCGCCGTCGAGGCCGGCGCCGCCGTCAGTTTCGAAGGACGTCACGCCGAGGGACCCTTGGCGTCGCTGAAATCCAGGAACACGGTCTCGCCGTCGCCCTGCAGGCGGACGTCCCAGCTCAGGCCGCCGTCGGGATCCCGGCGCGCGATCAGGGTCCGGCGCCGTTCCGGATCCAGCGAGCTGAGCAGCCGGTCCCGGGACAGTGCCGCCTCGTCCTCCGGCAGGTAGACCCGGGTGAACAGGCGGTTCATGAGGCCGCGGGCGAACACAGCCACCGCGATGAACGGCGCGGCCCCGGCTTCGGTGGGTCCCGGGTTCACGGTGGTGAACGTGAATGTGCCGGTGTTCCCTACGGCTGTGCGGCCGAAGCCCGTGAAGGTGTAGCCGTCCCGGACCAGGGAGCCCGTGTGGTGCGGGACGTTGCCGTCCGCGTCCGCCTGCCAGATTTCCAGGATCGCGTCCGGGATCGGGTGGCCCGCGCCGTCATACACGGTGCCCTGGAGCCGGATGGTTCCCGGGGAACCGGGCGGCAGGAGCTCGCGGTCCTTGGCGTAGGGCAGGGCGTAGCCGAAGAACGGTCCGACTGTCTGCCCCGGCGTCGGCGCCAGCTGGGTGGGGTTATTCATGGCGCTCCTATGCATTCTCATCGCCGTCCGCTCCGAGGGCCTCGTTTTCGGTCCAGGTCCGCTTGGACCCGGTGAGGACGATGTCCCAGTTGTAGGCCATGGCCCATTCGGGTCTGGTCTGCTCGTGGTTGTAGGTGGCCACGAGCCGGTCACGGGCGTCCTGGTCCACGATCGACTGGTAGATCGGGTCCAGCGGGAAGAGCTGATCGCCCGGGAAGTACATCTGGGTGATGATCCGCTGGGTGAATTCGGAGCCGAACAGGGAGAAATGGATGTGGGCCGGCCGCCACGCGTTGAGGTGGTTCTTCCACGGGTAGGCACCGGGTTTGATGGTGGTGAAGCTGTAGCTGCCGTCCGGGCCCGTGATGCAGCGGCCGACGCCGGTGAAGTTGGGGTCGATCGGCGCCGGGTGCTGGTCGCGCTTGTGGATGTAGCGGCCGGCGGAGTTGGCCTGCCAGATTTCGACGAGCTGGCCGGCGACGGGGCGCCCGTCGCCGTCGAGCACGCGGCCGGAGACTAGGATGCGTTCGCCCAGCGGCTCGCCGTTGTGCGCAATGGTGAGATCCGACTCGAGCGCGTGGACGTCCATGTGCCCAAACGCCGGCGAGTACAGTTCAATGGTTTCCGGGTCCGCGTGGTGCAGGCTCTTCGTGGGGTGGCGCAGAACGCTGCTGCGGTACGGCGCGTAGTCCAGCCGCGGCTGGATCTCGGCCGGGGCTCCGTCCTTGAGGGCCCGTGCGTAGGCCTCGCCGATCGCCCTCATCTCGGCGCTGAGGTCCGCCTGGGACTCCGCGGCGGCATCCCCGGCAGGGACAGCACTGGCGTGCGTCTTTGGTGCGGCCTCCGTGGTCTGGTTGGCCAGGTCCTCGGTGATCGGGTCAGCGTTGAATATCTCGAGGTTGATTTCTTCAGGCACAGCAGCCTCCTTTCGATGGTGTGATTGTTGTACGGGCAAGTGATCAGGGACGGCGGGCCAGCCGGTGCAGGTGGTCGTACTGGACGGCGTGCCGCACAGGCGCGTTCGGAGCGCCGTAGCCGTCGTAGGCGCCGCGGCGTTCCACCATTTCGAAAAACACGCTGCCCACCGTGGCCGTGTAGAAATGCAGGAATTCGCCGTCGGCATCCCGGTCATAGAGCAGGTTGAGCTCCCGGAGCGTGGCCAGGAAGTCCGGCTCCAGCGCGAACCGGGCATCGAGGTCCTCGTAGTAGTTCGCCGGGATCTGCAGGAAGTCCAGGCCGCGGTCCCGTGCGGCCCGGGCCGTCGCCACCAGGTCGTCGACCGCGAACGCGATGTGTTCCTGGTAGCCGGGCCGGGGCCCGGCTGCGGTGCCTGGAGTGGTTCCTTCCTGCTGGATCAGCGGGGCCAGGTTCAGCACCAGGCGGACGCCGCGGTCCTGCGTGAGCATCACCTGGGACCGGACCAGCCCGGTGGGGCTGGCTACTTCGGCGAACGGCTGCGGTTCCAGCGCCAGGGCGCTGGTGTAGAAGAGCACGGCCTCGTCGAAGTGCTGCCACGGCTGGGCGAGGTTGACGTGGTCGATCACGGCGCGCGGGTTCCCGGCCCGGTCCGCCGCGGGTTGGTCCAGGCCGTCGCCGAATTCCCGGGTCCACGCGGCGGTGCCGTCCGGGTTTCCCTGGCACAGGAAGATCTCGGTGGAGTCCGGGGCGGCGAAGCCCTGGAAGATCTCCTCGTTGGCCTGGCTCTTGCGGGGCACGGCCGGGGCCTTGAGCTGCTGGGCGCGGGCGGCGGCGATCACCGGGGAGTCGACGTCGAATCCAACGGCAGAAATGGCAGCGGAGAGATCCGACGCCGGCTGGCCGCCGGCGGGCGGCTCTTCATTGATGATCACGCGGGCCTGGCCCATGGTCCACAATTGCACGTCCTTGGTCCGATGCCGTCCGTTGAACGCAAATCCCAGCTGGCCGAGCAGGGATTCCAGGGCGGCGGTGTCCCCTGCGCGGACCTCGGCGAAGTTGAAGCCGGCGGGCTCGGCCACCCGGGGCAGCGTGGCGAGCTCCATGGGGTAGCGGCCCCGGGCACCGGGCACCTGACCGGCCCCACCGCCCGCGGCGGGGGCCTGGTTGGCCTCAAGCCAGGCGGCACTTTGCTCTTCGAGCCAGATCAGCGACCGCATGGCGTCGACGGCGGTGCGTTCGACGTCGGACTGGCGGAAGACGTCGTTGAACACCTCCAGCGAGACCGGCCCGGTGTAGCCGGCGCGGACCACGTGGCCCATGAACTTGGCGAGCTCGAACTGGCCCTCGCCCGGGAACACCCGGTAGTGCCTGCTCCAGGACAGCACGTCCATGGACAGCTTGGGGGCATCGGCCACCTGCACGAAGAAGATCTTCTCCGGGTCGAAGGCCTCGATCGGGGCGGTGTCCCAGTCCCGGGAGAGGATGTGGAAAGAGTCTAGGCAGGTTCCCAGGTTGGGGTGGTCCACGGTGTCGACCAGCCGGTGGGCGTGTTCGTAGTCGTTGACGTACTTGCCCCAGGCCAGGGCCTCGTAGGCGACCTTGACGCCGTGTTCACCCGCGAGGTCCGCAAGCCGGGCGAGCTGGGTGGCCCGGAGCTCGTCGTCGTCGATCGTGGCCGTGCCGACGTTGGAGCAAAGCAGCATGGTGGCCATGCCCAGGCGGGACATGAGCCGGAACTTGGCGTCCGCGCGGCGCAGGTTGGCTGTGAGCAAGTCCTCCGGAACGCTGTCGAAGTCGCGGAACGGCTGGTAAAGGTCAAGGGTGAGGCCAAGGTCGGCGGCCAGTTTCCGGACGTCCTCCGGGCTCAGCGGGGAGGTCACGAGGTCCTGTTCGAAGATCTCGATCCCGTCGAAGCCGGCCGCGGCGCAGGCCTGCATTTTTTCCCGCAGGGTGCCGGCGAGGCAGACGGTGGCGATTCCGGTGCGCATCAGGCGGCCACTTCTTCCGCGGCGACGAGTTCCAGGAAGTGGGAGCGCATGCGGTCGGCGTCGGCCGGGCGTCCGGTGAAGATCCGGAAGGCGTCCGCCGCCTGGCCCACGGCCATCCGGCCGCCGTCGAGCACCTCGCAGCCCTTGGCGCGCGCCTCGCGGACCAGCTCGGTTTCGATCGGCCTGTACACGATGTCGGCCACCCAGTGCCGGGACTCCACGAGGGACATGTCCAGCGGAACGCCCGGGTGGGCGGCCATGCCCACGGGGGTGCAGTGCACCAGACCGTCGGCCTGCGGCAGGAGCTGCGGGAGCTCCGCCGTCGTCCGGGCAGTGACGGTCCGTTCCGGGAAGAATCCGGCGAGTTCGGAGGCCCGGGCGGCGCAGCGCGCCGCGTCGGTGTCCACGAGGTCCAGCTCGCGGACCCCGGCGGTGAGCAAGGCATAGGCGACGGCGGAACCGGCGCCGCCGGCCCCCAGCTGCACCACCCGGTCCAGGGTGGCGCCGGGGAGCCCGGAGGCCAGCGCCGCCGCGAAGCCGGAAAAGTCGGTGTTGTAGCCGATGAAGCGGCCCTCGCGGATGACCACGGTGTTGACGGCGCCGAGGCGCCGGGCGTCGGACGAGACCTCGTCGAGGTAGTCGAGCACGAGCTGCTTGCACGGATGCGTGATGTTCAATCCGTTGAATCCGAGGCTCCGGGCGCCGGCGAGCAGTTCCCCCACGGCCTGGCCGGGCAGGCCGAGTTCGGTGAGGTCAATGGGGCGGTAGAGGTACCGGAGGCCCTGCACGTCGCCCTCGCGTTCGTGCATGTAGGGCGTGAGGGAGGGCATGACGCCGTCTCCCACGAGGCCCACGAGGAAGGACTCTGCTCGATTGCTCATCCGGTTAGCTCCTTTGACAACTGCACTCGGCGGGCGGTGACGCTTGCGGCGTCTGCGGCGGGCCGGGTGATGGGGATTACATTACAGAC
>JBKPBZ010000259.1:0-14979 GCA_046727115.1 Actinomycetota bacterium | reverse complement strand
CTCGGGAAAATAGATAACAAAGCCTCTGGCGGCTCCGGGTCCGGACGTCCATGATTGCGAGACGACCGTCGCCACGTTAGACAGACTATTCTCTGCTTCCGGACAATGCCGTTGGGGGTAAACAATGAAGGGCACGACTATCGAGGGCCTGTGGCCCAAGCTGGATCCAAGGACGCAGGAATGGCTGCGGGCCAATCCCGGCAGCGTCATCCTTCCCAGGAGCGTGACTGAGGCGCTCCTCCGGGCCGGCGATCAGCAGGACATTCTGGAAGGTGTCGATCGACACGGCCAGTTCCTGCTCTCCCCCCAAGACCGGACCTTCCTTAAATCAGTGGCCGCCTCAACCCCGGTCGATCATCCCGTACCGCCAGGCAGGCCATAGCCCAACACGAACAGAGCGGGCGGTCCCGACGGTCACCAAACCCCGGCCACCCGAAACAACTCTCGTCCCGGCACGGTAGCTAGTCGCGACCGAGCCTGCGATACCGCCTCACCAAAAGGCTCGGGCGCCAGTGGCTTGGAGGATCATCGGCAGCTGCGTGACTGCTCTGGACTATTTGTAAGCACGCTGATAATTCTAGAGTTGTCAATATCGGCCACCTCAGTTGGTGACATGGAGTGAGGGAGCAAACCGATGGGCATCGGTGACAGCGTCGAAAAGGCGGCGAAAAATGCCATGGAGGACCTGGCTGGGACCTCCCGGCCAACGGATGACGCACACGTGCCCGAACCGGGTGCGCCTGATGAAGACATACGTGTTCATTCATCCATCAGCGAAGGTTCCAACGCTTCGGACGACACGGAGGAACCGCCCCGCGGCATCCGCAGCAGCACGCAAACGGCGCCCTCGGACAAGGTTGAGCACACGGGCGCGGGGAAGGCCGATGACGGTGCCGCTTCGCGAGCCGACAGCGAGGTCCCTGACGTTCCGCGCGACGTGCCAGGACCGGCAGGTCTGCCCACTCCCGACCCGGAGGCGTTACGCGCCGACCCGTCAGAAGGTGATGCGGATGCGGCCACAGGGATGGGCAGGGGCTGAAGGAGGCCCTCCGGAGAACTAAAGATGGTGCGGTGATGTCCCGTGCGTCAGCGCGATCTCCAGTAGTGGTGCCCTAGGCAAGGGCGCGAGAGCGGACGAACGCCATGGCATGCTTCTCGCCGGGTGAAGTGTCTGTTGTCATGCGCCGGGAGTCTAGGGATGCCCCGCTCCCCGGCCGGGCCGGCATGTCTGCCTGTTCGGCAGTGCCCTAGGTGCCCTGACCGACACGTTAGTTCCCGGGACGGGAAGCCGCTACAGTGCCTTCATCATCCCTTGGGTCCCTTGGGATGTGACGGCTTCCACCCCGTCCGCCGTCACGCATGTCTTCGCCGGGCACGACCGGCTCCCCACCTGTAGCCGCCTCGCCATCCTGGGGCGCCTGTTCCGGGACATAGTCCGGATCGATCACCGGAGAGAACGCGTCACCATCGATGCCAGCGCCGTCGTCTTCGGTCGGTGCAGGCCCGTCATCTGCAGGAATGTCAGTCATGATCCCACGGTAGGCTGTCCCGCCCACGGTCGGAAGGGCGCAGCCCGCGGCAGTGGACCTAATCCGCGCACCGGTCCCCCACGACAACGCCGGAAGACCCCGGCGCCTACCTGCCCGCTCCCCCGCCGGCCAAGCGATACGACTCCTGCAGCAGCTCGTCCAGTTCCTCGACGTCGATCCTTTCCAAGCGGACCAGCACCAGTTCCGGGGACCGTTCGTGGTGGGGCGTCCAGAAGTACGTGCCGGGGCTGGTCCCTGCGAGTGCCTCCCGTTCCTCGGTTTTCACCGTGAGGACGCCATCTTCCCAGATTCGTGCCATCAGGGTTTTCCCGAACCACGCCGGCTGGCCCCAGCTGGGCCGCTCGCTGACCCCCGGCAGTCCACGGCAGATCTGCCGGACATCTTCCTCTGTGGCCACGGTTCACTGTCGCACCGGAGCCCTGACCAAGCAATGTCTGCCCTCCCTCGGAAGACTTCCAAGAACCAACTGCGGGCGCAGGTCACCGGAATCCGCAGCCAGCGTTTTGGCGGCGTCGATCAGGATCGGCGGGCGGCACTCCTGGACGGGAGTGCCGATGACTGGCCCGGCGGCGGTGGACCATATCCTTCTCAAGCCAGCCAACCCTGATCCAGCTTTCTCGCAACCCGACTCAGCCGCGTGAAGCAGCCCGTACCTAGTCGCGGCGGCGGGTGGGAATCTCTCCGCTGCTGGCGAGGTGGTCGGCGACGTCCCTAAGTTTGGTCTGGGTTTCGGAGCTTGCCCTGGTCAGGACTTGGAACGCCTGCTGGGCGCTGATTTTGAACCTTTCCATGAGGATTCCTTTGGCCTGGCCGATAAGGTCCCGTGTGTCCAGCGCCAGGGTAAGCTGACCGATTTCCTGCGCGTCGGAGAATGCGACCGCAGCATGGGCCCCAACCAGTAAGCCGACCTGCTCCGATTCCTCATCGAAGACGTCGACGTCTTCGCCGTACAGGTTAAGGGCCCCCAGATTGTCGCCCTTAACGAAGAGCTGGAAGCACAGCATGCTGCGGGCACCGGCATCATAGGCGGCCTGGGCGAACTCCGGCCAGCGTTCTTCCGTTTGCAGGTCCGGGACCCGGACAATCCGATCCACGTAGGCTGCGTCAATACATGGTCCTTGACCCAAAGCACTTTGCAATGCGTCGATCTTCCGTGGGAGCTCTCCAGATGCTGCACGGGACTGGACGGAATTCCTGCCGATGACGAGGCTGATCGAGGCCTCGGCAACGTGCGGTATCAGGTCCAGAGCAGCGTGAACTATGTCTTTCAGGAGATTGTCAATGTCCTGTTCCTCCTGAAGCTCTCTGGCGAGGTCACTCAATTCCGTGGCCAGGTCAGACCCAACACCCGCTCTCTGAGTGACAGCGGCCTTGGCATCACCGCTTCCGGAAACCATCTCTCCCTCCTCTTCTCGTAGCCTGCAATTCCGTTCATACGAAGGACATCACGTCGCGGTTGCCTGTGACCCGGTCAGCTCCCGCTCCCCTTGCTCCGGCGGGGGTGGACGACGGATCCGGTTCCTGCGATTTCGCCGATATGTACCGAGAACTCACGATAACTGCCAGTGAACGGAAACCACCATCCCCTTTCTGTTGACAGCGGACGGTTATGCTGGACGTGGACAAGGTATGCATACACCGGTCCCGGCCTAGCAGGAGGCGCCCATAAAGGGACAGTATTGTCCTCAGCGCAAAAGGTCACCCGTGCCGCACGAAATCCCCCTGAATGAACTCGCGCTCGTCCTCGCCCGCATCAAGGGCCTGCTCCTCACCACAGAGAAAGTAGACCGGGCACTGCAACAGTTCACCGCTGGTGTCCATGAGACATTCCCAGGAAGCACCGGCGCCGGTGTAACGCTTTTCGGTGAACACGGTCGCGGGAGCAGCGCCGGAGCCACCGACCCGCTCGTACTCCTGGTTGATGAGGTCCAATACGAACTCGAACAAGGACCCTGCTCCACGGCCAGGGAAACCAAACGAACAGTCCTGATCCACGACGTGGCCGCTGATAACCGTTGGCCCCTTTGGACCCGGGCCATGAGCAGCCAGCCCGTACGGTCGGTGATCAGCGTGCCCCTCTTGGCCGGGACAGGCTGTCTCGGAACGATCAAAATCTACTCAGCACAACCCGGAACCTTTGATGAAACAACCGCGTTGGCCCTCGAAAAGCTAGCCGCCCCCGCCGCCCTGCTGCTCGATAACATTCAAACGTCCGAAACACCCCGCCGTTTCAGCAAAGCGCTCACTGCGGCCCTCACCAGCAGGGACAGCATCAACCGCGCCCAGGGAATACTCATGGAACGCGACGGGCTGAGCCCGGATTCCTCCTTCCGAGAGCTCCTCCGCTTAGCCCGCACATCCGCGCACCCGATGACTGCTATCTGCACCGAGATCATCGCCGGGACGAGGCACAGCAGCCATGACGGGGACTGAGGGCCCCGCCAGGCAGTCCCGCGCCGAACGAATCCTTTCAGCGCCGAAGTATCCACATTCCGGCGACTCCCCTGCAACGGACAATCCCTTCAGGTACTGGTTCCAAGAATGTGAGACGCAGAGCTATTGAGCTGCCCCTCTGAACTGCCTTATCTCAGTTATTGGACGGTTTTCCACTGGATGATCCCTGCAGCCGCCGGAGGTTTGGTTCGTCGGCGTCGGCGGCCGGCAAGCCACTGGCCGAGGCCGGGCGCAAAACCGGCGGCACAGCGGCGCCTTGTCGTTGAATCCGCCCACCGCGTCTGGTGAGCACCGCCGTCGCCACTCCGCCCAGCAGGAGCAGTCCGCCCGCCACTTCCGCGGCCGAGGGCACCTCCTGCAGGGCCAGCCACGCGGCGCTCATCCCCACGACCGGCACCAACAGCGTGAAAGGGACCACGGCCGACGGCGAGTATTTCGCGAGCAGCCGGTTCCAGATCCCGTAGCCCACCAGCGAAGCGAAAACCGCAGTGTAGAGCGCGCTCAGGACAGTGGCAGGCTGGAGATCTCCGATCGTTGCGGTGATGGCATCGGGACCATCGATGACCAGTGAAAGTCCGGTGAGCGGGAGCGGCACCACCGCACCGGACCAGACCACCAGTCCCAGCCCCGACGCCGCCTTGGCTTTGCGTGCAACCACGTTGCCCACAGCCCAGGAAAGCGCCGCGGCCAGCACAATGACAAACGGAAGTAGCGGGGCAACGGCACTGCGGCCCACCGCCACTACCGCCAGGCCAGCGACGCCAAGTACGACGCCGGCCAACTGACGCCCGCTGGGCCGCTCGCCAAGGAACACGGCGGCCAACAGCACCGTCAGCAGAACCTGCGCCTGCAGTACCAGGGAGGCCAGACCGGCCGGCATGCCCAGCGCCATGGCCAGGTACAGCAGCCCGAACTGGCCGGCGCTCATAAAGAGTCCGACGCCGATAATTGCTGCCCAGCCGACATCAGGCTTGCGCACGAAGAAAATCCAGGGGAAGACCACCAGGACAAACCGCATGGCCACGAACAGCAACGGCGGAACGTCGCGTCCGTTGGTGTGGAGGCCCAAGTCGATGGCCACGAAGTTGAGGCCCCACAGGACAGCGACGAGGATGGCAAGCAAGGAATGGCGAAGGTTCACGTTCCTCACCTTGACAGAAACAAGAATGAAGCACCAGCGTTGATTCATATCGCATAGCGTGTACGTTTGCTTCATGATAGACATCGGAGCGCTCCGTGCGCTGGCAGCGATTGAGCACCATGGTTCCGTCATTGCAGCATCAGAGGTGATGGGCTTCAGCCCGTCGGCGGTATCGCAGCAGATCAAAAAGCTGGAAAAGCAGACTGGCTTCTCGGTCCTGGAGCGGCATGGCCGAGGGGTGCTGCTGACTGAACGCGGCCTCGCCTTGGCCGCCTATGGGCGCCGGATTCTCGCCGAACTGGAGGAACTCCAGTCCACGCTGCTGGCCGATCCCGCCAAGCCGTATGGCCGCTTGAAGGTGGTGTCCTTCTCCACCGCGTGCCGGGGGCTTGTGGGACCGATGCTGGGCATGCTCGCTTCCTCCGGAACCGATCTGGACGTCACTGTGCTGGCTGAGGACCCTCGCGAAGCGGTGGATCGCGTTGCCGGCGGGGAAGCCGACCTCGGCATCGTCCACGACTGGAACTCCGTTCCTCTTGTGATTCCAGAGCACGTGGTGCTCGAGTGGCTTTGCGATGACATCGCGGATCTTCTGGTTCACCGCAACCATCCCCTGGCGGGAAGGACGGAGGTGGAAGCTGCCGACATGGTTGACGAGCGCTGGATCAGCACTCCGCACGGCGCCATCTGCAACGAGGCTCTATTGCGGATTTTTGCCGATCTGGGCCGCGTCCCGGATATTCAGGTCTACGATCCGGACTTCGCAACCCACATCGCGCTGGTGGAGCAAGGGGCCGTGGTGGCGCTCGTGCCCCGTCTCGGCAGGCCTGCACTACCCGCGGATGTGGTCGCTGTACCGGTGGTCCATCCCGTGCCGGCTCGTCACGTGGGCATGGTGCACCGCAGGACCATGACCGAAAGCCCGGGCATTCAGCACCTTGCCGGCCTCCTGCGCAAGATTGCAGGCCCAGCTGCGAGCTAGAGGTGGCCGGCGCCCTGGAAGTCACCATCGGCGCCCAGTTGGCTTTCCAGGCCCATAATGATCGTGTCCAGCGTCAGGCGGAAGACGCGGACGTCGCGGCCTGGAGGGGTTAATCCGTCTTCGCCGGCGGCGGGGGGTTTCAGGCTCGACCACCGGTGGAGCGCGCCGTTGAGTTCGGCGGTGACGACCCCGGTGATGACGACACCCCCGAGAGCGGTGAACTGCGGGAGCTCCGAGTGCGGCACCCCTGCGGCGTCCAGGATCGCGGTGAGCGCAACCAAGAACGGGTCTTCGGGCTGGATGAAGTCCGCCTGGTGGCTGAACGAGTAGCCCATGAGCTTGGGGTGGCGGTGCGCCAAGGTCCGGAAGTCCGTGGCGAGCAGGCGGATGCGCTCCTGCCAGGGAGCGTCCTCCAGCGCCACGGTGCGGAACTGGGTCCCGACCATTCTGGCCACGCCGCGCAGCACGGCGTCCTTGTTCGGCACGTGGTGATACAGCGACATCGGGTTCGCATCGACCGCGGTCGCGAGTTTGCGCATGGTGAGCGCTTCGACCCCGTCCGCGTCGATAAGCCGCAGGGCGGCGGCGTAGATCCCGGCCTCGGTCAGCGGCACCTCCCTCTTCCGGGTTCCCCGCGGGGAACTCTTCGTCTTTTCCATACGGGGGACGGTATCAGATTCATACAGTGTATGAAAAATTGCCTCGGGCATGGGCGCAATGGCGACCGCTCGCACGACTCCGGATTGCGGACGGCCTTCCATACTCTGTATGGTTTATCTTCCATACAGCGTATGTTTCTGAGGTGCATCCCGCATCGTTGCCCATACCGCCCCGTACAGAGGAGCAACCCATGACCGTGCACGCCACGAACGCCCTACAACCCAGCCGGTCCCCACGCGTCCACAGCATAGCCACCTCAATGCCTCGAAAGAACCCCATCAAGGCGCTGCTGTGTGACTCCTGCGGCCAGCTGCCCCATCCCTCGAAAACCCGTCTCACCCTGGCCAACGTCACAGCCATGCTGCCGATTGAGCTGCTGGTTCACGCCGCTGTAGTGAACGCGGCCCTGCCTTATGTCCTGAAGGTACTGGTCCTGACTTTGACGGCCACCGTACTAGTGATTTGGGTCGCCGAGCCCTCCGTCCGGCGCGCGTTGCGGGGCTGGCTGCACGCACCGGCCCTGCGTCACCGCCGCCGGCTGCACAACTCTGCGGCCCTGTGGCGGGTCCGCACTCTGATCGATTACAGCAACGAAGCCCAGGAGAAACTGGCGGAAGCCATCTCCAGCGTCGACGCCGAGATCCTCGTGTGCCGGAATCACAGCGTGGCCGGCGGGATGCTGGACGAGCTGGTCGTCTCCACGCCCGGTCATGTCACCCACGCGGAACTGCTCGCTGCGGCCGCCGCCGGAGGCGGACGGGATGTCCGGGCGTGGCCGGCGACGGCCCTGACCGTGGCGGACGGCCAGACCAAGGCCCTCGCCCTGGCGCTGCGGGTCGTCGAGGACCCGGCGGAACTCCAACTCGCGGTCGCCGAACTCCTTGACGCCGAACCCGTTGCTGCTCCCACCAGCGACAGCACCTCACCCTCGGCCAGTAAACCGGCATGTGATGGGACCGTCCTGAAGATCCCATCCCCCCGGCATGGACCCCTCGGCTTCTCCCGTCCCCGGATGCCCTTCACCCCGGCCGAATCCGCCCGGGCGCACCGGCTAGCCGAGCTCGCCGAGCTCGCCGAGCTCACTGAACTGACACGAAAACACCCAGTACGGCCTCGGTCATAGAAAACCGGGAGATGTCGTCCCCGCAGCGGGAACCACACCAAGAGGAGACAATCATGGCGGTAACCCAGTCCTCGCCTATCCGCTCATGCTCGGAACTTTCCTTCGGAGACGAGATCGAAGCCTGGCGCTTCGGCAAGCTTCTGCACCGAGGAAGGGTGAACCAGACCCTGCCGTCCGTGGAGATGTTCTGGATCATTTGCTCAAGGACCGGAACACGCAAGCTCGTGGACATGGAGGCGTCCGCCATTCTCCGGACGCCAGCAGCACCCCGAGACGAGAGATCTGCGGCACCGCCGTCATCATCCACTTGATGACCGAACTGCACCATCAATGGGCGGGACCCCCGGAAGCCACCAATTAGGCGGCGAGCTGGCTCTCCAGGCCCAGGATGATCGTGTCCAGCGCCAGGTGGAAGACGCGGTTCTCGTCACGGTCTGGAGGGGTGAGCCCGTCTTCGCCGGCACTGGGAGGTTTGAGGCTCGACCACCGGTGGAGCGCGCCGTTGAGTTCGGCGGTGAGGACACCGGTGATGACGACACCCACGAGAGCGGTGAAATGAGAGAGCTCCGCGTCCGGCACCCCTGCGGCGTCCAGGATCGCGGTGAGCTCGATCCAGAACGGGTCATCGGGCTGGATGAAGTCCGCCTGGTGGCTGAACGAGTAGCCCATGAGCTCGGGGTGGCTGTGCGCCAGCGTCCGGAAATCCGTGGCGAGCAGGCGGATGCGCTCCTGCCAGGGAGCGTCCTCCAATGTCGCGGTGCGGAACTGGGCGCCGACCGTTCTGGCCACGCCGCGCAGCACCGCGTCCTTGTTCGGCACGTGGTAGTAGAGCGACATCGGGTTCGCATCGAGCGCGGATGCGAGTTTTCGCATGGTGAGCGCCTCGACCCCGTCCGCGTCGATGAGCCGGAGGGCGGCGGCATAGATCCCGGCCTCGGTCAGCGGCACTTCCCTCTTCCTGGTCCCCCGCGGGGAACTTTTCACCTTTTCCATACTCGGACACTATCAAATTCATACACCGTATGGAAATAACCTCGGCCGCGCGGCGGAATGACAGTCGCCAATATTCAGGGTTGCGGTCGACCTTTCATACACTGTACGGTTATAGTTCCATACAACGTATGTTTTGCGGAACATCTCTGCATCGCCGGCGCCATAGCCCATCCCCGCCCTGTCCAAAGGAGCAACCCATGACCACACAGTCCAAGAACGACCCGCGACCCATCCGGTCTCCGCGCGGGGTCCCGCTGCTCGGCCACACGCCGCAGATCCCCAGCACCAACCCCGTGGAGTACTTCGGCGAACTGTCCAAGCAGTTCCCCGAGGGGCTCTACGGCATGAAGATCGCCGACATTGAGCAGATCTTCGTCTGGGACCCCGACCTTGTGGCCGAGGTCTGCGACGAAACGCGGTTCTTCAAGCAGATCGACAAGACGCCGCTAGCCCATGTCCGGGACTTCACTGGCGCCGGCCTGTTCACGGCCCACCAGCATGAGGAGGAATGGGGCATGGCGCACCGAGTACTTCTCCCGGCCTTCAGCCAGCGGGCCATGAAGGGCTACTACGGACAGATGCTGGAGATCGCCCAAAACCTGGTGGGCAAGTGGGAGCGCAGGGAGGGCCAGTCGGTCAACATCACCGACGACTACACCCGGCTGACCTTGGACACCATCGCCCTGTCGGGGTTCGGTTACCGGTTCGACTCGTTCGCCAAGGAGGATCTTCACCCCTTCCTCAACGCGCTGCTGGAGGCGCTGGTGGAGTCCTTGCGGCGCACGCAGGAGCTGCCGATGATGACCAAGCTGCGCAAGGCCGATGACAAGAAGTACCGCGCGAACATCCAGCTGATGCGCGACCTGGTGGAGAGTGTGATCAAGGAGCGCCGTGAAGGGAAAAGCGCCGCGGAGGATGACCTGCTGGGTCTGATGCTCGAGGCCACCGACCCGGAGTCCGGCAGGGGGCTCGACGACGACAACGTCCGGGACCAGGTGGTGACGTTCCTGATCGCCGGTCACGAGACCACCAGTGGCCTGCTGGCCTTCGCCACGTACTCTTTGATGCGCAACCCGCACGTGCTGGCCCAGGCCTACGCCGAGGTGGACCGGCTGCTGCCGGGCGACACGGTCCCGGACTACGACACGATCATGCAGATGGATGTGATTCCGCGCATCCTCGAGGAAACCCTCCGCCTGTGGGCTCCCATCCCGATGATCGGCAAGTCCCCCCTGGAGGACACCGTCATCGGCGGCTGCTACGAGCTGAAGAAGGGAGCGCGGGTCAACATCCTCGAGGGCCCGCTGCACACCCACCCCAAGGCCTGGGACCGGCCGGAGGAGTTCGACATCAACCGGTGGCTGCCGGAGAACCGGGTCAATCATCACCCGCACGCCTACAAGCCGTTCGGCAACGGTGTGCGTGCGTGTATCGGCCGGCAGTTTGCGCTCACCGAGGCCCGCCTTGCCCTCGCGCTGGTGCTGCAGAAGTTCAAGTTCGCCGACACCAACGACTACAAGATGGACGTCAAGGAGGCGCTGACGCGCAAGCCCGGCGGCTTCGAACTGAAAGTGCGGTCCCGTCAGGAGCACGAGCGGACCGTGTTCGGCGCAGCGGATGAGCTGCAGACCGGCGACACGCTGGTGCAGGCACCGGTCAGCGGTGTGGGCGTGAACCTGACGGTCGCCTACGGCTCCAGCCTCGGCTCGTGCGAGGACCTGGCGCGCACCATCGCCGACCGCAGTGAGCGTTCCGGCTTCGGCACCACGCTGGTTGGTCTGGACGAGCTGGGCGACAACCTGCCCAGCGAGGGACTGCTTGTGGTGGTGGCCTCCAGCTACAACGGCAAGGCCCCGGACAACGCGCAGCGTTTCGACGACCTGCTGGCCGCCGGACTTCCGGAGAGTTCGCTGTCGGACGTGCGGTTCGCGCTGCTGGGGGCCGGCAACACCCAGTGGGTGGCCACTTACCAGGGCTTCCCCAAGCGGATCGAAGGAGGCCTGCTGGCCGCCGGCGCCACCCCCGTCATCGAGCGCGGCGCCGCGGATGCGGCCGGTGACTTCGACGGCATGGCCACCCGGTGGATGGAGACCCTGTGGGCCACCCTGGCCGAGGAGTACGCCGCCGACACCTCCGAGGCGAGCAGCCCGCGCTTCCAGGTGCAGTTGCTCACCGAGGCGGACGTGCGCCCCGCGATCGTCTCCGAGCAGGCCTACCCCCTCACGGTGGTGGCCAACGAGGAACTCGTGGCCGACGCGACCGGCCTGTGGGACTTCAGCCTCGAGCCGCCGCGCCCGTCTGCGAAGTCCATCACCATCGGGCTGCCGGAGGGTATCACGTACGAGACCGGCAACCACCTGGCCGTCTTCGCCAAGAACGAACCCGCCCTGGCGAAGCGCGCCCTCGCGCGGCTCGGCGTCGACCGCGATCAGGTCCTGCGCCTGGAGCAGCCCGCCGGCGGCCGCACCCACCTCCCGGTGGGCACCCCTGTGACGGCAGGACTGCTGCTCACCGACTTCCTGGAGCTGCAGGACGTGGCCACCCGGTCTCAGATGCAGACGCTGGCTGAGCATACCGAGTGCCCGTGGACCCGGCCGCAGCTGCAGGCCTACACGGCCGACACCGCCGAAGCCGAGGAGCGCTACCGGACTGAGATCCTGGGCAAGCGGGTCTCCGTACTGGGCCTGCTGGAGCGCTTCCGGGCGGTCGAGCTGCCGCTGGCGGTCTTCCTGGACATGATGGGCCCGATCCGCCCGCGGTTCTACTCCATTTCCTCCGCCCCGCTGGCCAACCCCCGCCAGGTGCGCCTGACCGTGGGCCTGCTGGAAGGCCCGGCCCTATCCGGTGACGGCCAGTACCGCGGCACCTGCTCGTCCTACATCGGTGGCCTGGAGCCCGGGGATGTCTTCTACGGTTACGTGCGCGTGCCTTCCCCGACCTTCGCCCCGCCGGCCGACCCCGCCACTCCTCTGATTCTCATCGGCCCCGGCACCGGCATCGCGCCACTGCGCGGTTTCCTGGAAGAACGCGCGTCGCAGCAGAAGAACGGCACCGAGGTGGGCCTGTCCCAGGTCTTCGTCGGCTGCCGTCACCCGGAGCACGACTACTTCTACCGGCAGGAGATGCAGGACTGGGAGCAGTCCGGGATCGCCCAGGTGCACACCGCCTACTCCGCGGTGACCGGCCACCCGGCCCGGTTCGTCCAAAACGCCATCGCCAACGCTGCCGACACGGTGTGGCAAGCCATCGAAGACGGCGCGCACATCTACGTCTGCGGTGACGGCCGCCGCATGGCGCCCGCCGTGCGCGAGGCCCTCGCAGCGATCTACCGCGAGCGGACCGGCAGCGACGACGAGGCCGCCCAGCATTGGCTCGCCCAGCTCGAGGCCGATGGGCGCTACCAGCAGGACGTCTTCGCCTGATCCCCAGACGCGGGAGGGTGCGGCAGTCCCGACACCCCGCGCCCTCCCGGCCACAACTCAGCAATTCAACAAAGGAGCCACCATGGCGACCAAAACCCAGGCCACGGCCGCGCCCCAGGGCAGCATCCTGACAGCCACCGGCAAACCCGATGGAACGACATTACCGCCACCGCAACTTCTGCCTGCTCAGGTTGAGCACCGGGCTTGCGAGCTGACCCACATGCCATGGGCCGGCTGGTACTGCGAGACCGCACCAGACTGAAACCGCGGCGGTGCCACACATTCGCCTGATCCCCCAGACGCCGGGAGGTGCGGCGAACCCCACTCCGCCCCTCCCGGCCCCACCCGATTGCGAAACACCCCAACCACACGGCAGCCATTGGCCCGAACCGCCAGGAAAAGCCGCTCAGAGAAAGCAGATCACCATGCATACCATGCTCGCCGCACGCTTCCACCTGGACAGCAAGAAGTTCGCCGTAGAGGAGGTCCCCGTCCCCGTTCCGGGCCCGGGTGAGATCCTGATCGAGGTGAAGGCTGCAGGCGTCTGCCTGTCGGACGTCCACCTGCTCGACGGTTCCCTCGTCCCGCTGTTCGCCACCTCCGACGCGGTCACCGTCGGCCACGAGGTAGCCGGCGTGATCCACACCCTCGGCCCTGACCTCAGGCGCGGCCTGACCGTCGGCACCCGCGTTACCCTCGAGGCCGGCAAGACCTGCGGCCAATGCGCCGGCTGCGTGCGCCGCCGCCCCTGTACGCAGATGCTCACCGCTGGCATCGACTACGACGGCGGCTGGGCCCAGTACACCCTCGCCCGGGAGGACACGCTCATCCCCATCCCCGACAACCTCCCCTTCGATCAGGCCGCGATCATCCCCGACGCGGTTTCGACCCCCTACGCCGCCGTCGTTGCCACCGCCGGGGTGCGCCCCGCACAGTCCGTCGGCATCTGGGGCGTCGGCGGAGTCGGCGCGCACAACGTCCGCGTCGCCCGCATGGCCGGCGCCGCGCCGGTCATCGCCGTCGACCCGCTGCCCAGCGCCCGCGAACGTGCCCTGGCCTTCGGTGCGGACTTTGCCCTGGACCCCGCCGCAGACGACTTCGCCGACCACATACGCATGGCTACTGGCGGACGAGGCCTGGACTTCGCCTTCGACTGCGCCGGCGTGCCCGCCGTCCGAGAGCAGGCCGCCTCCGTACTCGGCCTCAATGGCGCCCTCATCCTGGTCGGAATCAGCCCCAGGCCTCTCACCATCACCGAGGGCTTGACCTTCAACTACCTCGGCAAGCAGGTGCGCGGCCACTACGGCGGCACCCCCGAGTCGGTCAGCGAGCTGGTCCGGCTGGCCGAGGTTGGCCGTCTAGACCTCGCGCCCTCGATCACCGACCACTTCCCGCTCGCCGAGGCGGCCGACGCCGTGAACCGGCTGGCGAACAAGATCGGCGACCCGATCCGCTTCATCCTGGTGCCCTGACACCTGAACAGAAGTCCATCAAGACCACCTCGGCAGGAGCGAGAGGGCGCCGGTGCTTGAGGGAGCACCGGCGCCGGTCTTTCGTGGAGTGTCAGTTTCATCCCGGTCTTCAGACGCACATGAAGGTCACAGAGGCAGCAACGAAGCTGGATCGGCGCACATATTGCCCCTGTGATCCACCCAATATTCGAGACAAACGAGGATGCCATGTCCAGGAAACGTCACGAGTCCCCGACGGCTGCTTCGAAGGAAAGGGTCAGCCTATGGGGGCTGGTCCTACTCGGGTTTCTCGCCTCTCTAGCCTTAGTCGCGGCGCTATCCTACGTCTTTGCCGCCTACACCACGCAGAGTCTGACACCCTTGGGAAATCAACAGACGCTGACCACTGACCAACAGTCCGGCGTTCTTCGTAACGCTGTGACAGCAGCGGCTGCGCTCGGTGTCGGTGTGACGCTCCTCCTCACCTACCGGCGTCAGAGGGCGACAGAGGAAAATCTATCGATCACTAACAGCCTTTTGGAACTTCAGCAAAGGCAGCATGATACCCAGGTGGTCTCCGCCCTTAGGGACCGTTACTCACTTGCAGCAGAGCAGCTGGGGAGCAAGAAACTCCCCCTCGCCATTGCTGGCGTCCATTCAATCGAGTCCCTGACCGATGAATGGTTTGCTCAGCGCAACGAAGTTGAACGGCAAAACTGCGTAAGTCTTTTGACTGAATTCTTAGGACTGGCGAAGAAGGACAAAGACAACCTTTCGGATGTAGGCTCTCTCATTGCCGCGACCATCCTCCGCCGCTTAAAGGCGGGACTCGAAGAGGGACGGTATTGGGGGCTTCGCATCAACATGGCCTATCATGCTCCGTCCAACATTGCCGACCTATACGTCAATGGTGCACAGCTGGACCTCAGGGGCATTCGTGCCGAGGACCGTGAAGACCATGACCTCGGCTACATGGCCAGGTGGTACATGGCCGCCGGCAGCGTCGACCTGACCGAGCTGCAGTTGGACATGGGCAGTCTTGTCTTCCAGGACTCCGTGTTTCCCGGAAAGCGCCAGAAATTCCAGAGCGCGATTAGTAGGACTGCGGTCATTTTCCGTCGGCGTCCCGGCGTCGGGCAATTCAGCGGGCCGCGTCTCCGTTCGCCGTGACCTCGTCGACGGCACCACGCAGCCCGGCGGTAT